>NZ_JANJFE010000014.1:0-101453 GCF_024623505.1 Microbacterium sp. zg.B48
CGGCGCCGCCCGCGCCCCCCCCCCCGGGCGCGCCCGCCCCCCCGCGGGGGGGGGGGGGCCCCCCCCCCCCCCCCCCCCACGGCCACCAGCTCGTCGAGGTTCTCGACCCGCGCCTCGTCCTGCGGGTCCCGGCTCGCGCGCAGGGCGTCGGTGTATCCGGTCTTGGCCAGCAGCAGCTGCAGTCCATCGGCGACCGCCGTGGGTGGCGCGAGCTCACCGGATGCGGGGAGCATCAGGGCCGTCGCCTCGGCCAACACGGCGTCCAGGTGTGCGATCGCGGCCTGGATCTTGGGACCGACGCCCAGTGCGGACGAGTTCGCCAGGGCATCGCGGAAGGTGATCTGCTCGTTCGCGGCGTACCGCGAGATCGCCTCCACCGTCACATCGCCGATCCCCCGCCGTGGGCGGTTGATGATGCGACGCAGCGCCATCTCGTCAGCCGGATTGGAGACCGCGACCAGATAGGCCAGCGCGTCCTTGATCTCGGCGCGCTCGTAGAACTTGGTGCCGCCCATGATCTTGTACGGCACGGCGGAGCGGATGAAGATCTCCTCCAGCGCCCGGCTCTGCGAGTTCGTCCGGTAGAACACGGCGATCTGCGAGTAGTCGATGCCGCCGCGGCGGAGTGCCTCGATCTCGTCGGCGACGAACTGCGCCTCGTCGTGCTGCGAGTAGCCGGTGAAGCCGACGATCTTCTCGCCGGCTCCGACGTCGGTCCACAGCTTCTTGTCCTTGCGGTCGAAGTTGTTGCCGATGACCGCGTTCGCAGCGGTCAGAATGTTCTGCGTGGACCGGTAGTTCTGCTCGAGCAGCACGACCTTGGCACCCGGGTAGTCGCGCTCGAATTCGCTGATGTTGCGGATGTCCGCGCCGCGGAACGCGTAGATGGACTGGTCGGAGTCGCCCACGACGGTGAGGGATGCCGGTGCCCGGTCGGGGTCCTGCGCCGGGTCCGGTTCGAAGATCATCATGCCGCCGGCGGCGGCGACGGGCGGCGCGTCGGAGCCGATCGGGCGGGTCAGCTCGTGGATCAGCGCGTACTGCGCGTGGTTGGTGTCCTGGTACTCGTCGACGAGGATGTGCCGGAAGCGGCGCCGGTAGGTGTCCGCGACGTGCGGGAAGGCCCGGAACAGATACACCGTCTGGCCGATCAGATCGTCGAAGTCGAACGCGTTGGCACGCTGCAGCGCGCGCTGATAGTCGGAGAAGACGTCGACGAACTTGCGTTCGGCCGGATCGCTCATGTTCGCCGAGCGCGCGTAGGACTCGGCATCCGACAGCTCGTTCTTGAGCTTGGAGATGCGACTCTGCGTGCCGGCGGGGGTCAGTCCGAAAGCATCCGCTTCGTGTTCCTTGACGAGCCGTTTGATCAGAGCCCGCGAATCGCCGGAGTCGTAGATGGTGAACGATTTGGTGAACCCGAACTGTTCGGCTTCACGACGAAGGATCCGCACGCAGGCGGAGTGGAACGTGGAGATCCACATCCCCTGGGCGCGGTCGCCGACCAGCTGAGCCACGCGCTCCCGCATCTCGCCCGCGGCTTTGTTCGTGAAGGTGATCGCGAGGATCTGGCTCGGCCATGCCTCTTTGGTGCGCAGCAGGCTCGCGACCCGGCGCGTGAGCACACTGGTCTTGCCCGAGCCGGCACCGGCGATGATCAGCAGAGCGGGACCGCGGTAGATGACCGCTTCGCGCTGCGGCGCGTTCAAACCGACCAGCAGGTCCTCGTCGGGACGGGCACCGGCCTGAGCAGCGCCCGCCTGCGGGCCGCGTTCGCCGCCGACGATGATCATGGGAGCGGATGCCGCGCCGGGCGCGGTGGAGGTGGCGTCGGTCATGTCCCACCAAGTCTAGTTCGCCGAGGCGACACCGGCCGAGATCCCCCGGTCCCGGAGCGGTCGCGGAGCCTCGGCGCGCGACCGCTCCGGCTTGCCGCACCGGAGGCTCCGAGACCGCGAGCGCTACAGCAGCCGACGCTCCGACGCCCACGCCGTCAGCTCGTACCGCGAGGACAGCTGCAGCTTGCGCAGCACGGCCGAAACGTGCGTCTCGACGGTCTTGGTGGAGATGAACAGCTCGGAAGCGACCTCTTTGTAGGCGTAGCCGCGGGCGATCAGGCGCATGACCTCCTGTTCGCGCGAGGAGAGCCGATCCAGCTCGTCGTCGGGGGCGGCCGTCTCGCCGGCGACGGCGCCGAAGGCATCCAGCACGAAGCCGGCCAGGCGCGGGGAGAAGACCGCGTCGCCACCCGCGACGGCGTGCACCGCCCGACTCACCTCGATGCCCGAAGAGCCCTTCGTGATGTAGCCGCGGGCCCCGGCGCGGATCACGCGTACGACGTCTTCGGCGGCATCCGAGACGCTGAGCGCGATGAAGCGCGTCTGCGGCGCGAGCGGCGCCGCACGGCGCAGCACCGCCTCGCCGCCGCTGGCATCGGGGATGCCGGCGTCGGCCGCACCGGGAAGGTGCACGTCGAGCAGCACGACGTCGGGCTGCAGCTCCGCGATCGCCTGCACCGCGGTCGCGACGTCCGCCGCCTCGCCGACCACTTCGACGGACGGGTCGAGGTCGGCGCGCAGGCCGGAGCGGAAGATGGAATGGTCGTCGACGATCACGACGCGCAGCGGTTCACCCACGTCGGGCCTCCTCATGGACGGAATGCAGATGCACCTCGGTGCCCACGCCGCCCGCGCCCGGCTTCACGGTCGCCGAGCCGCCGGTGCGGCGGAGCCGGCCGATGATGGACTCGCGCACGCCGAGCCGGTCGCCGGGCACCGCGGCGAGCGAGAAGCCCGGCCCGCGATCGCGCACGTACACGTCCACGCCTGACGCGGAGCCCTCGATGTAGACCGAGACCTCGCCGCCGGCGTGGCGCGCCGCGTTCAGCATCGCCTCACGGGCCGCAGCGGCGACGTCGCCGCTGGCCCGCTCCGTGGACAGGCCGGCCGAGACGACCTCGATGCGCACGGGATAGTCCAGTTCGAGCGCGGCCGCGTAGTCGCGCAGATCGGTGGGCAGGTCGCTGTCGGCCGGGCTGTCGCCGTCGTACAGCCACGACCGCAGCTCGCGCTCCTGGGCGCGGGCGAGCCGGGCGACCTCGCTCGAAGCCCCGGAACGGTTCTGGATCAGCGCGAGGGTCTGCAGCACCGAGTCGTGCAGGTGAGCGGCCATCTCGGCGCGCTGCTCCTCGCGGATGCGTCGAACCCGCTCACCGGACAGCTCCCGCCACTTCGCGATGAGCGTCGAGGAGTAGACGATCGCCACGCCCGCGAGGATCGCGACGGCGAGCAGGAACGATGCCAGGCCGGTCTGCTGCATGATCGATGCCTGCATCATGACGAGGGCGACCAGGATCCCCGTCACCACAACCCGCACCGCCAGCTCATGACGGGGACCGCGCGCGGGGTCCGCGCGATCGGCGAAGGTCGCCCAGAGTCCCCCGGCGACGGCGAGCACCGCAGTGACGGCGACCCATGCGAACCAGCCCCGCGCCGACGACATCGAAACGCCGCCGGAGAGGTGACCGGCCAGGACGGCGAGGGTGCCGATCAGCCCCAGCCCGGAAAGGGCGGTGAGGATCCACGCGACCGGAACGCTCCGCGACGGCGCGGCATCCCCCTCGTCCCACGGAGTGAGCACCCAGATCCACGCGTACAGCAGGGCTCCCGCTCCCCACAGCAGCGTGAGGAGCACGAAGATCGCGCGGACAGCCGGCGCGGACCAGCCGAGGTGCGCCGCAAGACCGGCGGACGTACCGGACACGGCGCACTCTCGCGGCCGGCGCAGCGCCGGGCGCGTGGCGGTCGCGCGCACCGAGGACATGCCGCCATCCAATCATCCCCGGGCGCGCGTCCTCCTCCCCGGACGCGAAGATCAGGGTCCGCTCAGGGGATCACCCCATGGCGGCCGTGGGGCGCGGCATCCGAGGATCGATGCATGACCGATTCTTCCGCTGCGCCGGATGCCGCGCCCCTCGCCGACCCCGGACCCCCGCCGCCTGCTCCGGGCGGACGTTCGGGCGCAGGGGACCGTTTCTTCTCTTGGGTGAGCGGACTCGGCCTCGCCCGTGCCGACGGCTGGATCGGCGGCGTCTGCGCCGGGATCGCGGCGCGACTGGGCATCGACCCGGTCATCGTGCGCGGCATATTCGTCATCGCCGCCCTGTTCGGGCTGCCGGTCTTCCTCGTCTACGCTGCCGCGTGGGCGCTCCTGCCCGATGTCCTCGGCCGTATCCACCTGCGTGAACTGCTGCAGCGGCGTTTCGACCCGGCGATGGTCGGGATCGGCCCGATGCTCCTGGTCGGGCTCTTTCCGGTGGTGCCGTGGTTCTTCGCCGCAGCACTCCCGTTCGGCTTCGTGCTGCCCGGCGCCTGGTTCGACCTGACGCCGTGGGGCGTCCTGTCCACGCTCGTCTTCATCGCGCTGCTGGGCGGCGTCGTCTTCCTCATCGCACGCGCGTCATCGCGCCGTGCCCCGATGTCCGGGGTGTCATCTGCGGCGGATCCGAGAATGGCTTCTGCGGCTCCGCCGACCCCCGGCTCCCCCGCCGCGCCGATGGAGGATTCGGGTCCTCTCGAGCCGGCGGCGGACCCG
Organism: Microbacterium sp. zg.B48; assembly: GCF_024623505.1. Lineage (NCBI taxonomy): Bacteria > Bacillati > Actinomycetota > Actinomycetes > Micrococcales > Microbacteriaceae > Microbacterium > Microbacterium sp. zg.B48. The sequence continues at coordinate 4,594 of NZ_JANJFE010000014.1, forward strand.
GCCGGAGTGGTCGGCTTCGCGCCGCCTGCTCCGGCCGGAACAGCTCCCCTGCCGCCGTCCGCCGACGCGACCGGGGACGAGCTCGCCGCCTGGCGCACCCAGCATGAGGCGTGGAGGGCGCAGGACGACGCGTGGCGCCGACAGCAGCACGATGCCGAACGCGCAGCACGCGATCAGGCCCGCGTCGAGCGCGCCGCGGCCGGCGCCGCGTTCGCTGCCGAGGCGGCCGAACGCCGCCGGATCCGCCGCGCGAGCAACCCCCGGACGAGCTTCGGCTTCGTCGTGCTCGTCATCGGTGCCGCTCTGGTCGCGGGAGCCGTCACCGCGCTCTGGCATGCATCGCTCGAGCCCGGCGAGACCGGGACCTCGGTCGCGTGCGGACTGCTGGCAGCGGCCCTCGTGGTCGGCGTCGCGATGATCGTCGCGGGAGCGATACGCCGCCGCAGCGGCTTCCTCGCCTTCGTCGCGGTCGCTGTGCTGATCGCCGGGACCATCACCGGCGCGGGCAACCTCACGCGCGGGATCCTGTTCGGAGGCGCCTACGTCAACAACATCGACACCGACATCACCCGCTTCACGCAGATGTGGGGTCACCTGAACATCGACATCGCGCCGACCGGTGAGGCTCCCGCCCCGATCGTGGTCGACAAGCGCGGCGGCAGCACCGACATCTGGGTCGGACAGGACGTGCTCCTGGACCTTCGCGTCACCGGCGCAGCCGACGTCGAGTGGGCTCGTGTGGACGCGGACACGGGCGAGTACCTCGATCAGGGCACCTGGCGGGGGAAATCGGATGCCGCGGGGGAACGCTCCGTCCGCGAGCGCATCGACACCCGCGAGAACGCCGAGTCCGGCACACCGCAATCGGTCGTGCTGGATCAGCGCGGCGGCACCGTCTACGTGACCATCAACGAGCACTGAACGGACCTGCCATGACCAGCGACCTGACTCCCCCGAGCCCTTACGCCGACCCCGCCTTCCTCCCCGAGCCGGCGCCGCCTGCCGAAGCCACACCGCTCGCGCGCCCGCGCATCCGGTGGGCGGGCATCGTGTGGGGCGCGTTTTTCGCCGCGATCGCGATCGTGATGCTGTGGACCCTCACCGACCCGATGCGGCGCGGCGCCATCCGCGACTGGATTCTGGCGCTGTCGCCGACGAGCGTCACCCCCGGGACTGTGGTCGGCGTTTCGCTGCTGGTGCTGGGCGTGCTCCTGCTCGTCGGCGGCGGCGTGGCGGTCCTTCGTCGCGCGCAGGTTCGCGCAACGGGCGACGCTGACAGGATGGATGAGTGCGCACGCTTCTGAACATCATCTGGCTGATCCTGGCGGGCTTCTGGCTGTTCCTCGGCTACGTCCTGGCCGGCGTGCTCCTGTGCATCCCGATCATCACGATCCCCTGGGCGATCGCCTCGTTCCGCACCGCCAACTACGCCGTGTGGCCGTTCGGCCGCACGATCGTGGCCAAACCGAGCGCCGGCGTCGGATCGTTCCTCGGGAATGTGATCTGGGTGATCTTCGCGGGCTGGTGGCTCGCGCTCGCGCACATCGTGTCGGGCATCGCACTGTGCATCACGATCATCGGCATCCCCCTCGGCATCGCCGATTTCAAGATGGTGCCGATCTCGCTCATGCCGCTGGGCAAGGACATCGTCTCCACCCGGAGCGGAGCCTTCGACCAGACGCTGAGCTCGCGCGGCTAGTTGGTCAGACCCACGGACGCCTCCGGCGACGCGGGTGCGTCCCGGTCGCGGCGGCGGTAGGGCAGCGCCAGGACCACACCCACGACCGTCACGAGCAGCCCCGCACCGACCGCCCACCACACGGCGGCGGCCGGGATCTCGGAGTAGACGGTGATGCCCAGGATGCGCGCCACGCCCGAAGGCAGCAGCCGCAGCTCGTCGTTCCACGCGGTGAGCATCGCCTGCGCACCGGTGCTCGCCACGACGACGGCCGCGAGGAACACGGCCGCGCCGATGCCGGCGAGAATGGTCCCGGTCGCCCGGCGGCGCCCGATCTGACCGGCCAGGGCCCACCCGGCGGCGATGAACGACCAGACGAACAGTGCGAACGCGATGGCGATGTAGACGGTGCTCCGCGGCGAATCGGTCCAGTACGCCACCCAGTGTCCACCCGGCCCGTCCACGGACAGGGCCACGAGCGTCACGATGCAGCGGAGCACGACCACCCCGCCGACCGCCGCGATCACCGGCCACGGCGAGCGGCGGCCGATGACCAGGCGAAGGACGACGACGAACCCGATCCATGCGGCCAGCACCAGCGTCAGATGCGTCCCCCAGCGGAACGACGACTGCACGGCGCGGGTGGCGATCAGCAGCGCCGCGGGGACGATCAGCAGGAGCCAGCGGTCCAGCGGCAGCATCCCCAGGGTGGACTCGCGGGCACGCCAGGGACGGGTGGCACCCAGCCACGACGCCCGCGCCGCGGCGGCTCCGGGGCGGCGGACGAGCGAGGTCCGCGAGGCGACCGCCCCGATGACGATCCACAGCGCCGAGAGCAGGAGCAGGCCGCGCGCGATCCAGGCCATCGCGGGGTCGCGCTCGACGACGGTCACCGGAAGGTCCCCGGGAACGCCGACCACGTCCGTCACGAGGATCCCGATCCCGGCACCGAGCGCCACCAGCAGGACGAACGTGACGACGGCGAGGATGCTGCGTCGCCCCGTGATCGTCATGGTTTTACGCTAGCGGGTCGGCGCGTCGCCGCCGACCCGGTAGCTGCGCGCGATGCGGCGGCTAGCTGCTCCTGCGGATCGCTCGGATCCCGGCCCACAGGCCGAGCGCCGCGAGCGCGACCGCGGCGACCCAGCCCCACAGGACGGTGATGTCCCCGAGGTCGCCGGCGAACAGTGCCCGCTCGGCCTGGACCACCCAGTTCACCGGATTCACCGTGGCGACCGCGCGCATCCAGGGCGGCGCGTCCTCGAGCGGGAGCAGCATTCCGGACAGGATCAGCAGCGGGAAGATCAGAGTCTGCTGCACGCCCCAGAACAGCCACTCGCGGTCCTTGGTCTTCAACGCGAGGGTGTACGAAAGCGCGCCGAGACCGACTCCGAACACGGCCAGCAGCGCGAGCCCGATGAGCATGCCGGGCACATTGATCGCGAACCCGAAGGGCCAGGCGATCAAGACGATGATCAGCGACTGGATCACGATGGGCGCGATCTCCTTGAGCGCGCGACCCACGAGCAGGGACGCCCGCGCCAAGGGCGCCACCAGCGTGCGCTCGTGCGAGCCGGTCATCATCTCGTACTGCAGGTTCGATCCGGTCGCGCCGGTGCCGAACAGCACGATCATCACGAGCACGCCCGGGACGAACCACTGCAGGGTGGCGCCGACCGGCTCGCCGGACGAGCCGACCAGCAGCGGCGCGAACAAGCCGAGGAACACGAGCGGCTGCACGAGGCTGAAGATGAGCGTGAACGGATCCCGGGCGACCGGCTTCAGTTCCCGGGTCAGGACGTGCCAGGTATCCCGCGCGACGTTCGCCCGGACGGCGGTGTCGGTGCGGGGGTGGTCCTGCGGGATCCGGATGGTCATCGCTGTGCTCCTGTCGAAACGGATGAGACGGCGCTCGCGCTGTGCGACGCCTCCTGGTCTGCGTGCTCCACCGCATCGGCGTCCTCGTCCGTCGGCTCGCCCTCCCCCGCCTCGCGCAGCGTCCTGCCGGTGAGGGCGAGGAACACGTCGTCGAGGGTCGGTGGGACACCCGTCGCGCTGATGACGCCGATGCCCGCGGCATCCAGCGCCCGCACGGCGGAAGGAAGGAGCCTGTCGCCGGCGGGGGCGGTGAGCACGATGGTTGCCTCGCCGTCTCGGCGAACATCGCGCTCGGTCAGTCCCTGCACGATCCCGGCGGCACGGTCCGCCTCCGCCGGGGAGCCGAAGCCGAAGGTCAGCAGGTCCCCGGCCAGGTTCGCCTTCAGGGCGGTCGCCGTGTCGTCGGCGATGACGCGTCCCCTGTCCATCACCATCACCCGCTCCGCGTAGCGGTCCGCCTCCTCGAGGTAGTGCGTCGTGAGGAACACCGTCGTGCCGTGCTGGGCGCGCAGGTCCAGGATGTGCTGCCAGAGGTTCGCCCGACTCTGCGGATCGAGCCCGGTGGAGGGTTCGTCGAGGAACAGCAGGGGTGGCGCGTGCATGAGTCCGAGGGCGATGTCCAGGCGTCGCTTCTGACCGCCGCTGAGCTGCTGCACGGAGCGGGTGGCGAAGCTTCCCAGGTCGAGGGAGTGGATGAGCTCCTCGCCACGTCTGGCCGACGCCGAGCGGGTCATGCCGTAGAACGCCCCCTGGCTGAGCAGCTCGTCGCGCACTCGCTGCGAGAAGCTGCCGCTGGTGAGCTGACCCACGTAGCCGATGCGCGCGCGCACCTCGGCGGGGCGGCGCAGGATGTCGTGTCCCACGACGCGTGCTGTTCCCGACGTCGGCGGGATCAGGGTGGTGAGCATGCGCAGACTCGTGGACTTGCCGGCGCCGTTGGGCCCGAGAAAGGCGACGAGTTCACCACGATCGACACGGAAGGTCAGGTCGGTCACGGCGTCGACGGTCTTCTTCTTCGCGGCGAAGCGCTTGGTCAGGCCCTGGGCTTGGATGATCGGTTCCTTCGTCATGGAGCGAAGGTAAGACCGATCCAGGACACATCCGGTCCGCGATATCGGGCAATCTTGTCGCATGTCCGACACGACCGCCCGAGCGCTCACCCTGCTGAACCTGCTGCAGACGCACCGCCACTGGCCCGGGGCAGAACTCGCCCAGCGCATGGGCGTCACCGAGCGCACGGTCCGGCGCGACGTCGAGCGCCTCCGCGAACTGGGCTACCGCATCGAGTCCACACCGGGCGTCGCGGGCGGCTACCGCCTCGAGGCGGGCAGCGCCGTGCCGCCGCTGCTCCTGAACGACGAGGAGGCGGTAGCCATGGCGATCGGGCTGCGGGTGGCCGCCGCGCAGCGCCTGGTCGGCGGGCCAGAAACCACACTCACCGCCCTGGCCAAGCTGGAGCAGGTGCTGCCTGCCCCGCTGCGCAGACGTGTCACGGCCCTGGCGGATGCCGTCCAGCCGGCCGGCATCCGCACCGGCGAAGCCGTCTCCACGGAGGTGCTGGGCGAGCTCGCGCTGGCCTGCCGCGATCACGAACGGGTGCGCTTCACCTACACCGCGGCATCCGGGGAGGTCTCGCACCGCCGGGTGGAACCGCACACGCTGGCCCCCGCAGACCGGCACTGGTATCTGCTGTGCTGGGACGTGGAGCGCGAGGACTGGCGGACTTTCCGTGTGGACCGCGTGAGCGACATCGCCCACACGCGCGTGCTGTTCCCTACGCGGGAGCTGACCCCCGAGCAGATCGAGGAGTTCATCCTGGTCGCCCGCTCGTGGGTGCGCACCGCCGTCGAGACGGAGCTTGTGATGGATCTGCCGATCGAGGCGATGCGCGAGGCCTTCGGCCAGTGGAGCCAGGGCGCCACCGCGGAAGGTGGCGATCGCACGCGGTGGCCGGTCGGCGGTCAGGACTTCCGCGAGACGATGTACGGCATGGCGTGGATCCCCGCCGGAGTCGAGTACACCACCGATCTCGCCGAGCCGGCCCGCTCCGAACTGCGCGAGACGCTCGGGCGCATGCTGCGGGCGCTGGACGCCGCACCTCCGCCCCGCTCCGGCTGAGACACGGGGTCGGCGGGTGCGTGCGGGCGCTGAGGACCGCCCCACCCCGTCACGCTGCGTCGTAAAGGGAAACGTTCCGTCGCATCCGCACCGCGGCCGCGCGGGCGTCGATAACGTGGGGCCATCGCGGCGATCCGGGTGGACCCGGGCCCTGGTTCATACCCGGTGGCGTTGCGGGTTCGACTCCCGCCGTCGCGTCCACTTCCGAGGGGCCGCGATCCCAGTGTTTCCCAGGGATCGCGGCTCTCCGCGTATGCGGCGAAAGTGGTTTTGCCCACATTTTGGCCCACATTTTTCGAGACGTGAGGCACTGTGATGTCTCAGGACATCGAGCGGGTCGATGCGACTGCTCGTCGTATGACGCAGATCGAGCCTGCGGTCGTACCAAACACGACCGTACGGATCGATGTCTCCCAGCGCGCCGTGATCGCGCGGCTGAAAGGTGTGGAGGCTGTGATTCGAGCTCTTTGTCACCTCGCGCGCGCCCAGGATCACGTTATCCATCGCGACGAACACGCCGCGTCCGACCGATTGCGGGGCCGCCGCGACCCGGATCGCGCCCAGCAGGTTCTGCTGGGAATCCGACCCGAGGGCCGTCGGAGGCCGCTGGGCACCGACGAGCACGATCGTCCGCTCGGTGGGGACGGTCAGGTGCAGAAAGTACGCCGTCTCCTCCAGCGTCGCCGTACCATGGGTGATGGCGACGCCCGAGACCGTGGGGTCTTCGAGGATTCGAAACCTTCTCGACGAAGCGCCCGCCGTCGTTGATGTGACCGGCCGCGTCCGCGTACGGAGTGCACGCGCGCGCTGCAGCGTTTCGCCTCAGACCTGACGCGCGCTCACCCGGCCGGCGCGACGCGTTGATCGAGTGAGGGCCGCGTCAGTCGGTGATCAGCCGGTAGCCCATTCCTTGTTCGGTGAGCAGATGTCGCGGGTGTGACGGCTCCGCTTCGAGCTTCCTCCGCAGCTGCGACATATACAGGCGCAGGTACCCCGAGTCGGACACCTGCTCGCTTTCCCAGATTCCCTTCAGAAGCGTTTGGCGGGTTACCAGCGACCCGGGGTTTTTCGCGAGGAACTCGAGCATCCGCCACTCCGTACGGGTGAGGTGCACGAGTGCGCCGGCCCGGGTCACCGTCTTCGCGGAGAGGTCGATCTGGATGTCCCCGAAGGTGACGAGGGGGCTTGTGGAGTGGGTGGTGGCGCGCCGGGCGAGGGCGCGGATGCGTGCGAGGAGTTCGTCGATCTGGAAGGGTTTGGTGATGTAGTCATCGGCGCCGGCGTCGAGCGCTTCGACTTTGTCGGCCCCGCCGTTGCGCCCGGATACGACGATGATGGGGGCGGTAGTCCAGCCGCGGAGCGCTTCGATCACCCGGACCCCGTCCAGGCGTGGCATTCCTAGATCCAGCAGGACCAACTCTGGGTGGGTATCCGCGGCGATGGTGACCGCCGCTGCCCCGTCCTGGGCGCTGAAGACGTCGTGGCCGTGCGCGGTGAGCGTGACCCGCAATGCCCGGACCAGTTGCGGGTCGTCATCCGCGATCAGGATTTTCATCGGTCCGGACCTCCCAGATTGTTGGTTGACGTGTGGCCGCGTACAGGTGCCGTGACCGGTATCGCGATGACCATGGTCAGGCCGCCGCCTGGAGTGTCTTCGGGATCCAAGGTCCCCCCCATGCTTTCGGTGAATCCTTTCGATAGTGCTAGCCCTAAACCGAGCCCGGTGGTGTTGTCGGTGTCGCCGAGGCGTTGGAATGGCGCAAACACTTCTGCGCGGCGCTCCGGAGCGATCCCGGTCCCATGGTCGATGACGCGGATTTCCGCGGTCCCGCCCAGCTGGCTCGTCGCGATCCGGACATGTGATCCGGCGGGCGTGTGGCGCTGCGCGTTGGCGAGAACGTTGACTAACACCCGTTGCAGCAGCACGGGGTCGGCGCTAATCTCCGGCAGGTCCGGGTCTAGGGCGAGCTCCACGTCGTTCGGGCCGAGCCGCAGTTCGTCGACGGCGGCCAGGACGACCCCCGCGGCGTGCACGGGGCGGAGGGCGACCGCGAGGACCCCGGCCTCGACACGACTGACATCGAGCAGGTCGGTGACCAGTCCCGTCAGCGTCGTGAGGCTTTCTTCGGCGGTGGCAAGCAGCTCCTGCCGGTCCTGGTCGGAGAGGCGACCGTCGGCGGCTCGTAGCCCGCCGACGGCGGCGACGGCGGCGGCCAGCGGGCGGCGTAGGTCGTGGCTGACAGCTGAAAGCAGGGCGCTTCGGGCCTGGTCTGTCGCGGCGAGGGCGTCCGCCACCCGCGTGGTTTCAGCCAGGGCGCCGTGTTCGAGCGCGGCAGCCAGTTGCGCGAGGATGACATCCAGCAGCCGACGTTCGGTGGCGTCCAGGTCGCCGCCGTGTAGTTCGAGCGTCGCCCGTGGCGGTGAGTCCGTACCGACGGGGAGGATGACAGCGCGACCGTCGCGGACAGGTTCCCCGTCGGAGGCGAGGACGGTTCCTCCGGCCGCGATCAGGCGTACGCCGGCAAGACCGAACGCTTCGCGCGTCCGGGTGACAAGGGCGGGAACGGCGCCTTGCCCGCGCAGGACGCTGCCGGCGACGGTGGCCAGCAGTTCGGACTCTGCCGAAGCGCGTGTTGCAGCTCTGGCGCGTCGGGCAGCTTGGTCCACGACGACGCTGACCAGTATCGCGATTACCACGTACAACACCAGCGCCAATGCGTGGGTGGGATCAGCGATCGTGACGGCGTATATCGGATCGATGAACAGGAAGTCGAGGGTGAGCCCGGATAGAACGGCGGCGAACACTGCCGGCCAGATCCCGCCGACAAGGGCCACGACAACCACCAGGAGTTGATAGGCGAGGACATCGGTGGTGATCGAGTCTTCGCGGTTGGTCGCAAACAACAACCAGGACAACAGTGGTCCCCCGCTCAGCGCCACCGCGAACCCGAGGACGCGGCGCTTCACGCTCAGGGCAGGGCCGGTCAGGCGCGGCAGGTGAAGCCGCCCGCCGGCGGCCGCGTGGGTGACGATGTGTACGTCGATGTCACCGGATTCCCGGATGACTGTCGCGCCGATACCGGGCCCGCTGATCGCGGCAGCCAGGCGCCCGCGGCGACTGACACCGATGACGAGCTGTGAGGCGTTCACCGATCGCGCGAAGTCGACGAGGGCATGCGCGGTGTCGTCGCCGACGACCTGGTGATAGCTGCCGCCGAGAGAGTCCACCAGAGCACGTTGTGCGGCTAAAGCGCCCGGGGCGGTGTCGCGCAGGCCGTCTTGGTTGGACACGTGCACCGCGAGCAGCTCTCCCCCCGAGGATCGGGCTGCGATGCGCGCGCCGCGGCGCAGCAGCGTCTCTCCCTCCGGACCGCCGGTCAGGGCGACCACGACCCGTTCCCGTGCCTGCCAAGACCCGGTGATGCCGTGCTCGGTGCGGTAGGACGTGAGGGCGGAATCGACCTCGTCAGCTAACCAGAGCAGCGCCAGCTCGCGCAGGGCGGTGAGGTTCCCAAGCCGGAAGTAGTTGGATAGTGCCGCGTCAATCCGTTCTGCTGGATACACCACGCCGGCCGAAAGCCGGTCGCGGAGGGACTGCGGGGCAAGGTCCACCACCTCGACCTGGTCAGCACGACGGACGACGGCGTCGGGGACGGTCTCACGCTGCGTGACACCAGTGATCTTTCCTACGACGTCGTTGAGGGATTCGATGTGCTGAACGTTGACGGTGGTGATCACATCGATCCCCGCCTCCAGCAGCTCGTCCACGTCTTGCCATCGTTTGGGATGCCGAGATCCGGGGGTGTTGGTGTGGGCGAGTTCATCCACCAGAGCGAGCGACGGGCGCCGGTGAAGGACCGCGTCGACGTCCATCTCGTCCAACTCGACACCCCGATGCTCGATGAGCCGTCGCGGGATGACGGGTAGCCCTTCCGCTTGAGCGACAGTCGCAGCCCGCCCGTGGGTCTCGACAACGGCGATCACGACATCACGTCCATCCGCCTGGAGCCGGCGTCCTTCCTCGAGCATCTCGTACGTCTTACCCACTCCGGGCGCGGCGCCCAGCAGCACTCTCAGTTGCCCGCGCTTCATCGCAATCCCTGTCCCCTGCCGCCATCATCCCCGCATTATCGATGCACGTGTGGCAATCATCGCGTTTCGCCGAGTGCGTCCAGCGCCAGGTTCAGCTGGAGCACGTTCACCCTCTGCTGGCCGAGGTAACCAAGGTCGCGGGATTGCACGTGCTCTTCGATGAGGGTCCTGAGCTCCTGTTCGTCAAGCCCTCGCTCGCTGGCGATGCGCGGAACTTGCAGGAGTGCGTATTCGGGGCTGATGTCAGGGTCAAGGCCTGACCCCGACGCGGTGACGGCATCGGCCGGAATCTCCTGCAGCGTTAATCCGTCCAGTTCACTGATTCTTGCCTGACGTTCTGCGACGGCGGCGACCAGGTCGTCGTTGTTGGGTCCCAGGTTGGAGCCGCTGGACGCGCCGCCGTCGTACCCATCGCCGGCCGCGGAGGGACGGGACTGGAAGTACTGCGGCAACGGGGCGCCATCCGCGTCGGTGAACGACTGACCGATCAGTGCGGACCCCACCATCGTCCCGTCGTCAGTGCGCACGGGTGACCCGTTGGCCTGGAAGGGGAACGCAAGTTGCCCGATGGCAGTGACCAGCAGCATGTAGCCGACGCCGAGTACGAGGGTGAAGACGAGCATCGCGCGGACGGCGACGCCGGTGGTGCGCAGGGTGGCGCGCGTGGTGGACATTGCAAAGTCTCCTTGGGACGGGGCTTAGAAGCCCGGAATGAGGCTGACGACGAGGTCGATGAGCTTGATGCCGATGAACGGGGCGATCACGCCGCCGATCCCGTACAGCAGCAGGTTGCGGCTGAGAATCGAGGAGGCGCCCATGGCGCGGTACCTCACCCCGCGGAGCGCAATCGGGATCAACACCACGATCACGATCGCGTTGAAGATGATGGCGCTGGTCACCGCGGATGCCGGCGACGACAGTCCCATCACGTTCAACGCCGCGAGGCCGGGGAAGATCCCCATGAATATTGCCGGGATGATCGCGAAGTACTTCGCGATGTCGTTCGCCAGCGAGAACGTGGTGAGGGCGCCACGGGTGATCAGCAGCTGTTTGCCGATGCGCACAATGTCGATGAGCTTCGTCGGGTCGGAGTCGAGGTCAACCATGTTGCCGGCCTCTTTGGCCGCCGAGGTGCCGGTGTTCATTGCGACGCCGACATCCGCCTGCGCGAGCGCGGGGGCGTCGTTCGTGCCGTCACCGGTCATCGCGACGAGGTTGCCACCCTCTTGCTCCTTGCGGATCAGCGCAAGCTTGTCTTCCGGGGTGGCCTCGGCGAGGTAGTCGTCAACGCCCGCCTCGGCGGCGATCGCCTTCGCCGTCAACGGGTTGTCGCCGGTGATCATCACCGTGCGGATGCCCATCGCCCGCAATTCACTGAATCGTTCGCGGAGGCCGTCCTTGACGATGTCCTTGAGGTGGATCACCCCGAGTACCGTGCCTTGGGCTCCGGCGGAGAAGGTTGCCACGACCAGCGGGGTGCCACCAGACTCAGCAATCGCATTTGTCTCGCTGACCAACTGTGCACGGTCCTCGGTGGACACTGCGGCGCCCTCGGCCTCCAGCCAGGCCAGGATCGCGGACCCGGCCCCCTTGCGCACCCGGCTGCCATCGGGCAGATCCAGTCCGCTCATCCGGGTCTGCGCCGTGAACGGGACCGACTCGGCATCCTTCGGCATCTCCGCCGCAACGCCTTGGGCCGCCGCGAGCTCCACCACCGACGTGCCCTCCGGGGTCGGGTCAGCCAACGAGGACAGCGAGGCAGCGCGGGCGAGATCAGCCGCCGGGATTCCGGGCATCGGCACGAATGCGGACGCGCGGCGGTTGCCGTAGGTGATCGTCCCGGTCTTGTCGAGCAGCAGCGTGGTGACATCGCCGGCGGCCTCGACCGCACGACCCGACATCGCCAGCACATTACGCTGCACGAGCCGGTCCATCCCGGCGATACCGATCGCGGACAGCAGCGCGCCGATCGTTGTCGGGATCAGGCAGACCAGCAGCGCCACCAGCACCGGGATGGACGCCGGGGACGCCGCGTAGGACGCAATCGGGTTCAGCACGAGAACCACCACGACGAACACGATCGACAGGCTTGCCAGGAGGATGTTCAATGCGATCTCATTCGGGGTGCGCTGCCGGGACGCACCCTCCACCAGGGCGATCATCCGATCAACGAACGTCTCGCCCGGCATGGACGTGATCTGCACCACGACCCGGTCAGACAGCACCCTGGTGCCGCCGGTCACCGCGGAGCGGTCCCCCCCGGATTCGCGGATGACCGGTGCGGATTCGCCCGTGATCGCCGACTCGTCGACCGTGGCGATGCCGTGCACGATGTCCCCGTCGCCGGGGATCAGCTGTCCGGCCTCGACCAGCACGACATCACCCTGGCGCAGGTCTGCGGATGCGACCTCCTGGGTCTGCGCGCCCGCCGCCGACGGGTCCCGCTTCGGGTCGTAGGAGATGACACGGCGCGCAAGGGTTGCTGTGCGGGTTTTGCGGAGGGTGGCGGCCTGCGCCTTGCCGCGACCTTCCGCGACCGCCTCGGCGACGTTCGCAAAGAAGACCGTCAGCCACAACCAGATCGCGATGCCCCAGGTGAACCCGAACGGCACCGGTGTGCCGCCGGACTCCTCTGGACCGCCGAGGAATGGTTCTGCGATCGCGATCAGGGTGGTTAGCGCTGCACCCACCCAAACCAAGAACATGACGGGGTTTCGCCACTGCGCGGCCGGGTTGAGTTTGCGCGCCGCCGAGGGCAGCGCCTCGACGATCTGGGCGGCGCTGAATGCGCGCTTCGGGGTGCGCGGAGAGAGTGCCGTCTCCTGTTTGGGACGAGTGAGGGATGTGGTGGACATGGTTAGACGAGTCCTTCAGCGAGAGGTCCGAGAACGAGGACCGGGAAGTAGGTGAGTGCGGTGAGGATGATCGCGACGCCCGCGAGGAGACCGGCGAACTGCGGGCGGCCTGTCGGCAGCGTGCCGGCGGTGCTGGGAACCTTGTCCTGCGCCGCAAGGGAGCCAGCCAGGGCCAGGACGAACACGATGGGGATGAGCCGGCCGAGCAGCATCGCAACACCGAGCGCGGTGTTGAACCACGGCGTGTTCGCCGTCAGCCCGGCGAAAGCGGACCCGTTGTTGTTCGCCGCGGAGGTGAACGCGTACAGCACTTCACTGAGGCCGTGCACACCTGGGTTCCAAATCGATGTGGATTCCACATCACTGCGGATCGCAGGAATGGCGAAGCTCAGCGCCGTGAACGCGAGCACCAATGTCGGGGTAACCAGGATGTAAAGGCTGGCGAGTTTGATCTCCCGCGGCCCGATCTTCTTCCCCAGATACTCCGGCGTGCGGCCGATCAGCAGACCACCGACGAACACCGCGATGACCGCCAGGATCAGCATCCCGTACAGGCCCGAACCCACCCCGCCCGGCGCGATCTCACCGAGCATCATGTTCAGCATCGGCAGCATCCCACCCAGCGGCGTGTAGCTGTCGAGCATCGAGTTGACCGCACCGGTCGAGGTGAGGGTCGAGGTGCCGTTGAACAGCGTCGACCCGGCGATCCCGAACCGGACCTCCTTGCCTTCCATCGCTCCGCCGGCCATCTGTGGCGCAATGCCGCCGGCAGAGGCCTCCAGCCAGGTCCCGACGATGACAGAAACGAGGAAGATCCCGGCCATCACACCGAGGATGGTGTATCCCTGCCGGTTGTCTCCGATGATCTTGCCGAACGCGCGCGGCATCGCGAACGGGATCACCAGCATGAGGAGAACCTCGAAGAGATTCGTCCACGGCGTCGGGTTTTCGAACGGGTGCGCCGAGTTGACGTTGAAGAAACCGCCACCGTTTGTGCCGAGCATTTTGATCGCCTCTTGGGATGCGACCGGGCCGCCGGGGATCGACTGGGTGGCACCCGCAAGGGTGCTGGCGTCGGTGAAGCCGTTGAAGTTCTGCACGACGCCGCCGATGATCAGCGCGACCGCGGCGACCACGGAGAGCGGCAGCAGCAGCCGATAGGTGCCGCGGACCAGGTCGACCCAGAAGTTGCCGATCGTCCCCGAACGCCGGTACGCGAACCCCCGGACCAGAGCGATCGCAACGGCGATACCGACCGCGGCTGAGACGAAGTTCTGTACCGCCAGCGCGGCGAACTGTGCCGTATAGCCGAGGGTGAGCTCAGGCGAATAGGACTGCCAGTTCGTGTTCGCCACGAACGAGATCGCAGTGTTGAACGACAGGTGCTCGCTCGGAGCCGGCAGCCCGAGCGCGTAGGGCAGAAACTGCTGCAGCCGCTGCAATCCGTAAACGAACAGGATGCCGATCAAGGAGAACAGCAGCACCCCCCGCAGGTACGCCTGCCAGGTCTGCTCCGACTTCGGGTCAACCGCGATCAGTCGGTAGGTGCCGCGTTCGACGGCGAGGTGCTTATGGGTGGTGTAGATCCGTGCGATGTAATCGCCCAGCGGACGATACAAAAGCGCCAGGACCAGGACCAGGGTGGCGATTTGGAGGACCGCGAACCAGATCTGTGCAGCGCCCATTTCAGAACCTCTCCGGACGCACGAGCGCGATCACGAGGTAGACGATGGCCGCGACGGCGAGGACTGCGGCTAGAACAGAGAAGAAGATCACAGCTTCTCCACCCCCTTCGCGACCAGGCCCACGAGCGCGACCAGTGCGATCGCAGCGGCGATGAAGACGACATCGAGCACGGGAGCTCCTTGCTGAACGGGTGACCGCGCGACTGCTGCGACGCGGGCGTCGAGGATGCACGACACGACTTCGGATTCAACTCCCCTTCACCGGCGCCGTCTGCCATCCTCACGGAAGCCATGCGGGTTTGGGCGCGCATCCTTACGACTCGCGACGCGGCCCCACCCGCCGCCCACATACCGTGGCTGCCCTCACGGCGGGCGCCCAAGGCATCGGACCCACCGGCACCGACGGCTGCGACGATCGGAACACGATGGCGGCATCGCTGAACTGGGGGCACGTCGGGCGCCACCTAACAGCCCGTAGTTGCGCCGACGTGCGAATCGCGTAGGGATTTGCCGGGTTCACCGCATGGCTTTCGTTAGGTTTGCCCGACGGCGCCCACGCGCGCGGATGCTGGGACGGTGACCAATTCCGACGCTGCTCAGCTCAACTCTCCCCCCACGACCGACTGGTCCGACGCCCCGGAGCGCGCCGTCGTGAACTGCAACTGACCGACGACAGCAATGCCTCCCACCGCCCCCGTTGACCGGATCGCACGATGGGCACACGCGCGACATCATCACAACGAGACGAGCATGCTTCGCGTGCGGGGTCGAGCGGGATGCCGCCGTGGTCTACCAGCTCAGCGTCAACCCACCCCATCTCGACCCTGCCGCACGCCGACGTCTGGCTACCTGGCAGGCGTGGCCGCGCCCCGGGGCGGTCGGCGGGATCGGCATCGGCATTATGCTCGCCGAGCTCACCTCCAGCACCACCGGGTTCCTCGCCGGCGCGGTCTTCTACATCCTCGGTACGGTCGTTCTCGCGTCCCGCGCCAGGCCCCAACGGCGTGAAGTACGCCGTCTACGCGCGATCGACATCGGCCCGACCGCGACGGACGCGCAGTTGGCGCAGTGCGCGCGGCTGCTGCGTCTGGCGCAGACGCTTCGGGACGCCGGCCGTGCTCGCGACGCTGACCCCGCCACCGTCGCGCAGCACCTGATTATCTGGGATCGGGCGTACACGGAGATGGGGCGATCATGACCCACCTCGGGGAGCAGGCCGGCCGATGAACACTTTCAGCCGCTCGCGTCGACACCACAGACTGGCATGATGCCCATCGTCGACAACGCCGTGTATGTGACCGGCCGCCGCATCGAAAACCCCAGCAACCCTTGAAGAGACCTTCGAGTACACGCGTGCTCGCGGCGGGATGGCCTGGATTGCCGTATTCCGCCCAACACCGGAAGAAGTCCAACAAGTGGCGGACAGTTCTCCCTCCTCCCTCCTGGCACTGGAAGATACCCTATCCGGTCACCAGCGCTCGAAACTCGAACGCTACGGCGAGAATCTCTTCGTTGTACTGCGTCCCGAACTGCACTGGGCCATCGGATACCCCATGGCACTCGCCCTTATGGCCGCCACCAGCGTCACCCTCTACGTGGTCTTCCGGAAAAAGCGCTGGCTCTGACAGCCGGGCTCGGGACGGTCGACCCAAGACCGCCGATGGTGGCCTCGCCGTCGTCCCGGGTCAGGGATCTCACCGTCTTCGTCGCGCAAGATGCGCGTGACGGGCATGGAGGGCATTTCGGTCACCGTCTTCTCCTTCTCGGCCGGATGAGTCAAGGCGGCGTCGGTCACCGTGACTCCGTCCGCCCCCGCGAGCCGTCGGCGAGGCGCTCGACGCTGGCCACGACGAGTTCGGCGACAGATCCCGCCCTTTCGACGGTGAGGCCGCGCTCGTCCGCCTCAAGCGGGTCGAGTACGTCGAGTTGCGATTCGAGCAGACTCGGCGGCATGAAGTGGCCAGAACGCGCGTGGAGCCGAGCCTGGAGCGCGGCCGCGACGGACAGGTGCACGAACTGCAGTGCGGGCACCCCGGCGGGCACCTTCCAGCTCGGCGAGCGTCCCGGGTTTGCAGGGATTCGGGCGGACGGAAATGCTGCCCGCAGTTGTCCGGCAACGAACGCGTGGTCACCATGCCCACGGGTGTGATAAACGGCGGTCAGTGATTCGTCGTGCGCGCGAACGCAGTCGATGTGGCAGGCGCTCTGGCGGGCCGTTAGGAACGCGTCCACTAGGATCGCGTCACGCTGCCCCCAGATAAGCGTCGACGTGTTCGCCATCCAGCGCCACTCGTCCTTCCCATCCGGCACATCTCGGATCGTGCCCTCCCTTCGATCGGTCATCACGTCGAACTTCAGATCGTTCGTCACGATCTCGTCGCCTCCAGTGCCGTGTAGTCGCCCCAGGTTCTCGTCATCTCCCTCCAGCCATCCCCGCCCTGATCTTCGAGCCGAGGTCGGCGCTTGGAATCGACTTCCCTTCGAGGGGCCGATCACGGGTCGTCGTCGATCAGAAGCACGGGTTCTACAGCCCGGATTGACTCGACCGGCGCGGACGGTAAAGAGATCTGGATCGTTAGGCCACCGCCATCTGTGTCGAGTGCACAGACTGCTCCGCCCATCAACTCGACAAATCTGCGCGACAGGTAGAGACCGAGACCGAGACCGGATGCCTTGGTGGATTCTGCGCGCCAGAACTGAGCGAACATGCTCTCGCGATCCGCTTCGGTAACCCCCGGACCGCGATCGACGATCGAAAGTGTCGAGCGCCCATCGTGCTCGGTCCAGTTGACACACACCGGTTGCCCCGCTGGCGAGTGACGATGAGCGTTGCTCAACACATTCACGACAGCACGTTCTAGGAGAACGGCGTCGCCACAGGAATATGCTCCGTCGCGCGGGAAATCGATGCGGACGTCGGATGGCCCCAGCGCGAGCTCCTCCAACGCAGCCAGCGTGATCTCCACGAGATCGACCCGTTCGCGAACAACTTGGATAGAACCGTCGACGACCCGCGTCAGGTCCAGCAATTGATCGACCAGTCGTCCGATGGTGCACACGCCGTGCGTCGCGATGTCCGCGAGTTCGATGCGGGAGTCGATGCTCGAGTCGGCCGGGAAAGCCGCGAGCTGCGACAATGCGATCGCGGCTGTCGATATCGGCTGGCGAAGATCGTGCGCCAGGCATCGGAGCAAATCAGCCGCGGACAGATCCCCCTGGGATTCGACTGTCGCTGCGAAGGGCCAAGAGTCATCGGTTGCTCCCCCGAGGTGCGTGCCTTGCTCATAGGTCTCGGCGTCGCTTGGCGCGTCAGACTCCATGAGACGAGATACGTGTACACCCTCACGCTCAATTCTGCCGTGCGCCGAGGGCGACGCCGTAGCTGTCGCCCGGACACAAACATTCAAATCCGGGATGACTCGTCGGCGACTCATCGAAGTCTCGGAACCATTGCAATGCAATCGATAGTGGAGCTCCCGCATTCCGTCTGGCTCGATCATGGTGAGGGCAGCGGCGATCGTTTTGGATGCCGCGAAGTTGGTGCTGTCGGCGATCTGGATCGCGCCGCGGATACTCTGATGCACAGGTGCGGTTTGTGAGAGTCGGAATACCACCGCTTCCGTTCCACCCCATTGCACGCCGGCCGCGAGCTTGTCAGCCTCCAGGTCGCCCGGGACAGTTCCGGGAATGATCCGCGAGAGTCCGGCGGGAAAGTACCATAGGTCCCCGGCGACGACATCCTCGACGCTGGGCAGGCCTGCCCGGCTCAGCGTTGTCAAGCGGCATCCCCCGCGAGTCATCAGCGCCCACTCAGCCGTCCGGCACCAGTACAACTCTCGAATGCCTCCCGCCGCCAGGTACATGTTCACGTCGGCAATCTCGTTGGAGATCGCGAAGTCAGACGGCGTCGGTTCACGCGCCCAGCCGCCGTTCTGCACACGTCGCGGCGAGATGCTGAAGGAGGACCAGAAGAACGCTTGCGTGCTGATGTCGGTCGCCGGCGCAACGATCGCGCTAGGAAGTTGCCCGGCGAGAACGGGATTCTGAGGCCCAGTCATCGTCATGCTGGCGGCATTGCCCACTGTGCTCTCGCCTCCCTCCTGCGGGAGATCCGGGTACCAAACTCGGGGGTGTCGTGATATGAGACCTGAGGTTCTGTCGATTCCATGTTCTTTGTCCTCGCCGATGCCAGTTGAGTCGGCCGCTGTCGCGTCTGGCTTTCCTCGTCACCACAGGTGACCATTCCGGCGCCTGGCTCTCTAGAGACGTTTGACTTGATTGCAGGTGCATTTCCCGCGCCAGTCGATCAGCGGCTGCCGGGTCGCGGTGCGCTCCTCGGTCACGATCACCGGGAACACCACCCGCGGCAGGCACCGCAGCTTCTCTGCAGCGAACATTGCCTTTGCCGTGGTGTTGCCTCCACTGTCTTCACGGCGCCGGTCGTCCTGCCCGAGTGCGCACGCCTGGACGGAGGCTCGGCCTTGCTCGAGGGTGAGCTCATGGGGAAGGGTCCGCCACCAGCGTCGCGCGGCGGTGGGCATCTTCTCGACCACGCCCCTCCGGTTCCCCGATCTCGGCCGTCAGACCACCGGCTGGACCCCCTGGTGTTTTATCGGGAGCTCTGGTGGACCGCCCGCGGTGACGTCCCCTGGGTTGGTGTAGTTTCCCGGCTCGAGTGTCACGTCGAGAACCGATGTGAATGACCGAGTCCGGGTCGCGACCGAGTCGCTCTATCAGGAGTTGATTGACGCGGAGGCGGCCGCGTTCACCGGTGCTGCGCCGTTCGAGCGCACCCCGGATCGTGTTGCGCAACGCAACGGGACACGGCTGCGCACGCTCACCACCACCGCGGGTGAGCTCGAGCTGCGGATCCCTAAGCTGCGGCAGGGATCGTTCTTCCCGTCGCTGCTGGAACGGCGCCGCCGGTTCGATCAAGCACTGTTCGCGGTCGTGATCGAGGCCTGTGTCCACGGCGTCTCGACGAGGAAGGTCGATGATCTCGTCAAAGCGCTGGGCGCGGACACCGGGATCAGCAAGTCGGAGGTGTCGCGGATCTGCGCGAACCTCGACGAGGACGTCGCGGCGTCCCGGGACCGACCGCTCGCGGACACCACCTACCCGTACGTGTTCCCCGACGCGACGTACTGCAAAGCCCGGGTTGGCCGGCGGGTGGTCTCCCAAGCGGTGGTCGTCGCGGTCGGTGTCGCCACCGACGGCCGGCGGGAAGTCGGGTTCGAGGTCGGTGACACCGAGTCGCAGCCGTTCTGGACCACGTTCCTGCGCTCGTTGAAGGCCCGTGGGTTTGGCGGGGTGACGCTGGTGATCTCCGACGCTCACACCGGTCTGATCCCGCGATCGAGACCGTGTTCCAGGGCTCGTCGTGGCAGCGGTGTCGGGTTCACTTCATGCGGAACGTGCTCGCAAACGTCCGGCTGCTCACCAGGTCGCATCCGAAGATCGCTGAGATGCTCGCATTGGCGTCAGATCTGGTCCACGAAACCCGCTGGAGCGGGTGAACAAAGGAGATCAAACGCCGTACCGACGTGGTCGGCACGTTCCCCAACGCCGCGGCGCTGTTGCGCCTGGCCGGACCCGTGCTGATCGAGCAACACGACGAATGGCACGGCGCGGACCGCCGCTACTTCAGCGAGCACGCCATGAAGCTGCTCACCACCGAAACCGAGGAGGTGGCGATCCCGGAACTGGCCGCGGCATAATCACAACAGCTGACCTGGCACCCGTCGTCTGAAGAAGCGGAGCTCCTCCGAGGTGCATTCCACGTTGCCTTGTTCGTGCGGGCCTAGCTGACGTGGATGGTTGGACGTCGTTTGGCGTCCCGTTCCGCTTCGCGAAGCACTTCGCGGGTCACTGGGGCCACCTCTCCGGATCCGAAGAACAGGTACTTGGCCATGTTGGAGACGGGGTTGCCTTCGGTCCATTCGAAGTACGCGCCAGGAATGACGCCCGTTCGGTCGCGGATCTCTAACAGCACTGCGGCGAGAGTGTTCGGGATGTTTCCGCTTCGCACCGTCAGCACCCGGTAACCGAATCTGTCGTGCCCTTCGACGAGGAGCTCTTCCTCGAATTCAGAGGAGTCCGTCGGATGGACTTCGAGGAAGATGATTGGCGAGTCCGCAGGAATGTGGGAGTAGCGTCGCTCGGCATTGTTTTTCTGTTCATACTCATCGGGGCTGCCATGATCAGGTTCGTGGGCGATGATGCGGATTTCGCCGCGCTCCGCGTCCTCGTCGACGAACCGCAGGGCGGTCTGGTCGAAGGTGACGGTGATGGCGCGGATTTGGAAGGACCGGCCGATCCGGGAGACGGCGGAGATCACCAGGATGCCGAGGATGAACAGCACGGCGATCCGGATCCCGTCCGGGCGTTCGATCACGTTCAGCACAGTCGTGTACAGGAACACCAGCGCGATCGCGGCGAAGCCGACCGTGCGTTTGCGTTGCTTCTTGCGCAGCGCGGACATCGTGACCGCGACTGAGGCGGACGTGATCAGGACCAGCACTCCAGTGGCGTATGCGCCGCCCTGCGCGTCCACGTTCGCGTTGAAGACGATGGTGATCAGGAACGCGATGGCGGTGAATACGAGGACCAACGGCCGCACTGCACGGGCCCACTGCGGGGCCATGCCGTATCGGGGCAAGTAACGGGGAACCAGATTCAGCAGGCCGGCCATTGCAGAGGCGCCCGCGAACCACAGGATGCAGATTGTGCTGATGTCGTACACGGTTCCGAATCCGTCGCCCAGGTATGCGTGGGCGAGGTAGGCCAACGCGCGCCCGTTCGCGCTGCCGCCTTCCTGGAACTCCTGCTGTGGGATCAGGAGCACGGTGACGATGCTGGAGCTGATCAGGAACGTGCTCATGATGATCGCGGCGGTCGTCAGCAGTCGGCCCGCGCCCTGAATCCTCCCCGCGGGCTTCTCCGGGGTATCAGTCGGGGCGCCGACGATCTGCGGCATCACCGCGACACCGGTCTCGAACCCTGACAGGCCGAGGGCCAACTTCGGAAACACCAGGAGAGCGATGCCGATCATTAGCCACGGACTGGAGTATTGCGTGTTCAGCGCCGCCCACCAGTCGGTGACGACGAGCGGATTGTCACCGAGGTGCGCGAAGGAGACCAGGATCACGATCGCGTTCATAGCCAGGAAGACGGCAACGAGGACGACGGCGATCCCGATTGCCTCGCGGAACCCCTTCAGGAACACCAGCCCGAGCAGGGTAATCAGAATCAGCGTGAGCGGCACCTCGCTACCGCGGAACCACTCCGGCGCGAACGGGTTTTCCACCGCGTGGGCGGTGGCATCCGCCGCGGACAGGGTGATGGTGATCATGAAGTCCGTCGCGGCGAATCCGAGAAGGACGAGCACGAACACCTTTCCCGCCCACCAGGGCAGCAGGTGTTCAAGCATCGCGATCGATCCGGACCCGTTGAAACTCTCCCGCGCCACCCGCCGGTACACCGGCAGCGCCCCGAAAAGGGTGAGCAAGACGAGGACGACGGTCGCCAGGGGTGAGAGTAGCCCGGCGGCGAGGGCGGCGATCGCCGGCTGATATCCGAGGGTGGAGAAGTAGTCCACGCCGGTCAGGCACATCACCTGCCACCAGGAGTGCGCCCGCTCCGTAGGACGGGCGTGAGGACCCTGGTGAGTTCCCTTGCTGTCGACAAGGCCCTCCAGCAGCCACCGCCGCGCCCGTTGCGCCCCGGTCATGGTGTCGTCGGGTGGAAAGCGCTCCAGAGACGATTCAGACATGCGGCTCAGATCCTCACACGAAATAGCGGGGTCGAATCAGCCCGGCGTCGGCTGGAACGAGTATGGCACCCCACACAGCGGCTCTCCTTGCAGTCGCGATGATCGGGATGCCCACGCGGGGTCTTGCGATGCATGGGTCTTGTTAGGGCACCCGACGAGATGGCCGGCCGGGATTAGAACTGATCCATGACACGAACAAGCCTCTTCCGACCGGACCCCTCTACCGCTCGGCACCATCACGAGTCGCAAGTCCTGAGATGACTCTTACCGCGATCCTGCCGAGTCTGCGCCGGAGCATCCCTGACCCGTTCCGTGCCAGCGCATGGCCCGAGTACACCGAGATGACGACCAGCGACGTGATCATCGCTGGAGTCTCGCTGCGACGTCTGGTCGAACTCTGCGAGAGCCCGTGTGCGCACCGCCGACGCTCCGGTCCCCGGCTCGCACACCAACGCGGCCCTGCGGCGGGACGCGTCCGTGGTCGTGGTGACCGTCAGCGGCGTGTTCGACAGCGACGACGGGGAACGCGTCATCCTGATCGACGCGGGCATGGCGAACGTCCGCGCGGTGTGGGACGAGACCCGACCCTCGGCCGAATCTCCACCGCATCGTCACGACCGGTCCTCATTTTTGCCGTCGCCCCGACGACATTCTGATCCGCGGGGCATCACTCGTCGCAGCCGCGCGCGACGGACAGGCTCGTTTGTGCGAATCGGCGAGGCTGCCACACCAGGTGACGCGTCAGCCGGGCGGCAGGCCCTCGCGACGATTGTGATCACGCGCGTCATGCACGTCGATCACCTTGCCGTACTGCAACGTCCGGATACCTGGGTCGATGCCGACCTAAGCACATGCGAACCACTCTTCGCAGGCGCTCGCATCATCGGCCGCCGCGCCACCGACCGCCGCAGGCGAGTGCGGGTCCTTGCCGAGGTCGGTTCCACCACCCCACAGAGACGCGAAACTGCCCGCAGACGTCCAAGCCGGCGACTTGATCGCGGTTCCTTGCCGCGGCACCGTTTCGCGCGGGCAGGTCACCTTCCGCCACCTCTCACGATCCACCGGCGCTACGGACAAGCAGGAGGCCCCCGACGAGGAACTCGCCTTACGGCGTCTGCGGGAAGTGAACAGGCGACCCACGCTTCTATTGCCTCCCGGTCCCCGCGGAAGCCCGTGCCTCGTATGCGATCCGTCAGGACTCCGCTGACAGCATCCGCGGCGGCCCACAATGGCAGAATGCCTATCGTCGATAACGCCGTGTACGTCTCTGGTCGCCGAATCGAGAATCCTGCCAGTCTGGAGGACACCTTCGAGTACATGAGTGAACGAGGCGGGATGGCCTGGATCGGCCTGTTCCGCCCCACGCGGGAAGAGATCCAACAGGTCGCCGCGGAGTTCTCCCTGCACCCGCTCGCCATCGAAGACGCCCTGTCTGGGCATCAGCGGGCGAAGCTGGAACGCTACGGCGACATTCTGTTTACCGTCCTGCGCCCCGCCCGCTACATCGACGAGACCGAGACGGTCGAGTTCGGTGAGTTGCACGTGTTCGTCGGCCCGAACTTCGTCGTGACAATCCGACACGCCGAATCCCCGAACCTCGCCGGTGTCCGCCAGCGGCTGGAAGGGGAGCCGGACCTCCTCGCGCTCGGTCCCGAGGCAGTCCTCTACGCGATCCTTGATGAGGTCATCGACAAGTACCAGCCCGTCACCCTCGGGGTGGAGAACGACATCGACGAGATCGAAGACGCGCTGTTCGGCGGCAACGCGTCCCTCTCGCAACGCATCTACCAGCTCTCCCGCGAAGTCATCGGGCTGCAGCGCGCGACACAGTCACTGCCCGAGATGCTGGATCGCCTCCTGCGAGGTGCGGAGAAGTATGAGGTCGACATCGAGCTGCAACGGTCCCTGCGGGACGTGCAGGACCATGCGCTGCGGATCACTGACCGGGTCGCGACGTTCCGGTCGCTGTTGGAGAACGCGCTGACCGTGAACGCGACGCTGGTGAGCGAACGGCAGACTGACACGGCGCTGGTGCAGAGCGAGCAGGTGAAGAAGATTTCGGGCTGGGCGGCGATCCTGTTCGGCCCCACCCTGGTCGGCACCATCTACGGGATGAACTTCACCTATATGCCCGAGCTGGACTGGATGCTTGGCTACCCCATGGCGCTCATCCTGATGGCCGCCACCAGCGTCACCCTGTACGTCGTGTTCCGCAAGAAGCACTGGCTCTGACGGAAACGTCCGCCGGTAGCTGCTCCTCTACACGCGGATTCGGGCCGAGTAAGTCTCCGGCTGAGCCGTGGGTCCACGGCGAAGCTGGTCGATCCTGCTCCGTGACAAGCGCATCCGACGTCTCGTCGTCGACGAACAGCGTCGTGTCGGCAAGAGCGATGTGTTTCACCCGCACAGCATCACCGAGCGACGGGAACGCGCAGGACGGCCTTGACAACGCCATACCGCTGCACCCCAATCGGCATTGAGTCATGGTACGACCGCCGTCGTCATGCTGGCTCTGGCCGCGGTCGCCGCAGGTTGAGCTTGTCGGGGAAGTTCCGGTTTTCGCCTGCCACGAGGGGCGGCCAGGTCAAGCCCCGACCCAGTTCCCGAGCCCACGCGTACCTCTGTCTTATCGGTCTGTTGCGCCGAAGGAGGATCCGCATGATCGACCTGGCCGTCTCCATCCGTCCGATCACCACGTCGCTAGGACGACCACCTCGTCGTTAGGACGACGGAGGCGCGCACCTCCCCCGACCTGGACCGCCACGCTGGCCGACGTTCGCCGCGCACGGGCTCATCGTTCCAGCCTCCTTTGACGTGCATCGTCGGCAGCGACCAGCGGTCTCGGCTGGTCGCTCGCTACCCCGGCGGCAGGTGACGCCTGCAGGAGGAGCGTCCACCGCAAAGCCGGGAGACTCCGGGACGAGCGGATTGACGTACGCCGAACCTCTGTGGCCAAAACGTCGGGTCCGGCCTATCGTGTCCGGTGTGGGCACCCTTTACTACGGCGGATCGGCTACCGCCATCACGGTTGAGGACCGCGCTCTCGCGCACCTGAAAGTCGTTGTGGCGACGAAGCTGCGTCGTCAGGAGAGCTTCACGCTGTCGTGGGTGCACCCTGCGGATCAGCCGCGCGGGCGGTCGACGATCTGGTTGCAGCCGTCCATCCCGCTGCGCTTCGTGTTCGATGACCCGGAACCGACGACCTTGAATCCGCAGTGGGTTCAGGAGCTGGCCAGCTCAGCGAACTCCTCGGGCGGTATCACGCTGACAGCGGAGCACTTCGACACCGACGGTGACCCCGATCACGAAGCGGAAACGGAGTCGTTGTCCGTGGGCAAGGTGCGGATCGACGACCTCGCGATCGACAACCTCACCATCGCCGGCCCCCCTGTCGGCCAAGACACCAACCCTCCCGCCGTTCGTCGCTCCGAAACCGAGGATCACCGCCAAGACTGAGTCGACCTCAGATCTGCACTTGTCGGGCGACGATCTGTTCGGCGACATCGCGGATTCGGGTGCGGTTTCTGCGGGCGTGATCGTAACCGGCTGCTGCAGCCACCACCCCGACGGAAGGCCCGTGAGCCGAACCTGCGTTCCCAGCCCACCTTTGTTGCCCGGCAACCGGTCGCGGTCCTGGTGGCGCCCGCGGTCGATCCCGGCGGAGACGTCATGCTGCTTGCGCGTACTACTGCGATATCTCTCGTTCGAGGCGGTCCAGGAGAGCTTCGAGCGAAACCTCGAACTCTTCGTCGCTGCGGTCTTTGCTGAGCAGGGCTCGCAGGCGTCGGACCTCTGGCGCGGTGTCCAAGGGGACCTGCCCATCACCCTCGGGTATGGTCGCGCCGCCTTCGTCGAGGGGCTCCTCAACGGGACCGGTTTCAGCGCCTCGCGTCGCGGACTCCAGGAGTAGATGACCGAGCAGAAAACTGCTGAACGATCGGTACGCGTCCACTGCCTGCGCGTCAGTGAATCCGTGGCTGATGAGCGCACTGAGGAAGGTGTTGACGACCTCGATGCTGCGCAGCGGGGGTCGTAGCCAAGGTGCTGCCGGATGGCGTGTGGCAACGAGGGGGAACGCCTTCGGGTGTTCGATTGCGATGCGTCGCACCTCATGGGCGACGGTTTGCAGGAAGCCCTGCCAGTGCTCCGCTAGCTCGTCGTCCAGCCTCGACGTCAGGTCTCCCATCAGCAGCGCGACGACGCCTTCCAGCAGATCCTCCTTGCCCTGCACGTGCCGATACAGGGACATGGCTTCCACGCCCAAGTCCTGCCCCAAAGACCGCATCGACAAACCGTGCGCCCCCGAGCGGTCGATCTGATCCAGGGCCGCCTGGACGATCAGGTCACGACTGAGTCGGCGCGTCGAGCTGCCCGCCGACTTCTTGCTCGCGGACGGCGTCATACTCCACTCTCCTGCCTGACACAAGTCCCACCGTGCCGGTTCATCCCTGCCGTTACGCTCACGCTAGTCATGCTTACGGTGTAAGCAACGACCGTGTTGGTTCGCATCACGTCCTATCGAGGAGGCAATCATGGCCCGCAACAGTTCCAATCATGTCGACGGTGCGGCGGCGCACGCTGTGACGACAGACAACGACGCGACGAAGGAGTCGCTGATCGGCACCGAACGTCGCGGACGCCCGGCGAACGTGTCGTGGGGGTCGATCTTCGCCGGCGTGGTGACATTTCTGGCCGTGACCGTGCTGCTCTCACTAGTGACCGCAGGAATCGGCCTTGGTGGCTCCGGCGTCGGGGCGGGCATCTGGAGTGTTGTCGCGCTCGCTCTGGCCCTCGCCGCAGCAGGTTACGTCGCCGGCGCGCTTGCCGTCCGAAGCGGACTGCTGCATGGATTCCTGACGTGGGCCACCTCGCTCGTGGTCGCTCTCGCGTTGACGGTGTGGCTCAGCGCCAGCCTGCTTGGCGCCGTTGGGGGAGTGGTCAGCTCCGCTACGCAAGCGCTGTCCGGAACCGACGTGACCCAGGTCGCGGAGGACATTCAGGGCAACGTCGATGAGGAGGAGGCGCAGGATCAAGCCGATGAGGCACTCGAGGACGCGCAGCAGACAGCCGAGGATGCCGCGGACACCGCCCAAGCGGGCGCATGGTGGGGATTCGCCGGCCTGCTCCTCGGCGCCGTGATCGCCGCCCTAGGAGGCATGCTCGGCGTGCGCACCGTGGTCAATCGTGACGGCCGGGACGAGGTCGTGGCCGTACGCAACACCCGCTAGCCGGCGCGTCACCGCCAATGCAGACAGCCGTTTCATCCCTCGCCACACGACAACGAAGGAAGCAGGAGAACAATGATCAACGCACACACGCTAAACAGCCTCATCGGCAGCGATGTGATCGGCTCGGACGGTCACAAGATCGGCACCGTCGGTCAGGTCTATGTGGACACGGAAACGGGCGCCCCATCCTGGGTATCGGTTCGTACCGGGTTGTTCGGGATGTCAGAGACGTTCGTTCCCGTCGACGAGGCGGACCAGGCCGGCGCGGAGCTTCGCGTGCCCTATACGAAAGACTTCGTGAAGGACGCTCCGCGCATCGACGCTGATGGCTCTCTCGAGCACTCTCAGGAGGATGAGCTCTACGCCTACTACGGGAACGGCTCCACCGGTGCTGTCGGCACGACCGTCGGTCACGACCAAGAGGCCGCAGCCGACACCACCGTCGGCTACGACACCTCCGGCCCCACCACCGATGACGCGATGACGCGTTCCGAGGAGCGGCTGCGCGTCGGCACCGAGAAGGTGGAGACCGGCCGGGCGCGCCTGCGCAAGTACGTGGTCACCGAGAACGAAACCGTCACCGTGCCGGTCACGCGCGAAGAGGTGCGTATCGAGCGTGAGCCGATTACCGAAGCGAATGTCGGCGACGCGACGAGGGGTCCGGACATCAGCGAGGAGGAGCACGAGGTGGTCCTGACCGAGGAGCGCCCCGTCGTCGCGAAGGAGACCGTACCGGTCGAACGCGTCCGTCTCGATAAGGCGACAGTGACGGAGGAGCAGACGGTCACCGAGCAGGTGCGCAAGGAAGAGATCGACTACGACGACGGTGCGATCCGTCCGGATCGCACCGACCGCACCTGATCGCTCACCACGACCCGGGCGGGCAGCCTCGAAGACCCCGGAGGCTGCCCGCCCGCTCCACCGTCGCGGCACCGGAGTCGCGCGGAAACAACTGGTTCGCGGTCTTCGGCGCCGTCGTGGTGATTTGCAGCCGAACGGAGCCCGTCTACCGCGGGGCGGCGACGTCGAGGATCCAGGTCACGCCGAACCTGTCGCGGAGCATGCCGAAGCCCGGACTCCATGCGGACGCCGCGAGCGGCTCGACGATGGAGGCGCCGACCGAGAGCGCGGCCCAATATCGCCCGACCTCGTCGAGGGTCTCTCCGCGCACCGAGACGAAAAAGGGCTGGTCCGTGATGGTGGTGCCGTTCTCACGACGGGTGGAGCCGGCCGCCGCGGCCGAGCCCTCTGATCGGCCGGGGATGTCGTAGGCCATGATCCGGAAGCCGTCAGCGGTCTCGATCTGGCCGAAGACGACCTTCTCGGCGCCGGGACGTTCCTGGGGCATGCCGAAGTCGCCGTAGGTGGCGATCGTGGCCTCGCCGCCGAAGACGGACCGGTAGAACTCGAGCGCCGCGCGGGCGTCGCCGCGGAAGTTCAGGTGGGTGGTGGTCGTGATGCTCATGTCTGCTCCTCGTGAGACGTGGCCGAGTTCTCCCGGCAGCAACCAGCCTCACAGCTGTATAGGTCAGCTACTGTCCTATACAGAAACTACGATCGAGGGATGACGGCCACCTCCCGATTGCTCAGCCTCCTCTCGCTGCTGCAGACCCGGCGCGACTGGCCGGGGTCGCTCCTCGCCGCGCGCCTGGAGGTCAGCCCTCGCACGGTGCGCCGCGACGTGGACCGGCTGCGGGAGATGGGGTACCGCATCCAGGCCACGATGGGGCCGGACGGCGGTTACCGGCTCGACGCCGGCAGCGAGCTGCCGCCGCTGCTGTTCGACGACGACCAGGCCATCGCACTCGCGGTCGCCCTGCAGGCTGGGACAGTGACCGGGGCCGGGATCGAAGAAGCAGCCCTCCGGGCGCTGACCACCGTGCGGCAGGTGATGCCATCACGGCTCCGGCACCGTCTGAATGCGCTGGATTTCACGGCCATCCCGCGTCGCCCGGGCGACGCGGCGTCCGACCCGGTATCGCCGGAGGTCCTCGTCGCCGTCTCGACCGCCGCGCGTGCTCACGAGGTGCTGCGCTTCGACTACGCCAGCCACCGCACCGCCGCCTCGGCACCGCCGCGACGGGTCGAGCCGCATCACCTGGTGACCTCGCACGGCCGCTGGTATCTGGTCGCCTGGGACCTCGACCGCGATGATTGGCGCCTCTTCCGCGCCGACCGGATCGCGCCGCGCACCCCGACCGGGCCTCGTTTCGTCCCCCGCGAGGTGCCCGGGGGTGATGTCGGCGGATACGTCTCGGCCCGCTTCACCGGCTCCAGCGGCGCCGAACGGTGGCCGTGCACGGGAAAGGTCATCCTCCACCGACCTGCCGGTGACGTGCTCCCGTTCGCCGGCGACGGCATCGTCGAGGATCTGGGGCCCGACCGGTGCACCCTGGAAGCCGGCTCCTGGTCATGGGTCGCCCTCGCCGCGACCCTCAACCGCTTCGACACCGACATCGAGGTCCTCCACCCGCGGGAACTCACAGACGCCTTCGCGCAGCTCGCAGCT
Organism: Microbacterium sp. zg.B48; assembly: GCF_024623505.1. NCBI lineage: Bacteria > Bacillati > Actinomycetota > Actinomycetes > Micrococcales > Microbacteriaceae > Microbacterium > Microbacterium sp. zg.B48. The sequence goes on from NZ_JANJFE010000014.1 coordinate 34,408, forward strand.
CGCAACACCGCAACGGCAACCGCGTAGCCGTCCCGGCCTGCGGCGGTCGGTCGGGGCGATGCGGCGGGACGCGGGTACGTCACCCGGGACGTCTCGCCCGGAATCCGGGTTTCAGGCCGCCGGCGGTGGTGGTTACGTGCGAGTGCGCAGGATGGCTCGCACTCCCTGCCCGGGCGCGCAGATCGTCGGTGGCGAGGTTCCTCAGCGGTGCAAGCCCGCCTTGCGTCTGGACGCCGAGGAGCTCTCGGACCGTCTTGCGGGCCAGCGCCGTGGTTCAGCCCGAACGCGGTCGTCGGTGGTGGTCTTGACCACGGGGAAAGGCTGGAGGAGCCTATTGGCAGCTGCGATGACGATGGGGCACGCAACGGTGTTCCGGGAGGTCATGGCGGCCACCCCAGCCGGTCGCACGACGAGTGACGCCCGCCGAGCGACCGACGCGAAAGGTCGACCGGAGGAACACTCATGACGACGAGGAGGACGCTGCGCGCGGGTACCGCGGTCGCAGCTCTGGCAGTCTCAATGCTGTTCGCCCCCACGGTGGCGAGCGCGACCACGCAGTCCGACGAGGAGAGGACAGGCGGCGGCCCCGTCGTGTCGCTCATCGCATCGGGGATGCAGGGCACCATCGGCAGCACCATCGGCCCAGACGGAGCGCTTTACGTCGCCGAAGGCAAGGCCGGCCAGATAACACGCGTCGATGTGCGCACCGGCGAGAAGACCGCGTACGCGACCGGTCTGCCCATCACGGTGCTTCCGCTCGGCGGTGCGATCGACATCGCATTCGTCGGCCGCACGGCCTACGTCCTCGTCACCACGGTCGGTGATGACGTCCCCGGCGACACGACCAACGACGTCGACGGCATCTACCGGGTCGACGACGCCGACAGCTTCACCGTGATCGCGGACATCGGCGAATGGTCCAAGCAGAACCCGCCACCACCGGACATCGACTTCTTCCTCGCGCGTGGAGTCCAATACGCGATGCAGCCCATCTGGGGCGGATTCCTCGTCACCGATGGCCACCACAACCGGGTCGTCAAGGTGTCGATGTCCGGGGAGATCACCACGGTCGAGCAGTTCGCCAACATCGTGCCCACCGGAATCACCGCGCTGGGACCGTTGGTGTTCATGGCCGAGGCCGGTCCGGTGCCGCACGATCCGTCGACCGGAAAGGTCGTCGCATTCGGGCTTTGGAACCCGGAGCCTCGGGATGTGGCATCCGGCTACAGCCTCATTACCGATGTCGCACTCGGTGCCTGCGGCCTCTACGCGGTGTCCCAGGGCGACTCCCCCGGCGTGGTGCCGGAAGGGTCGCCGGCACTGCCGGACAGCGGAGAGCTGCTGAAGGTCAACCACGACGGCACGTTCTCCGTCGTCGCCGACGGACTCGATCTGCCCACGTCGGTCGCCTTCGCGCGCGACACCGCCTACGTGCTCACTCTCAACGGCGAGGTCTGGAAGGTCGACGACGTCTCGAGCGCCGGCCAGCGCCATCGCTGGGCAGGCTGCTTCGGCAACGGCTATTTCGGAGCCTGGTGATCGCATCCACCCGATGTGACCGGAGTCGGCCGAGGAGCACACTCGTGCTCTTCGGCCGACCCGAATCCGATGTGCGGTGATCAGCGACTGGAGTAGCCGCCGTCGATCGGCAGCGCGACGCCCGAGATCATGGCGGCCCCGTCGTTGAGCAGGAAGACGATGGCGGCGGCGATATCGTCCTCGGTCGCCCAGCGGTGCAGGGCATCGCCTCCAGGAAAGGCCCTTCGATCTCAGGACGACCCCAGTACCACGCCGACATCGACGTCATCACCGCCGTCGGATTCACGCTGTTGACGCGGCTGCTGGGTGACCGCCATCCCGCTCTCACGACGGGTGTACCGCCGTCGCCGCAGCGTTCACGGTCGCACGCCCGCAGACGCCGCGCGGGTGCGGCTGGCAGGATGGCCGCGTGCGGCAGGGAGCGGCTGGCAGGATGGCCGCGTGCGGCAGGGAGCGGCTGGCAGGATGGCCGCGTGCGGCAGGGAGCGGCGGGCCACGTACGGCTGGTGCAGCGGGAGGGCAGGACCCTCGTCCAGAAGCGCCTGGCGGATGTGGAACGCCATGACACCGAAGTGCTCGCCCTGCGCGCCCTCGCCGGCACCGGCCTTCCGGTTCCCCAGGTCGTCGAGGTGCGGCCCGGTTCCATCCTGATGACGCACATGCCCGGGAATCGCCTGGACACGGGCGATGCGGACACGCGACGCGACCGCCTCCGGGCCTCGGCTGCGCTGATGCGTCGACTGCATGCGCTGCGGCCGCCCGCCGGACTGCCGCCCGCGCCGGACGACGAGCTGATCATCCGCCCGTATCGGGATGCCGGCGGCCCCCCGCTTCCGCTCGCCGTTGCGCCTGCGGCGGGCAGGGTGTTCTGCCACGGCGACTGGACGGACGGGAACCTGCTCGCCGTGAACGGCACCATCACAGCCATCGTCGACTGGGAGGCCGCTCACCTCGGAGACCCGATCCGCGAGCTCTCGCGCGCAGCCTGGGCGGCTGGGGCGGAAGGACGCGCGGTCCTTGGATGTCATGGTCGCGGCGTACGCCGCCCGACCTGCCGTCCGTGCGGGCTTGGACGCCGATCCACGCGGTCGAACTCTGGCTCGGGTTCGCCCAGGCGTGCCCTCCCGCCTACCTCGCGCAGCTCACGACCGAGCTGCGGGATTGGCCTTGCCCCTGACCGGACCGGTCCCGTCCTCCGGCCGGGCGTCCTGCGAGGAGGCGGCCGAGCTGTTCAGGAGCATCATTTCGTCTGGTCATCACCGGCGTCCACGACCGGCGTGGATGGGGCGTCCTTCGCGGGTCCGACGCCGACGGGGATGCCGGCTTCGGGGTGGTTGGCATCGAACGCGGGTCGCTCGCTGCGGATCCGCGGGATCGAAGTGAAGTTATGCCGCGGCGGCGGGCACGAGGTCGCCCACTCCAGCGACGCGCCATACCCCCACGGGTCGTTCACGGTCACCTTCGGCGCCTTGCGCGCAGTGATCCAGACGTTGAACAGGAACGGGATCATCGACGCACCCAGGATCATTGCCCCGACCGTGGAGAGCTGATTCAGCCAGGTGAAATTGTCCTGTTCCGAGTAGTCCGCGTAGCGGCGCGGCATGCCGTCCACGCCCAGCCAGTGCTGGATCAGGAAGGTCATGTGGAAGCCGATGAACAGCATCCAGAAGTGCACGTAGCCGATGCGCTCGTTCAGCATCTTGCCCGTGAACTTCGGCCACCAGAAGTAGAACCCGGCGAACATCGCGAACACCACGGTGCCGAACACCACGTAGTGGAAGTGCGCGACCACGAAGTAGGTGTCGGAGATGTGGAAGTCCAGCGGAGGGGAGGCCAGGATGACGCCGGTCAGACCGCCGAACACGAACGAGACCAAAAAGCCCAGCGAGAACAGCATCGGGGTTTCGAAAGTCACCGAACCGCGCCACATCGTGCCGATCCAGTTGAAGATCTTCACCCCGGTGGGCACCGCGATCAGCATCGTCATCAGAGCGAAGAACGGCAGCAGCACCGCCCCGGTGACGTACATGTGGTGCGCCCACACCGCCACGGACAGCGCCGCGATCGCGATCGTGGCGTACACCAGGGTCTTGTACCCGAAGATCGGCTTGCGACTGAACACCGGGAAGATCTCCGAGACGATGCCGAAGAACGGCAGCGCGATGATGTACACCTCGGGATGCCCGAAGAACCAGAACAGGTGCTGCCACAACAGCACACCACCGTTCGCCGGGTCGTAGATGTGCGCCCCCAGGACCCGGTCAGCCGCGGCCGCCAGGATCGCCGCCGCCAGGACGGGGAAGGCCATCAGGATCAGGATGCTGGTGACCAGCGTGTTCCAGGTGAAGATCGGCATCCGCCACATCGTCATGCCCGGTGCGCGCATCGTGATGATCGTGGTGATGAAGTTCACCGCACCCAGGATCGTGCCGAACCCGCTCATGCCCAGGCCGAGCATCCAGAGATTTCCGCCCACCCCTGGTGAGAACGTGGCGCTGGCCAGCGGTTGATACGCCGTCCAGCCGAAGGCGGCGGCACCCTGCGGGGTCAGGAACCCGGAGACGGCGATGATCGAGCCGAACAGGAACAGCCAGAACGCGAACGCGTTCAGACGGGGGAACGCGACATCAGGGGCACCGATCTGCAGCGGCATGATCACATTCGCGAAACCGGCGAAGAGCGGGGTCGCGAACATCAGCAGCATGATCGTGCCGTGCATCGTGAACAGCTGGTTGTACTGCTCCTTGGTCGGCACGATCTGCATGCCCGGCTCGAACAGCTCGGCGCGGATGATCAGCGCCATCACGCCGCCGAGCATGAAGAACAGCACCGACGCGATCAGGTACATGTACCCGATCGTCTTGTGGTCCGTGGAAGTGATCCACTTGACGACGATGTTGCCCTTCTGCTCCGTGCGCGTTGCGCTCAGCAGGGCAGCCTGACGAGGAGGAATCGTCGTCGGGCGGGCTCCCTTCACCGCTGTCCCGGTGGAATCGGTCATGATCGCTCCCTCCTTCGCGCGCAGCCACCGTCACCGAGGTTCTGAGCGTCCTCGATCCGGACGAACCCGCGCACCTGCATGCGGCGCCTCGCGCCACTGTACGCCGCGCCCGCAGGCGGCAGAAGAGGCCTTGACATGCGGCAACACCCCCTCCCCCGCGGCCTACCACCCTGCCAGGATGATGCCCAGCGAGGAGATGAGGACGCGATGACGCAGACGCCGAGCATCGAGGATCACGGAACCGAGGCATTTCCGCACCGGGAACCGGAACGGCTCACCGAAGACGCTCGCGCGCAGATCGACGCGTGGTGGCGGACGGCGAACTACCTGTCTGTGGGGCAGATCTACCTGCTGGATAATCCGCTGCTGCGCGAACCGCTCGCGCCGGAGCACATCAAGCCCCGACTGCTCGGGCACTGGGGCACCACCCCCGGGCTCAACTTCCTCTACGCCCACCTGAACCGGGCGATCTGCAGCCGGGGGCTGAACACCATCTACATCACCGGTCCCGGACACGGCGGTCCCGGGATGGTGGCCAACGCATACCTCGACGGCACCTATTCAGAGCTGTACCCGCAGATCGGGCGGAATGAATCGGGTGTGCGGGCGCTGTTCCGGCAGTTCTCCTTCCCCGGCGGGATCCCCAGCCACGCCGCCCCGGAGACGCCCGGGTCGATCCACGAGGGTGGCGAGCTCGGCTATGCGCTCTCGCACGCATACGGTGCCGCCTTCGACAATCCCGACCTGCTGGTCGCCGCGGTCGTCGGAGACGGTGAAGCCGAGACCGGGCCGCTGGCCACCAGCTGGCATTCGAACAAGTTCCTGGACCCGGTCGGGGACGGCGTGGTGCTGCCGATCCTGCACCTCAACGGCTACAAGATCGCAAATCCGACGGTGCTCGCCCGCATCCCCGAGGAGGAGCTGCTCGCCCTGATGCGCGGCTACGGTCACACGCCGCATCTGGTGTCCGGCGGCTTCGACGGCGAAGACCCGGCGGCCGTCCACCGCCGGTTCGCCGAGACGCTCGACACCGTTCTGAACGAGATCGCGGCGATCAAGGCGGCGGCGGAGGCCGGGACGCTGCCGGGCCGACCGGCGTGGCCCATGATCATCCTGCGCACTCCGAAGGGGTGGACCTGCCCGCGCGAGATCGACGGCCTGCCGGCCGAGGACAGCTGGCGTTCGCACCAGGTTCCGCTCGCCAATGCACGCGACACCGCCGCGCACCTGAAGGTCCTGGAGGACTGGCTGCGCTCGTACCGGCCGGATGAGCTCTTCGACGATTCCGGAGCAGTGGTGCCCCTGGCCACGGCGCTGGCGCCGGAGGGGACGCTGCGGATGAGCGCGAATCCGGCCGCCAACGGCGGAGTGCTCAAGCGCGATCTCGTGCTGCCGGACTTCCGGGCCTTCGCCGTGGACGTGCCCGCTCCCGGGGGCACCGTGAATGAGGCCACGCGCGTGCTCGGACAGTGGCTCGCCGAGGTCATCCGCCGCAATCCGGACAACTTCCGCATCTTCGGCCCGGACGAGACGGCGTCCAATCGCCTGGGCGCCGTGTACGCGGTGACGGACAAGCAGTGGAATGCGCAGCTGCTGCCGCAGGACGAGCACCTGGCCCGGATCGGCAGGGTCATGGAGATGCTCAGCGAGCATCAGTGCCAGGGCTGGCTGGAGGGCTACCTGCTGACCGGACGGCACGGACTGTTCAACACGTACGAGGCGTTCGTGCACATCGTCGACTCGATGCTCAACCAGCATGCCAAGTGGTTGAAGGTGAGCAAGGAGATCCCGTGGCGGCGTCCGATCGCCTCGTTGAACTATCTGCTGTCCTCGCACGTGTGGCGGCAGGACCACAACGGGCTCTCGCACCAGGACCCCGGGTTCATCGACCACGTCGTGAACAAGAAGCCGGACGTGGTGCGCGTCTACCTGCCCTTCGACGCCAACACGCTGCTGTCCACGTACGACCACTGCCTGCGCAGCACCGACTATGTGAACGTCGTCGTCGCCGGGAAGCAGCCCACCTTCAACTGGCTGAGCATGGACCAGGCGATCGCGCACATGACCCGGGGACTCGGGATCTTCGAGTGGGCGGGGACCGAGACCGCCGGCGCGGAGCCGGATGTCGTGCTCGCCTGCGCCGGCGACGTGCCCACACTCGAGACGCTGGCCGCGGCATCCCTGCTCCGGTCCGAGATCCCGGATCTGAAGGTGAGGGTCGTCAACGTCGTCGACCTGATGCGGCTGGTCAGTGAGGGAGAGCACCCGCACGGGCTGCCGGACCGGGAGTACGACGCGATCTTCACGACGGATCGGCCGGTGATCTTCGCCTACCACGGCTATCCATGGCTGATCCACCGACTGACCTACCGTCGCGCCGGCCACCCTCACCTGCACGTGCGCGGCTATAAGGAGGAGGGCACGACGACCACGCCCTTCGACATGGTGATGCTCAACGACATCGACCGCTATCGCCTGGTGATCGACGTTCTGGACCGCGTTCCGGGGCTGGCCGGGCGGTATGCGGGGCTGCGCCAGCGGATGCAGGACGCGCGGGTCGAGGCGCGCCTGTACACCCGTGAGCACGGTGAGGACATCCCGGCCGTCGCGGAGTGGACGTGGAGCGGCAGCGCGGAAGGGTTCGCGCGCGAGGCGAACACCGGGGTGGGACAGGTCAGCACCGACGCGGACACCGGTGGGGACAACGACCTCTGATGCTCCGCGCCGGCGGAGGCATCACCCTCGCCGGCTGGAGAGTTCCCGCCCCTCGTCCACGGAGTCCTCGACGCTGGGCTGGGACCGGCCCCGCACGAGGCGGTCGATGAGCGCGGCCAGCCACGCTCCGCCGATCCCCAAGACGATCACCGTGCCCTCGCTGACGAGGATGTACGCACCCGTCGTCGCGGATGCCTGCACCAGCAGGACGCTGACCAGCGGGGGGATCAGGGCCAGGAGCAGCACGAGGAACGCCAGGGGATGCCGCCCCCGGACGAGCAGCCATCCGCCCAGGGCGACCACCAGCGTGATCAGACCCTGATTGACGACGAAGGTCCAGAACGCGACGGGATGGTCGATGTTGCCGACTCCGCGCTCGATCCCGATGGTCGCCCACAGCAGCAGCACGACGCAAGCGAGGGTGACCGCACCCAGCCGGCGAGCGCCGGATGCCGGCATGAGAATGAATGCGGCCAGGTAGATGCCGAGGATCAGGACGAACTCCGCGAAGTCCACGGCCGGCACGTCGGTGCCCAGGACCCCGGCGTAGTTCGCCGCCTGGATGAACGCGCTGAAGTCCGTGGCGATGTTCAGGAATCCGGCGAAGAGCACGCCGACGAGGGCCGCTCCGTACCGAGCGTTCCGATCGAATCGCACCTCGGGAACCATGGGACGACCCTACTGGGCCGACACACTCCGCCCGCACCGACGTGGATAGACTGACGGCCGGATTGCGCGCAGGGGGATGGTTGTGAACGCAAGCACGCAGGATCACGGACGCGCCGACCGACCGCGCGACTCGGCACGGCGGGACTTCCTGCGGCGCGCGGGCATCGGCGCGGCCGGCATCGCGATCGGCGGGTCCGCCGGAGCCGCGTTCACGGCGGCGGCGACCGCGCATCCCCCGGAGTTCGCCCCGCTGCCCACGCGCACCACGCCCGGTTTCGACCATGTCGTGGTCGTCATGTTCGAGAACCGCAGTTTCGACAACATGCTCGGATGGCTGTACACCGCCGATGAGAAGTCCTCGGACGAATTCGACGGGCTCGCCCAGGGCAGCTACTCGAATATCGGGCCCGACGGCGAAGCGGTTCCGGCATATGTCTACGAGGGCTCAACCGACACGGTCATGCAGTCCCCTCAGCCCGACCCCGGCGAGACCTATCCGCACGTGAACACGCAGCTGTTCGGGGTCGTCGACCCGCAGACCAACGAGGACATCCGCACTCACGGCCTGATGCCACCGTTCAACACGCCGCCGGTGGCGGCCACTGCCGACATGTCCGGCTTCGTCCAGGATTTCGCGATCAACTTCTCGCGCGACAAGGGCCGTGCGCCCACGGCTGAGGAGTACCGCGTGGCGATGGGATCGTTCAGCCCCGCCATGATGCCGGTGCTGTCCACCCTCGCCCGCGAGTTCGCCGTCTACGACGCCTGGCATGCGGCCGTGCCGTCGCAGACGTTCTGCAACCGTCTGTTCTTCCACGCGTCCACGTCCAACGGCTATGTCACCAATCAGGGTGGCGACGGCTACTACAAGTGGATCAACGGTCCGGCGGCTCCTACGATCTTCAACCGGCTCGAGGATGCCGGCATCCCCTGGCGCATCTACTACGACGGCTCGCAGCTGGTCTCGCTCACCGGGCTGCTGCACTCGCCCGTGCTGCAGCCCTACTGGAAGACCAATTTCCGCGAGATGGGCCAGTTCGCCGAGGATGCGAAGAACGGCGACCTGCCCGCGTACAGCTTCATCGAGCCGCGCATGGTGTTCAACCACAACGACATGCACCCGCCGTGGGGCGCGAAGGTGCACGAAGACACCGTCGATGTCGACGGCCAGAAGGTCCCCGTCTACAACAGCGCCCTCTCCGACGTGCGCGCGGGCGACCGGCTCGTGCAGGACGTCTACGACGCGATCCGCACGAGCGCGTCGGCGCAGGGCTCGAACGCGATGAACACCGCTCTCGTGATCACCTTCGACGAGCACGGCGGCACCTACGACCATGTGCCCCCGCCTGCCGCCACCCCGCCGGACCGGTCGGGGCCGGGCGAGATGGGGTTCACATTCGACCGATTGGGCGTGCGGGTCCCGGCGATCGTGGTGAGCGCGTACACCGCGGCGAACACCGTGATCCACGACGAGATGCACCACGGCTCGGTCATCAACACGCTCTGCCGCCAGCACGGCCTGGCACCGCTGACGCTGCGGGATCAGAGCGCGAACCCGATCTTCAACTCCGTCAACCTCACCGAGCCGCGCCAGCCCTACACGTGGCCGCAGCCGCAGGCGCTGTACGCGGGGCGCAATCCCGAGGAGGACGACGCGGCCGCCGCGGCGAAGAAGCACAAGGACCGGCCGCTCACCTCCCCCGCCCAGGGGCTGACCGGACTGCTGCTGGCCCGCTTCAATCCCGGCAGCAAGGCTCCCGCGACGTATGCCGAGGCGTATGACGCGGTGGTCCGGTTCGGCAAGGGCCTGTTCGGCACCTACGACCACCCGAAGTGACCGACCGGCGGGTCGGTACGGCTCAGCGCCGGAAGAACTCCACACCGAGGTCGGCGTGATCGACGAACACGCCGTCGACGCCGGCATCCCGCAGCACCGCCCACTCCCCCTCGTAATCTCCGAATGCCGCCGGACCACCGCGCCCCCGATAGTGCGCCGCCAGGAACGCATTCTCCGGCCGGCATGTCCAGGTGAAGACTCGCAGGCCGCGCGTGTGCGCGTCGGCGACGAGAGAGGAGGGCCCGGTCGCGCGCCCGAGCTTGCCGGATGCGAGGATCATCCGTTTGTCCACGCTGATCCCGTCCATCTCGCCGGCCAGGCCGTCCAGACCGGCCGGTCGCGCGGTCTGCTTGTAGGTGGGTGCGGCCTTGCCCAGAACGGCGACGAGATCGAAGGGACGCCCCGTCGCCTCGAGCAGATAGATGTACGAGGCCCGGATGCCGCGTTCCCTCACCTGGCGCAGCACCGTGGATTCGAAGGCCTCGATGGTGAGCGGCAGCTCGCCCTGGGCCCAGCCCGCGTCGGTGAGTTCCGCCTCGACCAGCGCGGCGACGCTCCAGCCCACAGCGTCGAAGTAGGTCGCGTGCTTGATCTCCAGGACCACGCCGATCTCGCGCCGGTGCTCCAGCGACGCGGCGCGCACCAGATCCAGAACGTCGCGCAGCCGAAGAACCGGCTGCTGGTCATCGAAGGCCGCGCTGGCGGGCCGCAGCTGTGGCAGCCTCTCCCGGCAGCGCAGCGTCGCGATCTCGTCCCATGTGAAGTCCTCGGTGAACCATCCGGTCACCTCGACGTGGTCCACCGCCTTGGTCGTGCGCCGGTCGGCGAACTCAGGCCGGTCGGCGACGTCGGTGGTGCCGGAGATCTCGTTCTCGTGCCGCACGACCAGGACGCCGTCCTTGGAGACGACCACGTCCGGCTCCACCGCATCCACGCCCATCGCCAGCGCAAGATCGTACGACGATCGGGAATGCTCCGGCCGGTAGCCGGGCGCTCCGCGATGGCCGATGACGAGTGGATGGGTCCGAGGCACCGATTCAGGCTACCCGCGGGCTCCGAGCGCGGGCGCGGGGAGCACTGCTCATAGTCCTCTCACAGCGCAGCACCGGCGTCCTGGTGCGGTCATCCGATAACGTAGTGGTACAGCACCGTGCTGAGACAACCTCGTGACTTGGAGTGTGAGAGCAGTGGCCCTCAACAACCCCGCGTTCAACAATCCGGCCTTCCAGGATTCCAAGGCTGTGAACAGCTACCCGGGCGGCGCGCAGGCCGCGACCCTGGGCGGGCAGACGCAGTTCGCCACCGCGCAGCGCGCCGGCACCGATGCCGCCGCGCAGGCGCACCTGGAGGGCATGTACGCCGCCCCGCCCGCCGGTGCCATCGAGACGGACCGGATGACCGTCGAGGACACCGTGATGAAGACCCTGGGTCTCTTCGGGATCCTCGTCGTCACAGCCGTCGTCGGCTGGGTCTGGACCATGGCCGGAGTGACCGCCGCCAACCCGAGCCCCTCCATCGCACCGTGGCTGATCGGCGCGCTGGGCGGTTTCGTCCTGTCGATGGTGGTCATCTTCACCTCGCGGAAGAAGATCCGTCCGGGACTGATCATGGCTTACGCAGCCCTGGAAGGACTGTTCGTCGGCGGCATCTCCGCGTTCTTCGAGTTCATCTTTCCGGGCATCGTCCTGCAGGCGACCATCGCTACCCTCGCCGTCGTCGGCGTGACGCTGGCCCTCTTCGCGAGCGGCAAGATCCGCGCGTCGAAGAAGGCAACCAAGATCTTCCTCATCGCGATGGTCGGCTACCTCGTGTTCTCGCTGGTCAACCTGGGCCTCATGTTCTTCGGCGCCACCGACAGCGCGTTCGGCCTGCGCAGCGAGCCGAGCTTCCTCTTCGGCATCCCGTGGGGCGTCCTCATCGGCGTCTTCGTCGTCATCATGGCGGCGTACTCTCTCGTGCTCGACTTCGACTCGATCCAGCAGGGTGTCCGCAACGGCGCTCCCCGCAAGTTCGGATGGCTCGGCGGCTTCGGCATCATGGTGACGGTCGTCTGGCTGTACGTCGAGATCCTGCGAATCATCGCCATCCTCCGCGGCTCGAATTAGACACGAGCCGGGTCATGCGCGCAGCGCGTTGACACGGCTGCGTGTCTATACCGAGTAGCGCAACGAGGGCCGTCCGGAAGGGCGGCCCTCGTTCGTTGCGCGCCACGCCGCACCGGCGCTTCGCTCTCGGCTGCCTGAGATCGCCGCTATCGTGACCATATGATCGCGCCGCGCGCGCTCGCCGCCCCGTCGACGTCCGACGCGCCCGCCCCTCCGGCAGCGGATGCGTCCGCCTCGCGTGCCCACAGGCGCCGGCATCCACTCGCCCTTCTCGGCGCAGCGCTCGTTGCCGCCGGCAGCGTCCTTCTCACCGGCGGACTGCCGACGCCGGCCGCAGCGAGCGATCCGCCCCTCCGTCCGTCGAGTCTGATCGCCGATGAGCTGGAGGAGACCGGATGTCCGGTCGACGTTCCGGTCGAGGACGACCGTCGCGTCACGTGCGGCGTCCTGACCGTGCCGGAGAGCCGCGCACCGGGGAGCGACCCGGCCAAGACTGTGCAGCTGCCGGTCGCCGTGATCGCCAGCAGATCCGATGATCCGGAAGAGGACCCCCTCGTCTTCCCCACCACGGGCGCGCCCGGAGCGGGCAGCCTCGACTCGCTGTCGTATGTCCTCGATCACGCGGACTGGGCGTCGCAGAACCGGGACATCATCGTCATCGAGCAGCGCGGCGACGCGCTGGCCGAACCCACCCTGGACTGTCCCGAGCTGGACACCTCCCACTTCGTGAGGGACGGCGTCGTGCTCAGCGGCGAGAAAGAGGCCACGGTCCGCCTGGCACAGCTGCAGAAGTGCCATGACCGTCTGATCGAGGAGGGACGAAATCTCGCGGCGTACACCAGCGCGGAAAGCGCTGCCGACCTGACCGACCTTCGCAGCGCCCTCGGATACGACGAGTGGAACCTGTACGGTCTGTCCTACGGCACGCGGATCGCGCTGACCGTGATGCGCGACCGGCCACAGGGCCTGCGTGCGGTGATCCTGGACGGAGTCGTCCCGCCGCAGGTGCGCGAGTACGAGCAGATGCCCGCCGGCTTCCGCACCGCCCTCGACACGCTCGCCGCCGACTGCGCGGCCGACGCGGACTGCGCCAGGCTGTATCCCGATCTCGAGGCGTCGCTGGCCACCGTGCTGGACCGCGCCGAGAAGTCACCCCTCACCGTGACCGTCAAGAGCCCCGAGGACCGGTCGCCGGCACGCCTCACCGTAGACGACACCGATCTCGTCAGCGACGTGTTCGACGCGTTCCAGGACGCGGAGGTCGTGCGCATCCTCCCGTTCCTCATCGACCGGCTGGCACACGGCGACACCGACGCGGCGGCCCCGCTCGCCCAGCGGAGCATCGACGCGCGCGGCCGGATCACCGAGGGCCTGCAGCTGTCGATCGACTGCGCCGAGGAAGCGCCGTTCAACGACGACGCGGCGATCCTGGCAGCACGCGAAGCGGACCCGATCCTGTCGCACTTCGCCCCGTTCGACGGCTTCCGCGAGGACTGCGCAGTGTGGGCGGTCCCGGCCGCGTCCGCGATCGAGACGGACCCGGTCGTCAGCGGCATTCCCACCCTCCTGACCAACGGGGCGTACGACCCGCACACCCCGCGCGCGTGGAGCGAAGCGGCAGCGAGCACCCTTTCCGCGCACTATCTCTACGAGTTCCCCGGCATGGGCCACGGCGCCGTGTGGGCGAACCGGGTCGATGACTGCGCCGCGACGATCGCGGGGCGGTTCCTGGACGATCCGACCGTCGAACCGGACTCCACCTGCATCGCGGACATGACCGCTCCGGACTTCCTCACCGCCACCGACATCCACGCCACATCGGCCCTCTACCGCTTGGAATCGGACGTCATCCATGACCGCGACCCGATCACGATCGGCGTCGGGGTCGCATCGGTGCTCGTCTTGGCTGCGACGCTGATCTACGCCGCGGTGTACGGGCTGCTCTGGCTGCGCCGCCGGCGCGGCGACGCCCCCGGCGGGACGGTGCTGGCGGCCGCGGCATCCGCCGGCCTGAATCTCCTCTACGTCGCCGGGCTCGCGCTCGTGATGGCGAACACCGAGCCGATCATCCTCGCGATCGGGCTCCCGGCCGGGGCCTGGCCGCTGCTGCTGCTGCCGTTCGCGGCGATCTGCGCCGCGGTGCTGCTGATCGTGCTGCTCGTGCTGGCGTGGATGCGCCGCGAGGGAAGCCTGTTCCACCGCGTCCTCCTGTCGATCTCGGCTGCGGCGTCCGTGGTCTTCGCAGTGTGGCTCACGGCCCGCGGTCTGCTGCTGCTCTGACTCGGCCGCGGGTGGTTCTGCTCAGAGCGGAACCGCTCGGTCACGGCATCCACGAGGTTCTATCGTGAGCCCATGGCCGAGATCATCCGGATGCCGACGAAGCGCCTCCCGCGCGAGCCCGAGCCGCTGTGGCGCGACGCGCTCGGCGAGCAGCTGCGACGGATCCGTCACGACCGGGGCGAGCGGCTCGCGGACACCGCCGAGCGCGCCGGTGTCTCGCCGCAGTACCTGTCCGAGATGGAGCGCGGGCTCAAGGAGCCCTCGAGCGAGATGATCGCCGCCGTTGCCGGAGCCCTCGAAGTCACCCTGGTGGAGCTCACTGCCGCGGTCGTCGACGAACTCCGCGACCGCGCGCCCGGCCACGCGGCTGTCGGCGTGCGCACCGCGCTGGTGCTGGTGGCCTGACCCGCAGCGGGTTCGGTGCGAACAGGTCTGCCCCCGTCAAGGCCTGGCCGCGGCATCCCCCCGTCGCTAGCGTGGGCCTGGTGAGCCCCGCGCGCAAAGAGCAGATGATCGACGTCGACGGCCGGGAGGTGCGCATCTCCAGCCCCGACAAGGTGGTGTTCCCGCAGCCAGGGCTGACCAAGCTCGATGTCGTGCAGTACTACCTGTCGGTGGCGCCGGGTGCGCTGCGCGGCGCCGGCGGCCGTCCGATGGTGCTGAAGCGGTTCGTCAAAGGCATCGACCAGGAGGCGTTCTTCCAGAAGCGGGTGCCGGAGAACCACCCCGACTTCATCGACACCGCCACCCTGCACTACGCCAGGGGAACGTCGGCCGAGGAGGCGGTGATCCGGGATGCCGCGGGCCTGGCTTGGGTGGTCAACCTCGGCTGCCTGGATCTGAACCCGCACCCGGTCCGCGCCGAGGACCTGGACCATCCCGACGAGCTGCGCGTCGACCTGGATCCGATGCCCGGCGTGGACTGGTCCCAGATCGTCGATGTCGCCATGGTCGCGCGCGAGGTCCTGGACGACTGCGGGCTCGTCGGATGGCCGAAGACGTCCGGCTCGCGCGGGCTGCACATCCTGGTGCGGATCGCACCGGAGTGGGATTTCCGTGACGTGCGGCTGGCGGCCGAGACCCTGGCCCGCGAGGTCGAGAACCGCGCGCCGGGACTTGCGACGGCGCGGTGGTGGAAGGAGGAGCGGGGCGAGAGCGTGTTCGTGGACTTCAATCAGAACGCGAAGGATCGCACCGTCGCGTCCGCGTACTCGATCCGGCCGCTGCCGGACGCACGCGTGTCCACGCCGCTGGACTGGGACGAAGTGCGCGTCCGCCGGCCCGAGGAGTTCACCGCCCTGACCGTGCCCGAGCGCTTCGCGCAGATCGGCGACCCGCACGCCGGGATCGACGATGCAGCGGGTTCGCTGGACCGGCTGCTGGCGCTGGCCGAGGAGCTCGGGCCGGCCGAGAAGCCGCCGCGCGGTGCCGACGGCTCGGGTCGGCGCGCGTCGACGATGCCGCTGATCGAGGTCGCGCGCACCAAGACCAAGCCCGAGGCGCTCGCAGCGCTCGAACAGTGGAGTGCGCGGCATCCGGATGTCGTGGACCGACTGCACCCGGCCGACACCCTGGTGGACGGCATGCGCGGGTCCAGTTCGCTGTGGTACCGCGTGCGGATCAACCTGCAGCATGTCCCCGAGGCCGAGCGGCCGGCGCAGGAGCCGCTGATCGCCGACTACGACCCATGGGCGGGCAAGGAGTGGCCGGTGCCCCGCGAGGACTGATGCTCGAGGTGGCCGTGCGCGACTGCGCGCGCCGCAGTAGCGCATAACTCCTTCAGTTCGCGGCGGCGCTTCCCGCTGACCCCGCGGAACGAGCGCCGAAGTCGCGGTGGCGGGCGCGGAATTGCAGGAGTTGCGCGCCCGCGCCCGAAGACTCGGCCGTCGAACCGCTCCCCCGTGCCCCCCGCTCCCCTGTCACAACACGCCGGGCGGACGCGCAGTTTGCGACAGGCGAGCGCCCACGCGCGCCGTGCGCCGAGGGACCGCGCAGGTTGCGACAGGCGGGCCGCGCCCACGTCGGCGCCGACCGGGGCCCGCGCCATCGCCCCCGCCCGCCGGCATCAGCGCATAACTCCTTCATTTCGCGGCGGCGGTTCCCGCCTGACCCGCGGAAAGCTGCCGGCGTCGCGGTCGGCGTGCCGAAAATGCAGGAGTTATGCGCCCGCGCGCTCGGACGCGACTGTCGGGCTGATCCGTCTCTCAGCTCCCCTGTCACAACACGCCGAGGGACCGCGCAGGTTGCGACAGGGGAACCGCACCCACGTCGCACCCCCCGCGCGGCGGGGGCTACCGCCGGTCCAGCACGCGGTCGGCCAGCCCGTAGGCGACCGCGTCCTGCGCCGTGAACACCCGGTCACGGTCGGTGTCCGCGCGCAGCTTCGCGGGGGCCTGCCCGGAGTGACGCGCGAGGATCTGCTCGACCTCGCCGCGCACGCGCACCAGCTCGTCGGCCTGCAGGATCAGGTCCGGGATCGCGCCGCGGCCCTGGCCCGTGGGCTGATGCAGAACCACGCGCGCGTGCGGCAGGACGGGCGCTTGCCCGTCGTCCCGGCAGCCAGCATGACCGCGCCGACGCCGATCGCCTGTCCGACGCAGGTCGTGGCGATGTCGGGCCGCACGTGCTGCATCGTGTCGTAGACGGCGAGCATCGCGCTGGGGTCGCCGCCTTCGGAGTTGATGTACAGCTGGATGTCGCGGTCCGGGTTATCGGCATCCAGATGCAGCAGCTGCGCGATGAGCGCGTTGGCGACCCCCGCGTCGATCGCGGTTCCGAGATACACGACCCGCTCGGTGAGCAGGTGCGAGTACACATCCATGATGCGGTCACCGCGCGGATGCTGGGACACCACGTTCGGGATCGCGTACCCGCTCATGCCGCCACCTCCGCCGCGCCCACGCCGAGCCCGGCGGGTCGCCGCCGTTGCGGGACGACCTGCGCGAAGTGCGTGACCACTCCGTCGATGAAGCCGTACTCCTGCGCCTGCGCGGCGGTGTACCAGCGGTCGTGCAGCGAGTCCTCGAAGATGCGCGGGACGGGCTGGCCGGTGTCCTCGGCGATCAGCCCCAGGACGGTGTCGCGCATGTGCCGCAGGTCATCGGCCTGCACTTCGACCTCGCCCGCGGAGCCGCCGATGCCGGCCGAGCCCTGATGCATCAGAATCCGCGCGTGCGCGAGCGCGTGGCGCTTTCCCTTCGTTCCGGCCGAGAGCAGGAACTGCCCGGCGCTGCACGCCAGGCCGAGCGCGAGGGTCGCGACGTCGTTGGGGATCAGGCGCATCACGTCGCGGATCGCCAGCATCGAGGGCACCGACCCGCCCGGGGAGTGGATCCACAGAGCGATATCGGATGCCGCGTCCTCGGCTGCCAGCGCCAGCAGCTGTGTCGCGATCAGGGTGCCGTTGTCATCGTCGAGCGGGCCGTCCAGGACGAGCACGCGCTGCTGGAACAGCTCGCGCCGAGCCTCGGCTCCGAACTGCGGGATCTTTGCGTCATCTGCCATGGCACCAGCGTGCGCCACCACCGCCGCCCGTGCGGCGGTTTCCGCCTCCGGCGGATCCGCCCTCAGCGGGTCGGCGGGCCCGGTTCGCCTCTGCGTCGTCCGCTCGTTCCCCGCGCCCCGGTCTCGGCATCCACCCCTGTTCACTTGCCCTGGATGTACGTCAAACCTCTCTGTGCGCGTACATGTACGACCACCGAACGGGGGGGCGGCCGTACATGTACGGCCACCGAACGGGGGGCGGGAGACGGCGACGCCGGGTCAGCCGGCGACCCGCCGCGACGGGCGGGCCAGCACGTCCTGCACGGCCTGGGCGAGCGCAGCCATCGCATGCGCGGGATGGACGGTCCGGCCTGCCGCGACGGCCTCGGCGGTCAGGCGCGCACGCAGCTCCACGTTCGTGAGGACCTCAACCAGCGCGGCGGCCAGAGCGTCCTCGTCTCCGTCGGGCACCAGCATCCCGCCGCCCTGGGCGAGCAGATCGCGCGGGCCGTACCGCACGTCGAACGCCACGACCGGGCAGCCGTGCACGAGAGCTTCGGCGATCGAGAGCCCCTGACCCTCGAACGCGGATGTCGACAGGAACACGGACGCCTCGTCCAGGGCGCGCCCCGGGTCGTCGGTGAGGCCGCGCAGCACAACGTGGGCGTCCAGGCCCAGCTCGTCGATCAGCTGCTGCAGCCGGTCGCGCTCCGGCCCGTCTCCATAGATGTCCAGCGTCGCATCGGGGAGGGCGCGGCGCACGGCCGCGAGCGCGCGGATCGCGGCATCGATCCGCTTGCCGGGGGCCAGGCGATTGAGCATCAGGATGCGGCCGGGCACACGATCGGCGAGCGGAGTGACGGATGCCGCGGGCGGGACCGCGTTGGGCACCACGACGTGCACGGGCGAGGTGCCGAACCGGTCCTCCACGTCGTCGCGCTGCGCCGCCGTCGGCCACAGCACCGCGTCGAAGCGCTCCGCGAGCCCGAACCACCGGGACCACAGCTCGTTCAGCGGCGCGTCCGGGGTGAACGGGGGCTCCAGATGGATCGTGTGGATCGCGTGGACGAGCCGCAGCGCGGGATCCTCCCAGCCGGCCAGCAGCTCCCCGAGCTGGCGTGACTCGCACAGCACCACGACGGGGCGATCCGCGCGTCCGGCGCGCAGCTCCGTCACGACGGAATCCAGCCACGCCCGGTAGAGGGCTCCGAACCCGTCGACGACGCCGACGACCCCGCCCCGCCCGTCGTATACCGCGACCGGCGCCGTGGCGACGTGCCAGTCCGGGTCGCCGTCGATCACCGGAAGCCCCACGACCGGTCGGCCCGCGGCATCGGTGACCTGGCGATACGTCAGGGCCGGGTCGGGTTCGCCCGGGTGCGCCGCGCGGCGCAGCCACGGTGCCGCTCCCCCGCGCGGGTCGGCGGCCTCGTCGAACAGGTTCCGCATGCGGCGCGGGTCCACGACCAGGTCGCGGCCGGCGAAGGCGGCGCGGTGCTGCGCGTGCTCGGCGGGAGTGCCGGGGTCCAGTGTCAGCAGCAGCGGACCGAGCCCGCCGTGCACGCCCGCCCCGGCCATCTGCCGCGCGCGCGCCAGCGCGGCCAGCGCATAGCCGCCGTCCCGGTCGGGAATCAGCCGACTGGAGAGGATGAGGTACTCGGCATCCGGGAACTCGGTCTTCGGCGGCACGGACTCGGGCAGCTCGGATTCAGTCGACTCGGTCACGGTCCCCATCCTGCCCGGTATGGCGGCCCGTGTGCGGCGTGAGTTCACCGGGAGGCCCCGCGTCGATTCGGCATGGCGTCCGGCGGGTTCCGGATGGCGTCCGGCGGGTTCCGGTTCAGCGCGCTCCGGCCGTGTCTACTCCCACTCGATCGTCCCCGGGGGCTTGCTCGTGACATCGAGCACGACCCGGTTGACCTCGCGGACCTCATTGGTGATGCGGTTGGAGATGCGGGCCAGCACGTCGTACGGCAGCCGGGTCCAGTCCGCGGTCATCGCGTCCTCGGACGAGACCGGGCGCAGCACGATCGGGTGACCGTAGGTGCGTCCATCGCCCTGCACGCCGACGGAGCGCACGTCGGCCAGCAGCACGACCGGGCACTGCCAGATCTGCGAGTCCAGTCCGGCACGGGTCAGCTCTTCGCGGGCGATCGCGTCGGCGTCACGCAGAATCTCGAGGCGGTCAGCGGTGACCTCACCCACGATGCGGATGCCGAGGCCGGGGCCCGGAAACGGCTGGCGGCCGACGATCACCTCGGGCAGGCCCAATTCGCGTCCGATCGCGCGGACCTCGTCCTTGAACAGCGCCCGGAGCGGCTCGACGAGCTCGAACTGGAGGTCCTCGGGCAGTCCGCCCACGTTGTGGTGGGACTTGATGTTCGCGGTGCCGGACCCGCCGCCGGATTCCACGACGTCCGGGTAGAGGGTCCCCTGCACCAGGAAGCGGATCGGCTCGCCGTCGGCGGCCGCCTCGGCCAGCAGCGTCTTCTCGGCCGCCTCGAACGAGCGGATGAACTCGCGGCCGATGATCTTGCGCTTCTGCTCGGGATCGCTCACGCCGGCCAGCGCGTTCAGGAACTGCTCGCGGGCGTCGACGGTCACCAGGCGGACGCCGGTGGAGGCGACGTAGTCCTGCTCGACCTGCTCGCGCTCATTCTTTCGCAGCAGGCCGTGGTCGACGAAGATGCACACCAACTGGTCGCCGACGGCTTCGTGCACGAGCGCCGCCGCGACGGCGGAATCGACGCCGCCGGACAGACCGCAGATCACACGGCCGGTGCCGATCTGCTCACGGATGCGCGCGACCTGCTCGGCGATGACGTTGCCGCTGTTCCAATCGGCGGCGAGCCCGGCCGCCTTGTGCAGGAAATTCTCGATGACCCGCTGCCCGTGGTCGGTGTGCTTGACCTCGGGGTGCCATTGCACGCCGTACATGCGCCGTGCGTCGCTGCCGAACGCGGCGACCGGGGTCGCTGCGGTCGAGGCGAGCACGTCGAAGCCGTCCGGGGCTTTGGAGACCTGGTCGCCGTGGCTCATCCACACGTTCTGCGCGGACGGCTGCCCCGACAGCAGTACGCCGCCGTCGCCGGAGAGCGCGGCATCCGTCGCCCCGTATTCGCGCAGTCCGGTGTTGGCGACCTCGCCGCCGAGGGCCTGGGCCATCACCTGGAATCCGTAGCAGATGCCGAGCGTGGGCACGCCGAGGTCGAACACCCCCGAATCCAGCGACGGAGCGCCCGGCTCGTACACCGAGGACGGTCCGCCGGAGAGGATGAGCCCGACCGGGTTCTTCGCGGCGATCTCGGCCGCGGTGGCGGTGTGCGGCACGATCTCGCTGTACACGCCGGCCTCGCGGACGCGGCGGGCGATCAGCTGGGCGTACTGCGCGCCGAAGTCGACGACCAGGACGGGCCGCTGTTCGGTCTCCGTCGCGGGCAGGTCGGGAGTCTGGGTCTGCTGGGTCAACGGGAGCCTTCCGCTGCGGTGACGGGGGTGGGGGGTGCTGCTTCGGCGGCCTCTCGGGCGGTGAGGTAGTCGTTCACCTCGCGCGCGACGCGCGCCTCCATGAAGAAGGACAGGGCGGGTATGACCCCGCCCAGTGCGAGCATGATGAAGCGCGGGAACGGCCACCGCATCAGGCTCCAGATGCGGAAGCTGGAGAAGAGGTACACGACGTAGAACCAGCCGTGCGCGACGAGGATGAACAGCGAGATGTTAAACCCGTCGCCGGCCGAGATCATCTCGCAGTCGTTGGTCATCGGCGCGAACAGCGACCACCACTCGCACGTCGGCCCGGCGATCACCGGCGCCAGCCAGAGGAATCCTCCGGAGCCCCCGGCAAAGAGCTCGAGGTGCAGCGGCGTGTACTTCAGGATCATCTCGGCGACCAGCAGGAGCAGGCCGACACCGGTGATGATGGCGCAGATCTCGTAGAACTTCAGGGCTCCGCGGATCGCAGGAAACGTTGCGAGTTTGGGGGCGCGGGGCATGATCCCCAGTCTACCCGCGGGATTCTGGGGGTCCGTCGGGACCGGATGCCGCGGCCGCAGCATCCTCCAGGTCTTCCAGTTCCTTCTCCCAGGCGTCGCGGGCCAGCCGGTACCAGAGGTAGAACGCGAAGCCGGCGAAGACGGCCCACTCGGCGGCGTAGAAGATGTTCAGCCAGTTCACGTCCGAACCCTCTTCCGGAGCGGGAGAGGAGATCGCCTCGAGCGGCCCCTGAGGCACTTCGGCTGCGACGTACTGCCGGTAGACGCTGAGTCCGTCCGCGTCGTGCCACCGCGACAGCAGCGCGGCGGGCGACATCCGGGTCAGCGTGAACGGGTCGGCGCCGCTCGGCGGCAGCGCGGTCCCCTCGTCGGAGATGAGGCGGCCGGTGATGGCGAGTGGGGTCTCGGCGGCGTCCTGCGCCGCGGCATCCCGATTCAGCACTTCCACGGCGGCCTCCGCCTCGGCCAGCGTGGGAGCCCAGCCGATCGCCACCGCGACCGATACCGGCGCCGCGGCGTCGCCGGCCACCCGGAACTGACCGGTGACCCAGTACCCCTCGGCGCCGTCGTTGAAGCGGGAGGCGACGATGATGAAGTCGTCCGGGACCCAGGTGCCGGTAACGGTCACGCGCTGGCCGACGAGGGGCTCGGACAGGTACTGTCCCGGCTCCACCACCTCGGCGATCGGCCGCACCTCCTCGGTCGCGCCGGGCGGGGTCGGATCCATGTCGACGGCGCGGCCGAGCTGCCACTGCCCGAGCCACGCGAACACACCGGCCACGACCAGGCACAGGGCCAGCAGCGCGATCCATTGCGGCCGCAGCAGGACTTCGCGCAGCGTCGGCGGAAAGACCTCGGGCAGGTCGGGGCTGGTCATCCCGCGCTGTACGGGGCGACGACGACCTCGACCCGCTGGAACTCCTTGAGGTCGGAGTATCCCGTCGTGGCCATCGACTTGCGCAGCGCGCCGATCAGGTTCGCGGTGCCGTCGGCCACCGGCGCGGGACCGTACAGCACCGACTCCAGCGTGGTGACCTGCTCGACGCGGACACGGCGTCCGCGCGGCAGCTTCGAGTGCACCGCCTCGGCGCCCCAGTGGTAGCCGCGGCCGGGGGCATCGGTGGCCCGCGAGAGCGCGACGCCGAGCATGACGGCATCCGCGCCCATGGCGAGCGCCTTGACGATGTCGCCCGAGGTGCCCACGCCGCCGTCGGCGATGACGTGCACGTAGCGGCCGCCGGACTCGTCGAGGTAGTCGCGTCGCGCCCCGGCCACGTCCGAGACGGCGGTGGCCATCGGCGCGTGGATGCCGAGGGTGGCGCGGGTGGTGGATGCCGCTCCTCCGCCGAAGCCGACGAGCACGCCCGCGGCGCCGGTGCGCATCAGGTGCAGGGCGGCGGTGTAGGTCGAGGCGCCGCCGACGATGACCGGCACGTCCAGGTCGTAGATGAACTTCTTCAGGTTCAGGGGCGTCTCGACGCTGGAGACGTGCTCGGCCGAGACGGTCGTGCCGCGGATCACGAACAGGTCGACGCCGGCCGCGACGACCGTCTCGTACAGCTGCTGGGTGCGCTGCGGAGTCAGGGCGCCGGCTACGGTGACGCCGCCCGCGCGGATCTCGGCGAGGCGATCGCGCACCAGCTCGGGCTTGATCGGCTCGGAGTACAGCTCCTGCATCCGCTGCGTGGCGTCGCCGGCGTCGAGGGCGGCGATCTCGGCGAGGTACGGCTCCGGGTCGTCGTAGCGGGTCCACAGGCCCTCGAGATCCAGTACGCCCAGGCCGCCGAGCTGGCCGAGCATGATGGCGGTGGCCGGGCTGACGACCGAGTCCATCGGAGCACCGAGGACCGGGATGTCGAATTGGAACGCGTCGATCGACCACGCGGTGGAGACGTCCTCCGGGTTGCGGGTGCGGCGGGACGGAACGACCGCGATGTCGTCGAACGTATAGGCGCGACGCGCGCGCTTCGCGCGACCGATCTCGATCTCCATGCTCACACGATCAGCCTACCCGGGCCGGTTCGGGCCGCGGTGGCCACGGCGGTTCCTGCCGCGCCGACCGCGGCATCCCTCCCTCTCTGCACGACCCTCGGCTCCCCTGTCACAACACGCCGACCCGCGCGGCAGAACGCGACAGGCGAACCGGAACCCCTCTCCGCTCCCCTGTCACAACACGCCGACCCGAGGAGCAGAACGTGACAGGCGAACCGAAACCCCCCTCCGCTCACCTGTCACAACACGCCGACCCGAGGAGCAGAACGTGACAGGCGAGCCGGAAGGGAGGCAGCGCGGAGCGCCGGAAGGGAGGCAGCGCGGAGCGCCGGAACGGCGGGCAGCGCGGGAAGGGGGCGCCCGCTACGCGGCCGAATACCGTCCGGAGGCGACGGCCCGCGCGCGGGCCTTGGCGGCCTCCTCCTCGCGGTTCTTGGGCGGGGCGACCGCGACGAGGTCCTCGAGCAGGTGCGCGGTGACGTGCGCGATCTCGTGCACGGCGCGGTCGAAGGCCTCCTGGTTGGCCTTGGACGGCTTGGTCGTGCCCGCGATCTTGCGGACGTACTGCAGCGCGGCCGCGTGCACCTCTTCGGAGGTCGCCGCCGGCTCGAAGTTGTGAAGGGTGTGGATGTTGCGGCACATGCCGTCCACGGTACGCCGGGAGCGGCATCCGGCGCGAGGGAGGTCTCAGCGGCTGCGCAGCGCCCTGGTCAGCGGACCATCCAGGACGAACAGCAGGAACGCGATCGAACCCACCCACGGCGCCAGGACGACGACCCCGCCCGAGATCAGAACGGCGCTCAGCGCGGCCCGCGCCGCTGCCCGCACATCCTCCTCCGACATGTCCGGAAGCATCACGGCGCGATTGCGCACCGCCCACGTCCACTGCAGCCATCCGCACACGATCGCGAGGAAGAAGGTGACCGGCATGAGCAGACGCCCGGCCAGGAACTCGGAGTAGTCGGTGGTCAGGCTGGTGGCGAACGGGACAAGCACGATGAACAGCAACCGCGCGTTGTTGAGCCAGATCAGCGTGGCATCCACGCGGGCGATGTGCTCGAACTGCTGCACGTGCGTGGTCCACAGCAGGCACAGCAGCGCGAAACTGAGCCCGAAGTTCAGGAACAGCTCCCACATGCCGCCCAGCTCGGCCCACATCTGGGCGTCGGTGGCGACCTTGCCGAACGGGTGGGTGGTCAGATCCAGCACCAGCAAGGTCGCGGCGATCGCGAAGACGCCGTCCGTGAACGCCTCCAGGCGAGCCGTGGACTGCGTCGCCGCCGGGTGCCGTCGCGTCCGGATCATTCGCCCAGCGTAGGGGAACGGATGCCGCGGCACCGCCACCCCTCGCTTGCCTGCGTCGTCGCGTCCCACGGCGGGAGCGGGCTCGCGCCGAAGGCGGGAGCGGCCGACGCTCGGCCGGCGGGGGCGGACCTCACGCGGCCGGCGCGGCGCTCGCGCGGGCGCCCTCCTGCGCGGCGCTCCGGTCCGCGGCCCGCTGGTTGGCGATCGCCTCTTGGTCCGACGCATCCGGCGCCGCGGGCTCGCCGAGGCTCATCATGAGCCGGTTCGCCCAGGCGAAGAACGCGGCGGCCTCCACGACGTCCTGGATGTCCGCGGGCGAGAGCCCGACCTCGCGGAGACGGACGACGTGGTGCGCGGCGAAGCGGGGCGGCGAGGCGGTCAGCGCCGTGGTGGCGTCCGCGATGGCGCGCCAGCGCTCGTCCAGCTCGGTGTCGACGCCCTCCTCGAGGAGGCGGATCACGTCGGCTTCGCGCGTGGTGAAGGTGGCGGTGAAGCGCGCGTGCACGCTCGCGCACAGCTCGCAGCCGTTGTAGCGCGAGGCGACGGTCGCGGCGAGCTCGCGTTCACCGCGCGCAAGGCCCGGGCGGCCGAGGAAGATGGCGCGGTCCAGGTCGGTGCGGGTGGACAGGGCAGCGGGGTGCCAGGCGAGCAGCCGGAAGTACGGCGAGTCCGGCCACACGCTGGATTCGTACGCCTCGATCTGCGCGGGTGTCCCGGTGTCCGGCCCGACCGGAGTGATCCACGCGTGCCAGGCGCGCTCGGCGATGGTGAAGCGGGTGCTCATGCGTCCTCCTCCGCGAGCGCCAGCTCCTCCTGCACGCGCAGGGCGTGCGCGACGCGCACCTGGTAGCTGACGAATCCGACGATCTGGCTGATCACGATCACCTCGGCGGCGCTCCAGCCGGCCGCCGTCAGCGCGGTCAGGTCGTCTCGGGTGGATGCGGCGGGACGAGCGACGAGCAGGTCGACGTGGCGCAGGGCGGCGCGGATCCGACGGGGAGCGCGCACACCCGCTGCGCCGTCCGGGCCGTCGGTGGCCAGCGCGGCGGCCTCGGGGTGGGCGGTGCGAGCGAGGTACCACTCGGTGGCGGCCGCGTCTCGGTCCACCCATGCGGCGCGCGCGGCGATGAGGTGCCGCAGGTCGGCGTCGACGCCGGGCACCGGGTCGGCGAGCTCGACCTCGAACAGCGCATCGTAGGCGGCCTGCGCCGCTTCGCGCACGGCGGGACGGTGCGCGCGGGGGGCGTCGGAGTCGGTCTCGGCGATCTCGCGGATGACATCGGTCACGGTGCGGGGCGTCCTTCCGGGTGTGTTCCGGATGCCGCGGCATCCGTGATCGATTCGGCCAGGCGCAGCGGATCGTCGTCCTCGAGAGCGCGGCCGAGGTAGGCCTCGCGGACCCCCGGGTGGGCGAGCAGGGTCTGCGCGGACCCGGCGATGGCGATGTGTCCGGTGCGCAGGACGTAGCCGCGGTCGGCGACCTGCAGGGCCAATTCGGCGTTCTGCTCGACCATGAACACGCTCACCCCCCAGTCCGTGCGCATCGAGCCGATGAATTCCAGCACCCGCTCGACCACGATCGGCGCGAGCCCCATGGTGGGCTCGTCCATGCAGATCAGGCGCGGTCGGCTCATCAGGGCGCGTCCGAACGCGAGCATCTGCTGCTCGCCACCGGACATCGTGCCCGCGGCCTGCCGGCGCCGTTCGGCCAGGCGCGGGAAGAACGCGTACACCTCGGCGAGCGTGCGGCTCTTGGCCCGGCCCGGGCGGACGTAGGCCCCGGTGAGCAGGTTGTCCTCCACGGTCATCGCACCGAACACGCGCCGCGCTTCGGGAACCGAGGCGAGCCCGGCGGCGATGCGGCGGGGGGTGCTCCAGCGGGTGATGTCCTCGCCGGCGAAGTGCACGGTGCCGCGTACCGGTCGCACCAGTCCGAGGGCGGTCTTCATCGTGGTCGACTTGCCCGACGCGTTGCCGCCGAGCAGGGACACGACCTCGCCGGCGTCGAGGGTCAGCGACACATCGACCAGTGCCGGGCTGGCGCCGTAGTAGACGCTCACATCGCGGAATTCCAGCAGCGGCTCGGTCATTCCTGCACCGCCTCGGCGAAGGCTTTGCCCAGGTACGCCTCGATCACGCGGGGGTCGCGGCGGACCTGCTCGGGCGTGCCGTGCGCGATGACGCGCCCCTCGTCCAGGACGAGGACGCGGTCGCTGAGCCGGAACACCAGATCCAGCTTGTGCTCGACCAGCAGCACCGTCTGACCCTGCCGTTTCAGCTCCTGCAGCTGCTGCAGCACCTCGCCGGTCTCGGTCTGGTTCATCCCGGCAGTCGGCTCGTCCAGGACCAGCACGCGGGGACCGGAGACCAGGGCGCGCGCGATCTCGGTCCTGCGCCGGTTCGCATAGGACAGCGAATACGCGTAGTCGTCGACGCGCGGCGCGAGCCGCGTGCCGAACCGGTCCAGCTCCGCCACGACGTGGGCATGATCGGCCGCGTCCTGCCGTCGCCGCGCCCGCGACGGGAACAGGGCACCGAAGGTCTCGGCCAGCAGCGGGATCCAGCGGATCCCCGGGATGTGTCGCAGACGCGGCAGCGGACGCCCCACGCGCTGCACGGGCTCGAGTCCGACCAGCACGTTCTCGGCGATCGTGAGGTTGCCGATCACCCGGCCGTTCTGGAACGTCCGGGTCAGTCCCTTCTCCGCGATCCGGTACGCCTTGCGCCCGGAGATCCGCTCGCCGTCCAGCACCACCGTGCCGGCGTCGGCGGGCAGGGTGCCGCAGATCATGTTGAGTGTCGTGGTCTTGCCGCTGCCGTTCGGGCCCACGATGGAGAGCACCTCGCCGGCGCGCAACTGGAAGGACACGTCGTCGACGACGGTCAGCCCGCCGAACCGTTTGGACAGACCGGACACGTCCAGAACCGCGGCATCCGTCATGACACGACCTCCGATTCCACGCTCGCCCGCCGGCGTCGCCGCCCGAGGACCCGGTCGGACCGCGCCCAGATCCCCTGCGGTCGCAGCAGGATCAGCAGCAGCAGCACGACGCCGTAGAACAGCAGGCGCCAATCGGCGAGCGGCCGGAACAGCTCGGGGATGCCGACCAGGATGACCGCGCCGACGATGGCGCCCATCGGCGCGCGCAGACCGCCCAGGATCGCGATGGTCACCGCGAGCACGGACAGGGAGATGCCGAACTGGGACGGCTCGATGAACGTCACCTGCGCGGCGTACAGGGCACCGGCGAAGCCGGCCAGGACCGAGCCCAGCCCGAAGGCGAGGGACTTGTATGCGGCGGGGTGGATGCCGCTGGCCGCAGCCGCGATCTCGTCCTCGCGCACCGCGGCCCACGTGCGGCCCAGGTGCGACGAGCCGAGTCCGGACACCACCAGGAGTGCCAGGACCAGGATCGCGAACGTCAGCAGGTACATCCCGGTGGCGGAGTTCACCGACAGGCCGAACACGGTGGGGCGAGGGATGCCGAAGATGCCGCGGGCGCCGTTGGTGATGCCCCCGAGGTTCAGCGCCAGCGCCGCGATGAACGCCCCGGTGGCCAGCGTGGCCATGGACACGTAGTGCCCGCGCAGACGCCAGGTGGGAGCGGTGATCACGACGCTGAAGATGGCCGCGACCAGCCCGGCGGCCACGAAGCTGGCCCAGAAGTCCCAGCCCGCCTGGGTCACCAGCAGCGCCGACGTGTATGCGCCGATCGCGAGCGCCCCAGCCTGACCCAGCACGATCTGGCCGGCGAAGCCGCCGGCCAGGGTGACCGAGAGGGCGAACAGGGCGTAGATCCACACCAGTGCCCCGGTGCGAAGCAGGTAGTCCCCCGCGATGAGCGGTACCAGCGCGCCGGCGGCGATCAGTCCGACGGCGACCCACCGGTTCAGTCGCACCGGCTTGCCGGCACCGAAGAACGTGCCGGTCATGGGCTCGCTCGCGGTTGTGGAGCGTCGGCCCAGGATGCCGTTCGGCCTGATCCACAGCACCAGGATGAGCGCGCCGAAGGTGATCAGCTGGCGCACCGAATCGCCCCACAGGGCGACGCCGAACGCCTCGGCCACCCCGAGCACGAGGCCTCCCACGATCGCGCCGGGCAGCGAGCCGAGCCCGCCGATCGTGGCGGCCGCGAACGCCTGGATGCCGGCGGTGAATCCCATCGACGGCGACACGTTCGAGAAGTACATGCCCACGAGCACGCCCGCGACCCCGCCCAGGGCGGAGGCGACCACGAAGGAGACCGCCTGGATGCGCGCGACGGGGATGCCCATCTGCGCGGCGGCCTCGGCATCCTGCGATGTCGCCCGGATGGCGCGGCCCACCCGGGTCTTGGCCAGCACGATGGCCAGCACCGTGACGCACACGACGGCGACGCCGATGATGACGATCGCGATCGTGCCGAAGCGGAAGCCGAACAGCTCGAGGTTGCTGCGCTCCAGCAGCGGCGGAAAACGCCGGGTCTCGGCGCCGAACACGCGCTGCGAGGTGTTGTCGATGATGATGCCGGCTGCGAAGGTCGCCAGCAGCACGGCGATCCCCGGCGCGGCGCGCAGCGGCCGGACCGCGATCAGGTAGATCACGAAGCCGAGCAGGCTGGTGAAGACGATCACGCCCAGCAGCACGGCCCACAGCTGCCAGCCGAGCACTTCGGCGAAGAACCAGCCCAGCATGCCGCCGGCGGCGAAGACCGATCCCTGTGCGAAGTTGACGATGTTGGAGACGCCGAAGATCAGCGAGACCCCGACGGCCAGCAAGGCGTACGTCGAGCCCCCGACGATGCCGGCGAGAAGGATGTCCATTCGAGTCGATTATCCCAGCACGCCGGTGCGGGTTGCGCTGCGGCTTCCGCGCACCGGCATGCGCAGGGTCAGTCGCGCAGTTCGAACGCGCCGTCGCGGATGACGAGGGCGTACTGGTCGGCATCCACGACGCGGCGGTTATCGGCGAAGGTGATCGGCCCGTACAGGATCGTGTCGAAGTCGCTGCCCTCGGCCAGCGCATCGCGCAGGCTCTCCCGGGTCAGCTCGCCCGCCGTTGCCGCCTGCTCGGCGGCCTGGACGACCACGGAGAGGGCGTCGTACGCGCGGATGGCGTAATCGGGGGGCGTTTCGACGTCATACTCGGCGGCGAAGTCGGCGATGAAGGCCTGCACCTTCTCGTCCGGGTTGGCGGGCGTGAAGTAGCTCAGCGTCTGAACGCCTTCGGCCGCGTCGGCGGCCAGTTCGACGAACTGCTGGTTGTAGATCGAGCTGATGCCCACGATCGGCACATCGATGCCCAGCTCGCGCGCCTGAGCGGTGATCAGGGCGCCGTCGGCCGCATAGGAGATCAGGACGATGACCTCGGGGTCGGCGGCCTGCGCGGCCAGCAGCAGCGGGCGGAAGTCTGTGCTCTCCGGGTTGTAGCCGGTGGCGTAGACCTCCTCCAGACCGGCGTCCTCGGCACCTTCGGCGAAGAACCCGTGCGTGTTCAGGCCCCAGTCGGTGTCGTGGTAGAACACGGCGGCCTTGTCGCCCTGCTCGGCGGCGAACTCGGCCAGACGCGGCGCCTCGTACTCCTGGGACACCCAGGTCGCGAAGATGTAGTCGCCCGGGTCGGTGACCGTGGACGCGGACGCGGAGAAGGCGAACTGCGCCAGTCCGGCGGCCTGGTAGATCGGGCTGCCCGCGGCGGTGGCGGGCGTGCCGAAGTCGCCGAGCACGGAGAGGATGGACGCGTCGTCGACGAACTTCTGCGCGACCGAGGCCGCCTGGGCGGGGTCGGCCTGGGTGTCTTCGTAGACGAGCTCGACGTCGCGGCCGTCGACGCCGCCGGCGTCGTTGATCTGCGCGAGGGCCAGCTCGAAGCCCTGCTCGAAGTACTCGCCGTACTGCGCCTGGTCGCCGGTCTGCGGCAACGCGACGCCGAAGCGGACAGGCTCGGCGACGGAACCGGAGGTGTCGGCGCTTCCCGCGCCGGACGCGCAGGCCGAGAGGGCGAGGGCGAGCGCGGCAACGCCGGCGATCGCGACGGCAGGGCGGGACAAGCGCATGAGGACTCCTGGAAGGCTCGGGCTCGGCTACCTCGGGCGGTGCGGAGCAGTATGACGTTACGGAGGCGTCCGTCCGCGCTCGAATCCGGCGACACAGTGCGTCACAGTAGCCCTGAAAGGGCGGCGAATTCGCAGTGCCCGGGACCGACTGGGATGATCGAGCAGGACGACCGGACCGGAGGGCGCGAAATGGCAGTGTCGGGCGCGCGCATCGCCGTGATCGGAGCCAGCGTCCGCGGCACGGTGCTGGTGGAGCGGCTCCTGGCCAGCGCGCCGGAGCTCCTGGATGCGCCGCTGCGGATCGAGGTCTTCGACCCGCACCCGCCGGGATCAGGACGGATCTGGCGGGCGGGGCAGCGCCCCGAGCTGATCATGAACACCGTCGCGTCGCAGTCCACCGTGTTCTGCGACGAGACCGTCCGGTGCGCCGGCCCGGTCCGCCCGGGACCGACCCTCGCGCACTGGTGCGAACAGGTCAGCGGCGAGCCCGGGCTGGCCGACCTGCCCGAGGTCGTGCGCGCGGAGGCGGCCCGCACGGTCGCCGGCACCAGCCCCAGCCGACTGCTGTACGGCCACTACCTGCGCTGGTGCTTCGCGGCCATCGCGCAGGCCGCGCCCCCGACCATCGAGGTGGCGGTCACCGCGGAGCGGGTCATCGACCTGGTGCCGACCGGCAGCGGATTCCGCATCCGCACCGATGCCGGGCCCCGTGGCGTGGTCGACGCCGTGATCCTGGCGACCGGATGGCTGGCCCGCGACGATGGGCCGCGGCATCCGCTGATCGTCCCGCCCGACAACCCGATCGACCAGGACCTCTCCGCCATCGGCGCGGGCGAGACGATCGCCGTGCGGGGCCTGGGAATGGGCTTCTTCGACACGGTGAGTCTGCTCACCGAGGGTCGGGGCGGGTCCTTCGCGGAGCAGGCGGACGGAACGCTGCAGTACCTGCCCAGCGGGCGCGAGCCGCGCATCCTGGCCGGGTCCGGGCGCGGGGTGCCCTACCGCGCCAAGCCGCTGTTCGGCGGCGTCCCCGGCTTTCCCGCCCAGCGAGTGCTGCGCGGCGCGCTGCCCGCGCTCATCGCGCGCCGACCGGTCGATTTCACCGTCGACGTGCTGCCGCTGATCGAGCGCGACGCGCTGGTGGACGGGTACCAGACCCTCGCCCGCGTCCGGCCGCAGGCGGTATCGGATGCCGCCGCTCTCCTCTCCGCAATCGCGTCGGGCGAGGAGATCGACGCGCTGGTCGCCGCGCACGTTCCGGACCCCGCCGACCGCATCGACCTCGCTGCGGCGGGCGAGCCGCTGCGCGCCGCCGATCCGGAGGACGACATCGACGCGGTGATCGCCGAGGTGGTCGCCCGCGACGCGGTCGAGGCCGTCGCAGGCCTGGACAGCCCGCTGAAGGCCGCGCTGCACTCCTACCAGGCCGCGCGCAGTGCGCTGATCGACCTCGTCGCGTTCGGCGGGCTCACCCCGGACTCGTATGCCGCGTACCGGCGGTTCCTCGCGACGGCCGCGTCGTTCGGCAGCGGACCCCCGCTGGTGCGACCGCGGCAGCTGCTGGCGCTGCACCGCGCCGGCGTCGTCGCCTTCCTCGGCCCCGGGATGCGCGTGGACGCCGGCGAGGATGCGGTGACCGTCTCCGGTGACCGGCATCCGGCCGTGCGGGTGTCCGCGCTGGTGGAGGCGTGGCTGCCGCCGCAGACCGTGCAGCGCACCGCCGACCCGCTGCTGGGGGCGCTGCGCTCGCGCGGACTGGCGCGCCCGTGGCGGCACGCCGACGGGTCCGCCTCGGATGCCGTCGACATCCGCGCCGCCGATGGCGCCCTGGTCGGGGCCGACGGCACGGTCCTGGCCGGGCTGCACTCGATCGGCGTGCCGCACGAGGATGCCCGCGTGTACACGCTCATCGCGCCGGTCCCGGGGACGAATTCGCCGGTCCTGCGCGAGGCGGATGCCGCGGCCCGCGCCGCGCTCGCGCACGTCGCCGCCACGCGGAGGGCAGCGCGGGCCGCGCCCGCTCGGACGGTCCGTTCCGCGCCCGCCGATGAGGAGCCCGCCCATGCCTGACCGCTTTTCGCATCTGATCCTCGGCGGCGGCGTGATGGGACTCGCCACCGCCTGGGCGCTGACCCGCCGCGGACACCGCCCGCTGGTGCTGGAGCGCTTCGAGCGCGGGCACCGGCGCGGCGCGTCCCACGGCGCGACCCGCAACTACAACAACGCCTACGCGGAGCCGGCCTACCTGGACCTGCTCGAACGGGCACGAGGCGGGTGGGCCGACCTGGGCACCCCCGGCGGTGAGCCGCTGCTTCGCCTGCACGGCCTGGTCAGCCACGGGCGTCCCGCGGAGCTGATCGCCACCGAGGCTGCCCTGCACGACCGCGGCATCCCGGCCGAGCTCCTCAGCGGCACCGAGGCGGCACGACGGTGGCCGGGCATGCGCTTCGAGCAGACCGTGCTGCACTCGCCCGACGCCGGCGTCGTCCGCGCCTCCGCCGCACTGCGGGAACTGGAGCGGCGGATCGTCGCGCTCGGCGGCGAGGTGCGCTACGGGGCCGAGGTCACCGCGATCGAGCCGCGCCCGGACGAGGTCACGGTGCGCGTCCGCGACGACGCCGACCTCACGGCACCGGTCGCGGTCGTCACGGTCGGCGCGTGGAGCGCGCCGCTGCTGGCCGGACTGATCGCGCTGCCGCCGCTCACGGTCACCGAGGAGAGTCCCGCCCACTTCGCGGAGGTCGCCGCGCCCGCCGCCTGGCCGTCCTTCAACCACCTCGTGGGCGTCCCCGGCGACGTGTACGGCATGCCCACTCCGGGCGAGGGTATCAAGGTGGGGTTCCACCGGGTCGGCGCCGTGGTCGACCCCGACATCCGTCCGTTCACGCCCACGCACGAGGACGCGCTGCGCGCGTACGTGCGGGAGTGGATGCCGGGACTCGACGCGGACGCGGCATCCTTCATCAGCTGCACCTACACCTCGACGGAGGGCGGCCGATTCGTCCTGGACCGGCGCGGTTCGCTGGTGGTGGGCGCGGGCTTCTCCGGGCACGGGTTCAAGTTCGCGACCGGCATCGGCGAGACCCTCGCCGACCTCGCGGTCGATCCGGCCGCGCAGGCCGACCCGGTGTTCCGGCTGCCCTGACCGCGCGTTCGTCCGCGCGGGCAGGCCGGAACCGACGGCGGTTCGGGCCGCTCCGGTCCTCAGCGGCGACCTGACCCGCAGCGGCTGCCGGCAGCGCGCTACCGCCTGCTGTAGTTGGGTGCCTCGACCACGATCTGCACGTCGTGCGGGTGCGACTCCTTCAGCCCCGCGGCCGTGATGCGGACGAACTTGCCCTTCATCTTCAGCTCTTCGATCGTGCGCGCGCCGACGTAGAACATCGACTGCCGCAGGCCCCCGACGAGCTGGTAGGCGACGGCCCCGACCGGTCCGCGGTAGGCGACCTGACCCTCGATCCCCTCGGGGATCAGCTTGTCGTCGCTGGGGACGTCGGCCTGGAAGTAGCGGTCCTTCGAATACGAGGTCTTCTTGCCGCGCGTCTGCAGCGCGCCGAGCGAGCCCATGCCGCGGTACTGCTTGAACTGCTTGCCGCCCTGGAAGACGATCTCGCCCGGGGACTCGTCGGTGCCGGCCAGCAGCGAACCGAGCATGACGGTGTCCGCACCGGCGACCAGCGCCTTGGCGATGTCGCCGGAGTACTGCAGGCCGCCGTCGGCGATCACGGGGATGCCGGCTTCGCGCGCGGCGAGCGAGGCCTCGTACACGGCCGTGACCTGCGGCACGCCGACACCCGCGACGATGCGCGTGGTGCAGATCGAGCCCGGTCCGACACCGACCTTGACCGCGTCCACGCCGGCGTCGATGAGCGCCTGTGCGCCCTCGCGCGTCGCGACGTTGCCGCCGACGACGTCGATGTGCTCGAAGGACGGGTCGGCCTTGAGGCGACGGACGATGTCGATCACGCCGGCGGACTGCCCGTTGGCGGTGTCCACGACCAGGACGTCGACCCCGGCATCGCGCAGCGCCTCGGCGCGCTCCCAGGCGTCCCCGAAGAAGCCGATGGCGGCGCCGACGCGGAGCCGGCCGTGCTCGTCCTTGGTGGCGAGGGGGTACTTCTCGCTCTTGTCGAAGTCCTTCACCGTGATCAGTCCGGCCAGCTTGCCGTCCTCGTCGATCAGCGGCAGCTTCTCGACGCGGTGCTTGGCGAAGATCGCGATCACGTCGTTCGCGCCGATCCCGACCGGCGCGGTGACCAGGCCCTCGCTGGTCATGACGTCCTTGACCAGGGTCGTGCTGCGCTCGAAGCCGGACACGAACCGCATGTCGCGGTTGGTGACGATACCCACCAGCCGGCCGTCCTCGTTCACCACCGGAAGCCCCGAGATGCGGAACTGGGCGCACAGCGCCTCGACCTCGTCGACGGTGGCGTCCGGGGTGGTGGTGATCGGGTTGGAGATCATCCCCGACTCGCTGCGCTTGACGCGGTCGACCTGGGACGCCTGCTCTTCGATGGACAGGTTGCGGTGCAGGATGCCGAGCCCGCCCTCACGAGCGATGGCGATCGCCATCCGCGCTTCGGTGACCGTGTCCATCGCGCTGGAGACCAGCGGGGTGGCGACCGTGATGCGGCGGGTGACGCGCGAGGAGGTATCCGCCTCGCTGGGGATGACATCGGTGTGCCCGGGCAGAAGCAGGACGTCGTCGTAGGTCAATCCCACGAAACCGAAGGGGTCGGGCTGCTGCATGCGCTGCTCTTCCTGCGCCGCTCGGCGCGAAATGGGACGTCGACGGCCAGATTGCGGGAGGGGTGCTCCTCTTCAGATTCTAAAGCGTCGGCGGGGCCGATTTGTTCCCCCGCGGCTTCCGAGGTACACGCGCGGCCGCGGTGACGGACGCCCCGCGCTCCGAATACTTGTCCACAGCGTGTTGTAGGTGAAACAAGACCGACACATTACGCTCGTACCGTCGTCGTCACGGCTGATGCGACCCGTAGCGTCGAGCCGTGTGGCAGCCGGACTGGAGGTTACGTGGGTTCCACGACTACGCTCGCGGGGCGTTCGCTGAAATGGCTCATCATCGCCATCGGCACGCTGCTCGCAGCCACACTGCTCGTATTGCAGACGCCGGGCGCGGCTCGCGCCGACGCACCCGACGAACCCGGCGGTGACCAGGAGCAGACGTCGTTCTACTTCGCCGGCACGATCACGAACAAGGACGAGCCGCTCGCGGATGTCCGCGTGTCGGTGGAGGGCAACGGCTTCGACGCCGAGACGCTCACCGGCGCAGACGGACGCTGGCGCCTGTACGTCCCCGAGAAGGACACGTACTCCCTCGAAGTGGACGAGTCGACGCTCCCGGACGGGGTCATCGTCGAGAACAATCCGCGGGATGTCGAGTTCGGCCTAACCGGCTCCGCGATCGTCAACATCTTCCTGAGCCCCGGCGAGCGCACGCAGACCAGCTTCCTGGACCAGGTGCTGGACCGGCTGATGAACGGCCTGAACTTCGGGCTGCTGCTCGCCTTGGCCGCCATCGGCGTCTCGCTCATCTTCGGCACCACCGGTCTGACGAACTTCGCGCACGCGGAGATGATCACCTTCGGCGCGGTCATCGCGCTCGTGTTCGGCGTCTGGCTGGCCTGGCCGATGTGGATCGTGATCCCGGTGGTGATCCTGCTCGGCGGCGTGCTCGGCTGGACCCTGGATGCCGGGCTCTGGCAGCCTCTGCGGCGCAAGGGTCTCGGCCTGGTGCAGGTGATGATCGTCAGCATCGGTCTGTCGCTGGCTGGACGCTACCTGTTCCAGTTCTTCATCGGCGGCAGCACCTACCAGCTGCCCGGTGCCGGCGGAGCGCGCGACATCACACTCGGCCCGATCTCACTGTCCCTGCTCGATGTGATCTCGATGGGCATCAGCATCGTGCTGCTCGCGGCGGTGGCGTTCTGGCTGCTGCGCACGCGCATCGGCAAGGCGACGCGGGCGATCTCGGACAACCCCGGCCTGGCCGCGGCATCCGGGATCAACGTCGACCGCGTCATCCGGATCGTTTGGATCCTCTCGGCCGCGCTCGCCGCGATCGCGGGCGTGCTGTGGGCGTACTTCCGACCCGGGATCAAGTGGGACATGGGCACGCAGGTGCTGCTGCTCGTGTTCGCCGCCGTCACCCTGGGTGGTCTCGGCACGGCGTTCGGGGCACTCCTGGGCGCGATCATCGTCGGCATCCTGGTGGAGATCTCCACCCTGTGGATACCGCCCGACATGAAGTACGTGGGTGCCCTTGCGGTGCTGATCATCATCCTGCTCGTCCGACCTCAGGGCATCCTGGGTCGCAAAGAGAGACTCGGTTAGGGGGCGACATGGACTGGGGACAGATCTTCAACAACACGGCCTACTGGGTGTTCAGCCCGGAGACCATTGCCTACGCCCTCGCGGCAGTCGGACTGGCAGTGCAGTTCGGTTACGGCGGTCTGCTGAACTTCGGCATGGCCGGCTTCATGGCGCTCGGCGCTTACGGCTACGCGATCTCGATTCTGAGCTTCGGCCTGCCCTGGTGGGCCGGCATCCTGGTCGGCTGCCTGGCAGCGGTCGCGTTCGCCTTCATCCTGGGCATACCGACGCTGCGATTGCGCGCGGACTATCTGGCCATCGTGACGATCGCGGCGGCCGAGATCGTCAGGCTCTTCCTGACCACGCAGCTCTTCGACGAGTGGACCAACTCCGCCGACGGACTCAGCGGCTATCACGCCGGCTTCCGCGGGGCCAACCCGTTCCCGCCGGGCACGTACGGCTTCGGCCCGTGGCAGTGGACCGAAGCTCAGCTCTGGGTGCGCGTGTTCGGCGCCCTGCTGCTGGCGATCGCCGTCTACATCGTCTGGGCGATCATGCGCAGCCCGTGGGGCCGCGTCCTGAAGGGCATCCGCGAGGACGAGGACGCGGTGCGCTCGCTCGGCAAGAACGTGTTCGCCTACAAGATGCAGGCCCTGATCATCGGTGGCGTGTTCGGCGCGCTCGGCGGCGTGGTCTTCGCGCTCCCCTCGGCAGTGGTCCCGGCGACCTACACCACCTCGATCACGTTCTTCATCTGGACGATCCTGCTCCTCGGCGGCGCCGCGACGGTGTTCGGGCCGGTGCTGGGAGCTGTGATCTTCTGGGTGATCATGGGATTCCTCGGCAACGTGCTGCCCGCCCTGGCCAACTCCGGCATCCTGCCGTTGTCGTCGGTGCAGGCCGGAACGCTGCGCTTCATCCTGGTCGGCGTCGCCCTGATGCTGATCGTGATCTTCCGTCCACAGGGCATCCTCGGCAACAAGAGGGAGCTGACCTTTGTCAAATAACGGCTCGGCAGATAACGGCATGGCAGACAACGGCACGACCAACGGTGCGCCAGGTGACGGCACGGCGGCCACCGGCGGCGGTGAGGCGGTCGAGGTGACGCCGACCGGCAGCATCCGTCGCCCCAAGTCGGGCGGTCTGGCCAAGGGCGAGAACGTCCCGGGCGTCGCGAAGGTCGACCCCATCCTGATCGCCGACAACGTGACCCGCCGCTTCGGCGGCCTGCTGGCCGTCGATGTGGAGCACGTCGAGGTGCCGCGCGGCGTCATCACCGCGCTGATCGGGCCCAACGGCGCGGGCAAGACCACACTGTTCAACCTGCTGTGCGGATTCGACAAGCCGAACACGGGCACGTGGAGCTTCGACGGCAAGAACCTGTCCGGCATCCCGTCGTTCAAGGTCGCCCGGATGGGCCAGGTCCGCACGTTCCAGCTGACCAAGGCGCTCTCGCTGCTGACCGTGCTGGAGAACATGAAGCTCGGCGCCACCGGGCAGAAGGGCGAGGGCCTGTTCTCCAGCCTGATCCCTGCGATCTGGCGCAAGCAGGACGACGCGATCGAAGAGAAGGCGCGCGGCCTGCTGGAGCGCTTCAAGCTCGACGCGAAGGCCGAGGACTATGCGGCGAGCCTGTCCGGCGGGCAGCGCAAGCTGCTCGAGATGGCGCGGGCACTGATGAGCGACCCGACGCTGGTGATGCTCGACGAGCCGATGGCCGGTGTCAACCCGGCGCTGACCGAGTCGCTGCTGGATCACATCCTCGACCTGAAGGACCTCGGCATGACCGTGCTGTTCGTCGAGCACGACATGCACATGGTCCGTCACATCGCCGACTGGGTGATCGTGATGGCGGAGGGCCGCATCGTGGCCGAGGGCCCGCCGGAAACGGTCATGCACGACCAGGCCGTGATCGACGCGTACCTGGGCAGCCACCAGGACGTCGACCTCGGCGTGGTGACCGGCCGTGTCGCGGGCGAGCTCGGCGCTTCGGGCGCAGAGCTGCTCGACGAGATCAAAGAAGCGGAAGAGGCCGCGATCGCCGACGCCGAAGGAGAGCACCGATGATGGCATCCACGAGCACCGGATCCACCGGAGCCTCGGCGCACGCCGAGGGCAAGACCGACCGGATGGTCGTCGAGCTGAAGGACGTGGTCGCCGGCTACCTGCCCGGCGTGAACATCCTCAACGGCGCGAATCTGTACGCCCGCAAGGGCGAGCTGATCGGCATCATCGGCCCCAACGGCGCCGGCAAGTCGACGCTGCTGAAGGCCATCTTCGGGATGGTGAAGGTCCGCGAGGGAACGATCACCGTCAACGGCGAGAGCGTCATCGGTCTCAAGTCCGACCGGCTCGTCCAGCGCGGCGTCGGCTTCGTGCCGCAGACGAACAACGTCTTCCCCTCGCTGACGATCGAGGAGAACCTGCAGATGGGCCTCTTCCAGGCGCCGCGCACGTACAACGAGCGCCTGGAGTTCGTGACCGGGATCTTCGCCGAGCTCGGCAAGCGCCTCAAGCAGCGTGCCGGGTCGCTCTCCGGCGGGGAGCGGCAGATGGTCGCGATGTCCCGCGCACTGATGATGGACCCGGCCGTCCTGCTCCTGGACGAGCCGTCGGCGGGTCTGTCGCCGGTGCGGCAGGATGACGCGTTCATCCGCGTCTCCGACATCAACAACGCCGGCGTGACCACCATCATGGTGGAGCAGAACGCCCGCCGCTGCCTGCAGATCTGCGACCGCGGCTACGTCCTGGACCAGGGTCGCGACGCCTACGAAGGCACCGGCCGCGACCTGCTGAACGATCCGAAGGTCATCGGCCTGTACCTGGGCACGCTCGGCTCCGACGGGGTCTAGCGCCGTACGCAAGCCAGAAGCGGATGCCACGGCATCCGCTTCTGGCTTTTCCATGTCCGCCGGTGGACCGGGTCGACAAACGCGAAGGGCCCCGGATCGCTCCGGAGCCCTCGCTGCGTGCGGCTGGATCAGCCGATGCGCTCGAACATGTTGTCGGCACCAAACTCGAAGATGCCGACGGTGGCCTCGGTCGGGTCGCCGTTCTCATCGAACGTGATCGGACCGGACTTGCCGTCGTAGTCCGCGACGCCACCACCGAGGATGATGTCGGCGCACTCCGCGTACGTGGTGCACTTCTCACCGTCTCCGGTGCCGCCCGAAACTTCCTGCAGCTTGCCGGCGACCTCGGCGGGCTCCGTGGAGCCTGCCGACAGCGCAGCCAGTGCCAGGAGGATGACCGCGTCGTACGACTCGTTGGCGTACGAGAAGTCGGTCAGTTTCTCGTTGCCCTCGGCGACCCACCAGTCGCTGACGGCGGTCTGGAACTGCTCGTCAGCCTCGATCGGGCCGGCGGGCGTGGTGCCCTTGGCGCCTTCCATGCTGGCGGCAGCGGGCCACTTGGCGTCCGCGCCGAACTGCTTGAGGTTTCCGTCGACGAGGTACAGCTGGTCGGCGGGGTAGCCCGCTGCCAGCAGTGCCGGGCCGATCGTGAAGATCTCATCGAACGTGATCAGCAGGATCGCATCCGGGTTGGATGCCAGCAGCGCGCTGATCTGCGCGTCGAAGGTCGTGTCACCCGTGTTGTAGGACTGCTCCTCGACGATCGTGCCGCCGGTGCCGGTGAAGACCTCCTGGAAGACCTCGTTCAGGCCGGTGCCGTAGGAGTCGTTCTGGTACAGGACCGCGACGTTGCTGTGGCCGTCCTCGGCCAGCAGGTTGCCGAGCACCTCGCCCTGCAGCGTGTCCGAGGGGGCGGTGCGCCAGTACAGGCCGTTGTCGTCCCACGCCGTGAAGTCCAGCGACGTGTTGGCCGGCGAGAAGGTGATGATGCCCGCGGCGACGGCGTCGTCGAGGAACAGCTTCGTCACACCCGACGATGCGGCGCCGATGGCGGCCGTGACGCCCTCCGAGATGAGGGTCTGGATCGTGGTCGCGTAGGCCTTGTTGTCGGTGTCACCCGAGTCGCCCCACACGATGTCGTCGATCGTGAGACCCGTGGTGTCTGCGTAGTCGTTGACTTCCTGCGCGGCGAGGCCGACCCCGGCCTCCTCGGGCGGGCCGAGGAAGGAGAGGCTGCCGGTCTGGGGCAGGATCGTCCCGATCTTGAGTGTGAGGTCCTCTGTCGGCGCAGCGGGCTCCGAAGTCTCGGCGGTGCCGCCACCACCGGCACAGCCGGCGAGGACGAGGGCGCTGGCGCCGGCGATGGCGATCCCGCCGATCACCGTCCGCACGCGCGAGCGGGAGGCAGTGCCTCGGGAAAAGACGCTCATGTTGCTCCTTGCTGTGGTTGAACGCGGATCCGACTCGGGCGCCGATCCAGTTCCCCTAAACCTAACCGCGGACGTGTCTCGCCAATGTTGCCGTTCGTTAACGATCTGTAACGCAACTGCCGCGTCTCACCACCCTCAAAACCCCGCGAGACTGCATAGGCGCCACGAGACTGAGGTGGGTGACCCCGGTCTCGTGATGCCTATGCAGTCTCGCGGGCTGGAATACCGGGGTGAGGTATAAGGTTGCGCGTAGCGGGAACTACCCCCTAGGGGTATCGACGAGCGAAGGGCACGAGCCATGGGAATGACGAACGAGTACCAGGTGACCGGCATGAGCTGCGGGCACTGCGAGTCGGCGGTGCGCGGCGAGGTCGGCAAGCTCGAGGGCGTGGAGCAGATCGAGGTGAGCGCGGCCGACGGCCGCCTCGTCATCGTCTCGACCGGCGCGCTCGACGATGCCGCCGTACTGGCCGCCGTCGACGAGGCGGGCTACGAGGCCACCCGCATCTGATGGATGCCGCTCTGGCCGCCGAGGACGGCGGAACACCCGCGCTCCCCCGCTCGCGCGTCGAGCTGGAGATCGGCGGGATGACCTGCGCGTCATGCGCGAACCGCATCGAGAAGAAGCTGAACCGGCTCGAGGGCGTCACCGCCAGCGTCAACTACGCCACGGAGAAGGCGGTCGTCTCGACCGCCGCCGGCGTGGATCCCGCCGTGCTGATCGCCGAGGTCGAGAAGACCGGGTATACCGCGGCGCTCCCCCGCCCGCAGGCACCCGCGCAAGCCCCGCCCGAAGACCGCGAGCTGACCTCGCTCCGGCAGCGGCTGATCGGCGCGGTCGTGCTGTCCGTGCCGGTGATCGCGCTGTCGATGATCCCCGCGCTGCAGTTCACCTACTGGCAGTGGCTCTCGCTGGCGCTGGCTGCCCCGGTCGTCGTCTGGGCCGCGTGGCCCTTCCACCGGGCCGCGTGGATCAACCTGCGTCACGGCGCCGCCACGATGGACACGCTGATCTCGATCGGTGTCTCGGCGGCATTCCTGTGGTCGCTGTACGCGCTGTTCCTCGGCGATGCCGGCATGCCCGGCATGATGGAGGCCTTCGAGTGGACCGTGCAGCGCACCGACGGCGCCGGCAACATCTATCTCGAAGTCGCCGCCGGAGTGACGATGTTCGTCCTCGCCGGCCGGTACTTCGAACTGCGCTCCAAGCGCCGCGCCGGCGCCGCCCTGAGTGCGCTGCTCGAGCTGGGCGCGAAGGACGTCGCGGTCATCCGCGACGGTGTCGAAGGCCGGATCCCGATCTCCGCGTTGCGCGTCGGCGACGAGTTCGTGGTGCGACCGGGCGAGAAGATCGCCACGGACGGCGTGGTCGTCTCGGGGACATCGGCTGTGGACGCCTCGATGGTCACCGGCGAATCTGTGCCGGTCGAGGTGGGTGCCGGTGATGCCGTCGTGGGCGCCACCGTCAACGCGGGCGGGCGCCTGCACGTGCGGGCGACCCGGGTCGGGGATGACACCCAGCTGGCGCAGATGGCGCGGCTGGTCGAAGAGGCCCAGTCCGGCAAGGCCGACGTGCAGCGCCTCGCCGACCGCATCTCCGGCGTGTTCGTGCCGATCGTCCTGGTCATCTCCCTCGGCACCCTTGTCACCTGGCTGCTGCTGGGCAACCCGGTCGCCGCCGCGGTGACCGCCGCTGTGGCGGTCCTGATCATCGCCTGCCCGTGCGCGCTCGGGTTGGCCACACCCACCGCGCTCCTGGTCGGCACCGGCCGGGGCGCTCAGCTCGGCATCCTGATCAAGGGACCGGAGGTGCTCGAATCCACCCGGATGGTCGACACGATCCTGCTCGACAAGACCGGCACCGTCACCACCGGGCGCATGGCGCTGGTCGCTGTGATCACGGCGCCGGGGACCGACCGCACCGAGCTGCTGCGACTGGCCGGCGCGCTGGAGGATTCCTCTGAGCACCCGATCGGCCGGGCGATCGCCCTGGCCGCTGCCCGCGAGGCCGGCGAGCTGCCCACCGTGGAGTCGTTCCAGGCCACCGCGGGAGTGGGCGTCTCGGGCGTCGTCGACGGACATGCGGTCGTCGTGGGTCGCCAATCCCTGCTCGCGGAGTGGGCCATCCACCCGGACGCCGCGCTCGTCGCGGACAAGGACCGGGCCGAGGCGGAGGGGTCCTCCGCCGTGTTCGTGGCGTGGGACGACCACGCCCGCGGGGTGCTCGTCGTGGCGGACCGCGTCAAGGCCACCAGCCGCGAAGCCGTCGCGCAGTTCCGGCGGCTCGGGCTGCGGCCGGTGCTGCTGACCGGGGACAACGAGACCGTCGCCCGCCGCATCGCGGATGAGGTGGGCATCGAGCGCGTCATCGCGGGCGTTCTGCCGGACCAGAAGGTCTCGGTCGTGCGCGAGCTGCAGGCCGAGGGCCGAGTCGTCGCGATGGTCGGCGACGGTGTCAACGACGCCGCCGCACTCGCGCAGGCCGACCTGGGTCTGGCCATGGGCACGGGCACGGATGCCGCCATCGAAGCATCCGACATCACCCTGGTCCGCGGGGATCTGCGCAGCGCCGCCGACGCTATCCGGCTGTCGCGCCGCACGTTCGGCACCATCCGCGGCAACCTGTTCTGGGCCTTCGCCTACAACGTCGCGGCCATTCCTCTAGCGGCGATGGGGCTGCTCAATCCGATGATCGCGGGAGCGGCGATGGCGTTCTCGAGCGTCTTCGTCGTCGGCAACAGTCTGCGCCTGCGCCGCTTCCGGAGCCTGTCGAAGGACACACCGCCGAACGTTCCGGTCGGCTCGCGCGCGCTGCCGACCGTTATGGATTCCCACGCCAAGGAGCTGTCATGACCGACGTCCACACCCAGCACGGGTACATCACCGACAAAGAGAAGTACCTCAACCGCATGCGCCGCATCGAGGGTCAGGCCCGCGGCATCCACAAGATGGTCGAGGACGAGAAGTACTGCATCGACATCCTGACCCAGATCAGCGCGCTGACCAGCGCGCTGGAGGCCGTCGCGATCGGCCTGCTCGATGACCATCTGCGGCACTGCGTCGTGGATGCCGCACGCCTCGGCGGCGACGAGGCGGACGCCAAGATCTCCGAGGCGACGGCCGCGATCGCGCGGTTGGTGCGGTAACCGCGTCGGGGCCGGCCGCCAGGCCCGCGTCAGGTCAGCGCGCCGACGTCCGAGACGACGCGCGCGCGACGCGCGAACACCAGCGAGTCGACGGTGAGC
The DNA here is from genome assembly GCF_024623505.1 of Microbacterium sp. zg.B48. Lineage (NCBI taxonomy): Bacteria > Bacillati > Actinomycetota > Actinomycetes > Micrococcales > Microbacteriaceae > Microbacterium > Microbacterium sp. zg.B48. The sequence goes on from NZ_JANJFE010000014.1 coordinate 79,218, forward strand.
ACGATCAGCGCGAACCAGACCAGGCCGAACCCGATCCAGCGCTCCAGCGGCATCGGCTCGCCCAGCAGCCACGCGCCGGTGATGAACTGCAGGATCGGGGCGACGAACTGCAGCAGTCCGATCACGGTCAGCGGCACCCGCCGCGCGCCGGCGGCGAACAGGAGCAGCGGGACGGCGGTGACCACGCCCACCAGGCACAGCAGCACCGCGTGCCACGGGCCGGCAGCGCCCATCGTCAGTCCCGTCGTGGTGCTGACGACGAGAAGGATCGCGATCCCCACCGGTGCCAGCCAGAGCGTCTCGAGCGTCAGCCCGCTGACGGCGTCGACGGCGGGGCCGAGGCGCTTCTTGACCAGGCCATAGAGGCCGAACGAGAATGCCAGGGTCAGTGCGACCCAGGGGAAGGCGCCGTAGCCCACGACGATCACGCCCACCGCCACCGCGGCCAGCGCGAGGGCGATCCACTGCGTGGGGCGCAGGCGCTCGCGCAGCACCAGCACGCCCAGCACGACCGTGACGATCGGGTTGATGAAGTAGCCGAGGCTCGTCTCGATGACGTGCCCGGTCAGCGCGGCGAGGATGAAGACCTGCCAGTTGACGTAGATGAGCACACCGGCCAGCGCGGTCCACAGCAGCAACCGCGGCTGTCGCACGATGGCCGCGAGTCTGCGCCACCCGCGCACGACGGTCAGCAGGAGCGCGCAGAACCCGAGCGAGAGCACGATGCGCCAGGCGACCAGCTCCCACGGTCCGGTCGGAAGGAGCAGCAGGAAGTACAGGGGCAGGAACCCCCACAGCAGATAGGCCGAGAAGGCGTAGATGCCGCCGAGCGAACGCTCGCGCGCGGCATCCGCCGGTGCCGCGGGCGCGGAAGCCGGCCGGGCCGGCTCGGGTGAACCGGATGCCGCGTCGGGCGCGGAAGAGAGGTCACGGGTCACTCACCCAGCGTACGGGTGCGCACCCGGCCGCGGATGGCCGCGAGCGGGCCACCACCCGGGCCGTGGCGCGCACGGCGCGGCAGCCCGCCGCGCGGAGCGCACGTCCACGCCGGCACCGGCGGCGCACAACTCCTGCACAAGGAGGACCAGGCCCACGGTGGTCGGTGCGATCCCGGCGGCGTGGCGCACAGAACGCAGGAGTTGTGCGCCCCGGCGGGCGAGCGCGGGCATGCGAAAGGTCCGGATGCCGAGGCTTCCGGACCTTTCGTGAACTGCGGGTGTTAGCGGACGACGACCGCGAGGACGTCGCGCGCCGACAGAACGAGGAACTCGTCTGCACCGAACTTGACCTCGGTGCCGCCGTACTTGCTGTAGAGCACGACGTCGCCCACGGCGACGTCCAGCGGAACGCGGTTGCCGTTGTCGTCGATGCGACCGGGTCCGACCGCTACGACCTCGCCCTCCTGGGGCTTTTCCTTAGCGGTGTCCGGGATGACCAGACCGCTCGCCGTGGTCTGCTCGGCCTCGACCTGGCGGATGACGATGCGATCCTCGAGCGGCTTGATGGAAACCGACACGGGTGTACCTCTGCTTTCCTTGAAACTCAAGACTGGTTAGCACCCTCGAGGTGAGAGTGCTAAATCTCAGTCTAGGCAAGCACTGGCACTCATGCAACGTGAGTGCCAATTCCGGCGTAACACGGTTATGCGGGAAGTGTGCGCAGAAGCACCTTTCTGTGCCATGCTGGGGGGTGGTGCTCCAAATCTCAGGGGGTTAGCGGGCGCCGTCCGAGAGTTCATCGGCCTTCGTATCAGTGGTCGCGAATTGTGCTCCTCACTTCCGAAGAAGGAAGTGGGAACGATCCGTGGCAGTTCGGATGCCGACGCCGACGGCTCTCGCACAGAAGCCTCAGCGATGGTAGACATAACTGGGGGAAGTCGCACGTCTAGTTCTTGGGGGAACGAGACATGACAGAGGTGTCATATTTTCTGGCCGTCGATGTGGGGACGAGTCGGATAGCAGCAGCTACCGCACGCGTCGCGGCAGACGGAAGCATCGTCACGGCGCCGTTCGCGCTGGGCCGCAAGAGCGACAGTGTCGCCACGGTCGTATTCGTCGGAGACGGCGGGGAACTGTCCTTCGGCGATGCCGCCGAGCGGCGCGGAGTCACCCAGCCCGACCGGCTGATCCGCGAGTTCAAGCGCAGCATCGGCGACGAGGTTCCCATCGTCGTCGGCGACCGGTCACTGCCGGCCGAGCAGCTGTATGCCAAGACGGTCGCCTCGATCGTCGCGCTGGTCACCGAGCGCGAGGGACGGCGGCCCGAAGCCGTGTCGCTCACGCACCCCACCGCGTGGGGCGGCCACCGCATCGAGCTGATCCGCTCCGCCCTGCACCGCGAGGGCGTCGGCGAGGTCGAGCTGATCACCGAGCCCGAGGCCGCAGCGCGGCACTACGAGGCATCCCGCGCGCTGGAGATGGGCGAGACCCTCGCGGTCTACGACCTCGGCGGCGGCACATTCGACTCCGTCATCCTCCGCAAGGAGATCGACGGCTCCTTCGCCCTCGTGGGCGAGCCGGTCGGCATCGACAACCTCGGCGGCGTGGACTTCGACGACGCCGTGATGCGCCACGTCGTGACCGCCTCGGGTCTGGATGTCGGGTCGCTCGATATGACCGACCCCGCCATCCGCCTCTCGCTGTCCCAGCTGCGCCGCGAATCCGTGGACGCCAAAGAAGCCCTCTCCTTCGACTCCGAGGCCACCGTCCCGGTCGTCGTCCCCCCGACGCACACCAGCGTGCGACTCACGCGGTCCGAGTTCGAGGACATGATCAGCGGGTCGCTGGACAAGACGATGGACGCGCTGGACGACGCGCTCGAGGGCGCCGGCCTCGAGCCGGAAGCGCTCGAGTCGATCCTCCTGATCGGCGGCTCGTCCCGCATCCCGTTCGTCGCGCAGCGTCTGTCCGAGCGGTTCGACCGGCCGATCGCGATCGACGCGGACCCGAAGGCGGCCATCGCCCTGGGTGCCGCCCGCACGGCACTGATCCGCCTCAACGACAAGCACCTCGCCTTGGCCGGTGGCACTGCGCTGGCGCTGATCGGCGACAGCGCGGCCGGATCCGAACTCGCCCTGCTCGAGGCGGACACAGCGGTCGTGGACGGCGCACCCAACTTCGTCTCGCCGGTGAGCAAGGCACGCAAGTCCTCGCCGTTCGTTCTGGGCGGTGCTGCCCTGACCATCGCGGCGGCGATCGTCTTCGCGAGCACGATGACCGCGGGCTCCGGCACCGCCGACCGCTCGCCGTCCCCGACGACATCCACCGCCGCCCCCACGACGCCGGCGATCGCCGAGCCGGTCGTGCCGGGCGCACCGGTCGTCGAAGCGGCACCGGTGATCAACGACGACGCGCCCCGGCGGTCCACCGGAGCGAACCCGAATCCGCGTCGCAGCGCCACGCCGGTGGCCCCGCCCGCCACGCAGACCACGGCCAAGCCGACCACTCCGCCGAGCTCGAGTTCCAACCCGCCGGCGAACAACCCGTCCAACCCGCCGGCGAACAACGACCCGTCCAACCCGCCGGCGAACAACGAAGATCCGACGGACCCGTCCAACCCGCCCACGGACCCGTCCAACCCGCCGACCGACCCGTCCAACCCGCCCACGGACCCGTCCGACCCGCCGACCGACCCCACGGACCCGCCGACCGACCCCACGGACCCGCCGGTTGATCCACCGGTAGATCCGCCGGTCGATCCGCCGGTCGATCCGCCGGTCGAAGCTGACCCGGTGGTGGAACCGACGACGGCTCCTGATCCGGAACCGGCGCCGCCCGAAACCCCAGCCCCCACTGGTAGCCCGAGTCCCGACATCATCACCTGAACCTGACGATGTCAACCGTTCAGTCTGATGAGAATGTGCTGTCGGATGCCGAGGCCCTGTTCATCTGGGAGCGACAAGCACGTCCGGTGATGGAGTCGATCGCATCGGCGGGCGACAGCCCCGCGCGGGCGTTCGTGGTGGGCAACGCCGGATCGGGCAAGTCGACGATGCTGCGCGAGCTGCACCGACTCCTGGCCGACCAGAACGCCGACCCGGTCCTGTTCGGCGATGCGGTGGACGTGGCCCGCGTGCCCTCGGCGCACGTGCTGCTGGTCGATGACCTCCACCTGCTCGATTCCGCGCAGGTCGCCGCCATCCTGGAGCGCTCCGCGGATCCCGAAGCGGCGTTGGTCGTCGCGAGCCGTCCCTGGCCGCGCGCGGACGCCCTGACCAGCATCTCCCGGAGCCTGGAGCGCAGCCGACCCGCGATCGTGCTGGGTCACGTCTCGCGCTCCGATGTGCTGACGTATCTCCGCGCCGCGGATCAGGTCATCGCGGGTTCCTGCGTCGACGACATCCTGAGGTTCACCGGCGGCGTGTCCTGGCTCGTCTCCGAGGCGCTCGCGCTGCACGATGCCCGCGACTGCGCCGACGACAGCGGCCACCGTGCGGTCAAACGGGCCGTGGAGGATCGGATCGCCTACCGGCTGGACACGATCCCGGTCGAGCTGCGGCTCGAGATCGAAGCGCTGTGCGTCTCGCCGGCCGGTCACGACCGCATGCTCGCCGAGCGGGACGACATCATCGCACAGGGGTATGCCGAGGGTCTGCTGATGCGCAACGGCCAGCCGGTGCCGCTGGTGCGGGCGGCCGTTCGCTCCATCATTCCGGTCACGCGGCTGATCGACCTGAGCGCGAACGTCGCCGACGGCCTTGCCCTGTCCGCGGCGGCGGGAGATTCGAGCTACCGCAGCTGGGTCGGCGGCATCCAGGATCCGGCCATCGGCGCGGCCCTGGTGGAGCATGCCGATCGGGCGCTGGACGGCGACCCGCGCCGCGCGTTCGAGCTGTATGCGGGTGCACTGGACTGCGGCCTGAATCCGACCGGGCTCATCGGCCGGCAGGCGCAGGCCGCGTGGGCGTCCGGCAACCCCGACCTGGCCGCCTCGCTCCTGGACGGCGTGCCCACGACCGGGACGATCCCGGACAGCGACCGCGTCGCCGACACCTCAGCGGCCATTTGGTCCATGCGCGGAATGATGCGCATGAGCGACACCGTCTACCGTTCGCTGCCCCCGCAGAGCAGCGAGTCCAGGGCGCGCGCAACGATCGCCGCCTTCGGCGCGGGGCGGATGCCGGAGGCTGCCGAATCCGCACAGGCCTCCGGGCTGCCCTCCACCCTCCGCGTCGCGCTGGAGCTGCTGGATCGCGGCCTGCGCACGTCGATGACCAACGACGGCACGGAGTCCGCGATCGCCGATCTGGTGCGCGCGTCCGAGATGTACACCTCGGCGGCCACGTCCGCTCCGATCCCCGAACTGCCCGCCGTCATCGCCGCGATCGTGGCGATGAACGTCGGCGACCTGGACGTCGCGCACGACGTCATCGAGAACGCGATCCAGGGCGATCAGGGCGGCGAATGGGCACGGATGCGTCTGCTGCTGTGGCGCTCCTGGATCGCCGTCCAGAAGGCCCGGCCGGCTGAGGCACGGGATGCGCTGACGCATGCCCTGGAGACGTCCTCGACGCGTTCGACCCGCGACACGCTGCTGGCTCAGGCGATCCGCGTCGCGATCGCCCGGCGCTACGAGGACTCCGCAGCGCTGGAGGCCGCCTGGAGTGCGGCCCGCGACAGCATCCTGCACACCGAGGTCGATCTGTACTCGCTGCTGCCCCTGGCCGAGCTGGTCACCGCCGCCGCCCGCGTGGATGACCCGGAGCGGCTGCGGCCGCATTTCGTGCGCGGGCTCGGCATCATCGAACAGCTGGGCTCTCCCCCGGTGTGGTCCACACATCTGCACTGGGCGGGGATCCAGCACGGCATCCTGCTCAATCTGCCCGACGCGCTCGAACCGCACGCGCGCGCCCTCGTGTCGGCGACCGCCCACAGTCCCGTCGCTGCAGTGATGGCGCAGGCGGGCCGCGTGTGGACGGCGACCTTGGCGGGATCCGTGGATGCCGATGCCGTCGAGGCCGCCGCTCACGGCCTGGCCTCGGCGGGGCTGGGCTGGGACGGCGCACGGCTGGCCGGACACGGCGCGAACCGCACCACCGACCGGCGGATCTCTGCGCGACTGCTCTCGTGCGCACGCGAACTGCACCCTCAGGAGGTCACGCGCAAGGCCCCGCGCGCGGACGAGGAATCCACGCCGGGGACACCGGCCGGCCCCTCGGGATTCACGCTGAGCGAGCGCGAGCGCGACGTCGCACGGCTCGTGCTGCAGGGCAAGACGTACGCCGAGATCGGGGAGACGATCTTCATCTCGCCGCGCACGGCCGAACACCACATCGCCCACATCCGACGCCGCCTCGGGGCGACCTCCCGGTCTGATCTCATCGCGAAACTGCGCGTGGTCGTCGATCAAGGTGAGGGAACCGGGGAGCGCACCACTGGGCTGAACCCATGAACCCCGTACTGAACCCCCATCGCATCGGGGGAACCCCCGATGCCGCGAAAGGTAATTTCCAGAACAATATGAATAGCTTTATCGGACATATAGGAGTCGAGTCATGAGTACACCAGTTGCGACCATCGCAGACGCGTTGATCGAATTCATTCTGAGCCTGCTTCGTGACCCGTCGGCGGTGGAAGAATTCGACGCGAACCCCACGGGGATGCTGGCGAGCAACGGCCTGAGCGACGTGTGCGCGGACGACGTGCGGGCCGTTGCCCCCGTGGTCATCGACCGCCCCGAGGTCGACCCCCGCCCGACCCCCGCCCCGCCGAAGCCGTACCCGAGCGATGTCGTCAACGAGATCAAAACCATCACGAACAACTTCGTGACGATCGACAACCGGGCCACCATCGTGGACCAGTCGGTCAACCAGAACATCTGGACCGAGGGCGGCGACGTCACGCAGATCTTCGACAACGAAGCCATCGTCGCATCGGGCGACCAGGCCGTCGCCGCCGGCGACGACGCGCTGGTGGACAACTCCGACACCGACGTGGCGGTCGGCGACGTGTCGATCGGCAACGAGACCACCGACGTCGACATCGACGGTTCGTTCAACGACGACTCGACCGAGACCGACGACTCGGTCGACATGGATGCGGACGAGTCCTTCAACGACGACTCGACGAACACGGACGTGAGCGTCGACGTCGAGGACTCGTTCAACGATTACACCGAGACAGCAGTGGACACCGACGTGGACGTCGAGTTCGCCACTGAGGAGACGCTGTAAGCTCAGCCCGTGTCTGACGAGCAGAAATCACTTCCGAATCCGCGCGTCCCCGCTGTCCAGGGGCGCGCGGATTCGCGTGGGCCGGCTCCGCAGGGACGCCCGGAATCGCCGCGTCGCGAAGCACCCGCACGACCGCCGCTGTCCAGCCCGAACGCTCCGCCCGTGGTCGCGAAAGTCACCCCGCCGGCATCCGTGCGCTTCGCTCAGCTGTTCTGGATCCTGAGCTTCGCCGTCGGCGGATTCGCGGTCGTCTACTTCTTCATCATCCGCGAGAAGCAGCTGCCGCTGATCGGTGACGTGGTGCGCAGCGTGACCGAGGGTCGCAGCGACGAGATCTACACGACCGCCGCCGACATCATCTTCTGGTCGATCTTCGGCACCATGCTGGCGATCCTGCTCATCCAGATCACGCTGATGGTCTCGTTCATGGGACGACGGCCCAACGTGCGGTGGTGGCAGATGGGAACCGTGCTGCTGCAGGCGATCGTCGTGCTGCTATCGCTGGAGCTTGTCGCCGGCGGGAGCGACGGCGAGTTCCTCCGTCAGCTCCTCGTCATCCAGCTCGGTCTGGCGCTGCTCGGACTCCTCATCAGCACGATGCCCCCCGCCCTCGCCTGGTCCGCCCGTGGCGTCGACGTCCGCCGCGGTCCCCTCGGCGAAGCCGGCAGTCCCGAGCTCTGAGGCCATCTCCTCCAAGCTGCGGATCACGACGCGGCACACCTCGGTGGTGGCGCGCTCGGTGAGCGGAGACTGCGCCAGGGTGCGCCAGTGGATCAACTGGTCATCGATCAGCTGACGCAGCGCACTCGGGCCGGCACCCTCCTCAGCGGCGAGCCGCGAGGTGATCGGCGTCCCCTTGCCTCCCACGAGCCGCTCCGCCAGTACCGTGTTCTCCTTCGAGAGCGGCAGGCCGGAAGCGCGCATCCTCGCCAACAGCGAGAGCTCACGCAGGGTGTGCGCGGTCGCGTAGATGCGCTCGATGCCGGCCACCAAGTCCCCGGTCTCCGCACGCGGGTGGTCGTGGACGAGCTTGTCCAGCCCGTCCAGGACGCCCCGCACCTTGAGTGCGTCCGCCCGGGTGCGGAACTGGTTGCGCACGACCTGGTTCAGTTCGTTCAGCCCGCTCTGCTGGATCAGCCGTTCGGCCAGCTGCGACGAATCCGATGCGCCGCCGCGGACCAGGGTCGTCGCCAGTCGGACGCCGAAGATCCCGAAGCGTCCGAGCAGGTCACGGCGCGCGTCCTGGCTGACGGTGGTCACGTCGGTGGGGCGCACGAAGCGATCGGCTGAGACGAGCAGGCGATCGCGGGAGGCCTTGTCCAGCCGCGCGAGCTCGCGGAACGCCGCGAACTCCTTCTCACGCAGGGTGCGCGCGCCCTCCGCGAGCAGCCCCGCCACCGGCGTCACGCCCAGCGCCAGCGAGCCCAGGTCGCCGTCTCGCTCGTACCGCCGGGCGACGCGGCTCGCCGACAGGAGCGAGTCGATGCGACCCGAACCGACCTCGTCCGCCCGTGACAGCACGCCCACCGCGTTGACCGTCTGCGAGACGCCGGCGGCGGTGTCGCGGAAGGCCTCCAGGAACTTGACGTCCGACGCGTGCAGGTGGCGGAGCAGGTACACGATCGCGTCCGCCGACGAGGGAGACTCGTCGGGTGTCAGAAAGGTGGTGGAGCGCGCCGAGGTCTCCTGCGAAAGCGAGGCGATGCCGGGCGTATCGATGAGGATCACCGACTGCAGCCCCGAGGAGGGCCAGCCCACGTCGATGAACTTGACGTCCTCGGGAGGGATGCCGTCCAGCGTCAGCACCAGCTTGCCGCGCTCGCGCTTGACCGGCATGCGGCGCGGCTCACCTTCGCGAGGATGCAGGGTCACGTACGGCGTCGCGGAGTACCGGTACCAGGTGACGACCCGGGTGCACTCGCCGGCGTCAGTCGGCGCGATCTGCTCGCCCAGCATCGCGTTCAGCAGGGTCGACTTGCCGGCCTTGACCATGCCGGCCAGGGCCAGCCGCAACGGCTCCCGCAGGCGTCGGTCCAGGTCCTGCAGGACCTTGGTCGCCGCGGGATCGTCCTGGTAGACAGCGAAAGCGGACGCGATGAGATCGCTCGCGTCGTCGCGCACCGTTCTGCTCACCGGCTGATTGCCTCCCTGCGCACCGGCGGCAGCACGGGGATCTCGGAGCGCAGCGTCTCGAGCTGCTTGATCTGAGTCCGCAGCTGCGTCATCCGCTGGTCCGTGTCCGCGGCGAACGTGCCGGCAGCCTGCTTGGCGGCGAGCACCGACTCCGACAGCGAGCGGTGGAACTCGTCCGCGATGCCGCCGAAGTGGTCCCGCGCGGAACGCTGCACCAGGCGGAGCCGGTCCTTCAGCTGCTTGCTGACCTGGAAGGTGACCTCGTCGATGTACCGACGGACCAGGTTCTTCGCCTCGAACTGCCGGCGCGAGAGCCGCGAGCCCATGTCCTCGCGGTACGCGCGACGCCCCACCAGGATGCCGGCGAGCAGCGAGAGCGGGTTGATCAGGCTCAGGCCGATCAGCCCGGTGGCCAGGCCCACCATCAGCACACCACCGTACGAGCCGCGGACACCGATGTAGATCTTCTCGCCCGCGCCCATCTGGCCGGCGTTCAGCTTCGCGATGCCTTCGACCGGGTCCAGGACACCCTCGGTGTTGCCGACCTCGATGAGGGGCAGCTCGTTGCCGCCCTCGGCGAACAGCTCGGCGACCTCTTCGGACAGCCACCGCGAGCGCTCGTCGGTCCACACGAACGTCTCCGAGATGGCGGCCGCGACGCGCTGGTCGAGCCACTCGGTGATCTGGTCCCAGATCGGGCCAGGATCGCCCTCGTCGATGGATTTCTCCGCCTCGCGCTGCACCTTGCGCAGACGATCACGCAGGTCGTGCTCCATATCGGAGATGAGGTCGGCCACGCCGTCGCTCAGGGTGACCTGCCACCGGGAGGATCGGCCGCGGAACTCGTCGGCCCGCGCCTTCGCGTCCTCCAGCTGCGCGATCATCCGGGGGGTGTCCTCGGGATGCTCCAGCGCGTTCAGTTCGGAGCGCAGCGACATCGTCAGCTGATCGACGACCGAGGCCAGGTCGTGCACGGCGGCACGCTCGTGGATGACCTCGGCGCGCTCCAGCACCTCCCGGCGCAGGTGCGCGACGAGCGCCGGGAACCCGGACTCGTCGTTGAGTTCGCGATCCTGCAGCTCCGCCGCCATCATCCGCAGGTCGCTGGAGACCGTGAACATCGGCACCTCGCCGACCTCGCCCAGGTGCGAGCGGTCGAGGCGCTCGATCTGCCGCCAGTCCGGGTAGAGGTCGGTCTTGGCCAGCACGGCCGCGACGTTCGGGGACACGCGCATCGCGTGCTTGAGGAACTGGATCTCGGGCTCGGTGTACTCCTGCGAGGCATCCGAGACGAGCAGCACGGCGTGCGCCGACGAGAGAGCTGCCAGAGTGGTCAGCGAGTTCGACGAGTCCAGTCCCCCGACGCCGGGTGAGTCGACGATCCGCAGTCCGCCTTTGAGGATCTCGCGAGGAAGCAGCACTTCGGCCGACACGATCTGGCGCTCGTTGCCGGGGTTGCCCTTCTCCGAGACGAGATCACCCAGATCCTCGAGCGCGATCTCCTGGCGCTGGATGACGCCGGGACCGTCGGACTCGTGATGGATCAGGATCGCCGCAGAGGCCGTCTCGGCGTATCCGACCGACGTCGGCACGCTCGTGGCCACATCGTCATCGACCGGGCACGCGGGTGCGTTGACGAGCGCGTTGATGAGCTTGCTCTTGCCCTTCTTGAACTCTCCGACGACGATGACGCGCACGTTCGGGTCGCGCAGTCGCTCCTGCGTCTGCTCCAGCCGGGCGGCGAGGTCCTCCCGTCCTGAGGACGCCGCCAGCCGACCGACGTTTCCGATGACCCGGACCAGTGCTTCGGCCTTGGTGGTCTGCGCCGGCTGCGCCACGGGGGCGGCGTTCTGCTGCACGGGCGCTGCCACATTCCCCTTATCGGCCGCGCGCTGAACTTCTTTGCTCTCTGCCAAAACCAGCCCCCGTTGGTCGTCCCCCGTACCGTACAACGCTACGCCATCGAGCGGTATTCAGTCCGGTCGAGGGGAATTGCTCGATATGTGAGTCATGCGGTCAAAACGCCACTTGCCCGGCCACCCCCGAGAGGGTGGCCGGGCAAGTCAGTGTGTCGGGTTCTTCGTCCCGCTCCGGCTTACAGCTCGAAGTCGCCGGTGTTGGAGTCGGGGCTGAAGAAGTTGCCGCTGTTCTCCCACGAGACCTCGGCGTCGACGTCGACGTCGGTGTTCCACTCGTCGTTGAACGCGTCCTCGACTGCGACGTCGACGTCGTAGTTGTCCGAGAAGTCGTTGAACGAGTCGTTGATCAGCGTGTTGGTGGAGGCGTCGGTGTTGACCGAGTTGTCCTGGAAGGAGTCGCTGATCGTGGTGGTGTTCCACTCGTTGCCGGCCCAGATGTCGCCGATCTCGACGTTGACCACCGAGTTGTCGACCGTGGCGTCGTCACCGGCTGCAACGGCCTGGTCACCCGATGCCGTCTGTGCCTCGTTCTCGAAGCCCTGGAAGACGCTTCCACCACCGGTGTCGATGTTCTGGTTGACCGACTGGTCCACGATCGTGCTGCGGTTGTCGAGCGCCAGAGCGAAGTCGCCACCGCCGGCCGCGCCGCCCAGGCCACCCAGGTTCAGGTCGCCGAAGCCGGTGTTGTACTGGCGGATGCCAGCCGAGACCGAGTTGTCGTTGAGGATCTGGGTGTTGAACGAGTCGGTGAAGGTGTCCGAGTTGTCGTTGTACGAGTCGTTGACCGAGTTGTCGGAGTTGTCCGAGTTGTCCGAGTTGTCCGAGTTGTCCGAGTTGTCGGAGTTGTCCGAGTTGTCCGAGTTGTCGGAGTTGTCCGAGTTGTCCTCGATGGCGACGTCAACTGCCACCGACTCGTCGTTGAACGAGTCCTCGACGTCGACCGCGGTGTCGTTGTAAGAGTCCTCGTTACCCGAGTCCTCGACGTCAAGATTGGTCGAGTTGTCGTTGAGCGAGTCCTCGAGCTCGACGGCGACCGCGGTGTTACCCGAGTTGAGGTTGTTGTCCTCGATGTCGACGTCGGTCTCGTTGAACGCGTCGTCGACCTCGAGCGCAGCGTCGATGTTGGTCTGGACGCCCAGAAGGTTGAGGTTTTCGTCAGCCATGATGTTTCCCTTTGTTCGAAAGATTGCCCGGCGGCGTATTAGTTAGAGTTTGGGCTCTCCGGCTGCCCCCCACATCGGGGATGCCCCCCGCGCCTGCTACCCACCCCCCTGGGGGATTCGGCCGGGGGGTGGGTGCTCGAGTAGGGGTACCGGGATCCGCACCCCCGGCCGCGTGGGGACCGGACGCCGGATCGCGAGTGCGCGCGACCGTAGGCTGGATGGGTGGACCTGACCGAGTTGACCGCCCTGCTCACCCCCGAAGGCCTGCGGCTGCTGGATTCCACCGACGCCGTCGATTCGACCGAAGACGTGGCCCGCACCGTGACGCTGCTGCGCAAGGCGGGACACTCCCCCGAACTGGTATCCGCGGTCGTCGGCCAGGCACGGCTGCGCGTGCGGGCTCGCGCCAAGTTCGGCGACTTCGCCGATCGGATGCTGTTCACCCGGGCGGGCCTGGAGCAGGCCACGCGTCTCGCGGTAGCGGCCGGCCACGCGGGCCGGTTCCGCGCCGCCGGGATCACCACCGTGGCCGACCTGGGCTGCGGGATCGGGGGCGACGCCCTCGGGTTCGCCGCGCTCGGACTGCGCGTGGACGCGGTCGAAGCCGACGAGGTGACCGCCGCGATCGCCGCGTACAACCTCGCTCCGTTCGGGGATGCCGTCACCGTCCGCCACGGCACGGCCGAGTCGCTCGCGCCGACCGTCGCGGCATCCGAGAACCCCGTCGGGGTGTGGCTGGATCCGGCCCGCCGCACCTCGGGACACTCCGAGACCGCGCGCGTGCGCCCCGAGGATTACTCCCCCCCGCTGGACTGGGCGTTCGAGCTGGCGCAGCGCATCCCCACCGGGATCAAACTGGGGCCCGGGCTGGACCGCGGGATGATCCCCGACAACGTCGAGGCGCAGTGGGTCAGCGCGGACGGATCGACGGTCGAGCTGGTCCTGTGGTCCGGGCGCCTGGCGCGCGAGGGCGTGCGCCGAGCTGCGCTCGTGCTGCGCGGCGACGACGCCTGGGAGTTGACCTCCGCCACGGATGCCGCGGACGAACCCGTCCGGCCGCTCGGCGCGTTCGTGCACGAGCCGGACGGCTCGGTGATCCGCGCACGTCTGATCGGCGACGTCGCGCGGGCCCTGGACGCGGGGATGCTGTCGGATCAGATCGCGTACCTGACCTCGGATGCGGCGCTGACCAGTCCGTTCGTCGCCAGCTTCCGGGTGCGCGAGGTGCTGCCGACCGAGGTGCGGGCGCTCTCGCGCGCGCTGCGCGATCGCGGCATCGGCCGGCTCGAGATCAAGAAGCGGGGCGTGGACATCGATCCGGCCGCTTACCGCAAGCAGCTGAAGCTCCGCGGGGACGAGTCGGCGACCCTGATCCTCACCCGTGTCGGGTCCAAGCGGATCGCGATCCTCGCAGACCGGGTGCTCGACTAGCCAGGGCGGATCGCCGTCAGCCGAACATCCCCATGCGCGTCGCGGCGAAAAGCAGCCAGCCCGCGCTGTAGAGCAGCGAGACCACACCGAGCACGAGCGCCCACACCCCGACTGCCCGGCTCTCGATCGGGCGCCGCAGGGCGATGATCGCCGTCACGATCGCCGCCACGCCGAGCGGGATGCCCCAGCCCACGAACATCGACACGACGAATGCCACGATCGCAATCCCCAGCGCCCACGCCGCCATCCCGCGGGAGGGGACAGCCGGCTCGGCCTCGGCCCACAGCACCGGAGCGTCCAGGTCCGGGGCGGTCACGATCGGCGTGACACCGACCGGCGCGGTAGGCCACCGCTCGAACCCGCCGCGGTGCGTTCCAGGCAGCGCCGACTCCGCCTGCACAGGCGCGACGTCGGGTGACGGGGGCTCGACGGCCGCCCGAGGTGACGCGGGCTGGGGTGCGGGGGGCGCTGCCGGACGGAGGATCGCGGGCGAGGTCGCGTCCGGGCCCGGCCGTGCGGCGCCGGGCGCCACGGGCGGGGCGGGCGTGACGGGCGGGGCCGGCGCCACCGGTGCAGCCTGCGTGCCAGCTGCGGCGGGTGCCACCGGCGTGCCACGTGCGGGGGAAGCGGGGGAACCGTCCTGCGCACGCGCCGTCTGCTCGCGTCCTGCGCGCCGCAGCGACGGCACCGCCGGCGGTCCGGGCGCGATGCTCTGTTCGGCATCGGCAGCGCCCGCGCCGGAGTCCTCCGCGCGCGCGGGCGCGGCATCCGAAGCCTTCTCGTCCCCTGCGTCGCTCACGCCGCCTCCTCCGCGACCTGGATCTCGGTGACCGGCAGGGTGGAGTCCGCGCCGAATCCCCAGGCGGAGGGCTCGTTGCCGGCCATGATCAGCTCCGATGCCAATGCCGCGATCATCGCACCGTTGTCCGTGCACAGCGACAGGGGTGGGATGCGCAGGGCGACGCCCGCGGCATCCGCTCGCTCGATGGCGACCTCGCGCAGGCGGCGGTTGGCGATCACGCCGCCGCCGAGGAGCAGGCGCGGAACGCCGTGGTCGGCGCAGGCGGCGAGCGCCTTGGTGACCAGCACGTCCACGACGGCCTCACGGAAGGATGCCGCGACATCCGCGATCGGGACCGACCAATCGGCTTCGGGTTCCTGAGCCTGCCGAAGGGCGCGCTGCTCGGTCCAGCGGGCGACGGCGGTCTTCAGCCCCGAGAAGGAGAAGTCGTAGCGGTGCTTGGCCACATCGCTCGCCCGCGACAGTCCACGGGGGAACGCGATGGCGCGCGGGTCGCCCGATGCGGCAGCCCGATCGATCTCGGGGCCGCCGGGGTAGGGCAGCCCGAGCAGGCGCGCGACCTTGTCGAAGGCCTCGCCGGCGGCATCGTCCAGCGTCTCGCCGAGCAGCTCGACGTCCGAGGTGAGGTCGCGCACGAGCAGGAGCGAGGTGTGTCCGCCGCTGACCAGAAGCGCGACCGTGGGGTATTCCAGTGGCGGGGCTTCGGCGTCGAGGATGTCGGCGGCGATGTGCCCGACCAGGTGGTTGACGGCGTACAGCGGTGTGCCGAGCGAGACGGCGAGCGCCTTCGCGGCGCCGATGCCGACCATGAGGGCGCCGGCCAGCCCCGGGCCGGAGGTCACGGCGATCGCGTCGAGGTCCGCGAGCGATACCCCGGCTTCGGCGAGCGCCGCCTCGATCGAGGGCGTGAGCGCCTCGAGGTGCGCACGCGCCGCGACTTCGGGCACGACGCCGCCGTAGCGCGCGTGCTCGTCCATGCTGGAGGCGATCGTGTTGCTCAGCAGGGTGCGGCCGCGGACGATTCCGATCCCGGTCTCGTCGCAGCTGGTCTCGATGCCCAGAACCAGGGGCTCGGCGCGGTTCATGTGCACGCTCCCGCGTCGGTCTCCGGGGATCCCGGCGCATAACTCCTCACATCCGCGGCGGTGCCGGCGGCGGATGCGCGGGATTCCGGGGGTGTCGGATCGGTCTCGGACGTTTTTGCAGGAGTTATGCGCCGCGCGTCCGGCGCACCGGCGCCGGATCGGGTCGGGCGGGCACTCCAGCCGCGCAGATCCAGCCGCATCACGATGGCGTCCACATCGTCGGGCTGGTAGTACCGCGGCCGGCGCCCCACCTCGGCGAAGCCCTCCGAGGCGTACAGCGACTGTGCGACGGGGTTGTCCGCGCGGACCTCCAGGAACACGTCCCGCACGCCGCGACGCACCGCCTCGTCCAGCAGGGCGGTCAGCAGCGCCCGCCCGCGCCCCTGACCGCGGAATCCTTCGGCCAGCGCGATCGTCTGGATATCCGCATCCGTGCCGCCGCGCACGGCGCGCAGTCCGCCGTATCCGATGATGCGGCCCGCCTCCTCCACCACGACGTACCAGCCGTGCGGCGAGGCGAGTTCCTCGCGCATCATCGCCTCCGACCACGCGTCGGTCGGGAACGATGCGCGCTCGAGAGCCATGATCGCCCCGAGGTCGTCCGCCGTCGCGGCGCGCCGAGTCATGCCGTCACCCGCTTGGGTCCGTGCGGCATCGTCACGTCGGGCGAGCGCAGGTACAGCGGCTCGGTGCGGTCCGAGACGCGACCCGCTGCCACGGCCCGGCCGGCGACGATCGCGAGCATCGCTGCGGAGACCGCGGCGGCGTCACGCCGCTGCGCGCCCAGCTCGGCCAGCCGCGCGTCGAGCTCCTCTCGCGGGATCAGGGCCGGCTCGGCGGCGCGCACCGGGAGTCCGTCCGGGTCGATCCCGTCGTACACGGTGAACGCGAACTCGCGGCGGCGCGCATCGGTCACCACGGCGAATCGGGCGATCTCGGTGCCGCTCAGCGCGCCGGACAGGTAGACCTCCAGCGCGACGGCGTCGTGGCTGACCACCGGCACCACCGGGATGCCGCGGCCCAGCGCGAACGCGCGTGCTGCAGCGATTCCGACCCGCAGGCCGGTGAACGGCCCCGGGCCCATTCCCGCGGCGACGTGTGTGAGGGCTTCGGCGGAGGACTCGGGTGCGACGGATGCCGCGGCCAGCGTCGAGTGCAGCATCCCGCCGATCACCTCGGCGTGACCGAGGGGGTTCTCGCTCGCGGACTCGGCGAGCACCACCCCGTCGTCTTCGGCCACCGCCACAGCGGTGCCGACCGAGGTGTCGATGGCGAGGATCACCATTCCAGGGTAGTCGGCGACCGGTGCGGGGGCCTCCGACGGCGTCGCGGCTGCCGGCGGGCTCGCACGCGCGCCGTCGGGCTCGCACGCGCGCCGTCGGGCTCGCACGCGCGCCGTCGGGCTCGATCGACCGGGAACGCCTAGGGCCGACGCGAGACCGTGACGATGCGCGGCGCGTCGGCGTCCAGCTCCTGCGCGGCGCGCGTCGGGTCGCCGCACATCGTCTCGGCGCCGAGTCCGCCGAGCTGCCGCTCGAGTTCGACCTCCCACCACTGGTCGCGCAGTCCGTCCACCATGCCACTGCCCCACTCGACGATCACGACCGACCTGTCCACGTCGATGTCGAGGTCGTCCAGCTCGAGCGCCGAGCCGAGCCGGTACGCGTCGACGTGCACGAGCGGCGCACCGCCGACCAGCGACGGATGCGTCCGCGCGATCACGAAGGTCGGGCTCTGCACCGGTCCACGCACGCCGAGCCCGGCCGCGATGCCGCGCGTCAGGGTGGTCTTTCCCGCCCCGAGCGCGCCGGTCAGGACCACCAGATCCCCGGGGCGCAGCATCCCGCCGATGCGTTCGCCGAACGCCTCCATGTCGTCCGGGCTGCCGATCTCGTAGCGCCCCACGAGCGGATCCAGCCCGCTCATGCCGACACCTGTCGCCGGCCGACGCGCGGTCCGATGCGCGTGACGATCTCGTAGTTGATCGTGCCCGCGGCATCGGCCCATTCGTCTGCTGCCGGTGCACCCAGCGTGGGGTCGCCGAACAGCACCGCCTCGTCGCCGACGGCCACCTCGGCGTCGCCGACGTCGACGACGAACTGGTCCATCGCGATGCGTCCGGCCACCCGGTGGCGGCGGCCGCCGATCAAGACCGGCCCGGCGCCCGATGCCTGCCGCGGGACGCCGTCCGCATAGCCGAGCGGCACGAGCGCGAGGGTCGTCTCGCGGTCGGTGCGGTAGGCGTACCCGTAGGAGACCCCGTGTCCGGCGGGCACGCGCCGCACCGCCGCGACCCCGGCGCGCAGGGTCATCGCCGGCCGCAGGCCCAGCTCGGCCGAGGAGCGATCCGCGAACGGCGAAAGCCCGTAGAGCCCGATCCCGATGCGCACGCAGCCTAGCCGCGCCTCGGGGAGCGCGATCGCCGCGTGCGTGGCGGCGATATGGTGCAGCGGCGGGGCGAGTCCTGCGGATGCCGCGATCCCCACGCCCTCGTGGAACACCCGCAGTGCGGCCCGGTCGTCCTCGGCCGACGTGTTCGAGAGGTGGCTGAACAGTCCGATCACCCGCAGCTTGCCGATGCGCTCCAGCCGCGCCGCTTCGGCGAAGACGACCCGCTGGTCCTCGGGCGCGACGCCGTTGCGGGCCAGCCCGGTCTCCAGCTTGAGGTGCACCCCCACGGCACGATCGGCGGATGCCGCGGCCGCGGCCTGCAGCAATTGATCGACGTTCGAGATGCCGAGCTCGATCCCGGCCGACGCCGCCTCGACGAAGGAGGTGCCGGGGGCATGGAGCCACGCGAGGATCGGCGCCGTGATGCCGGCGCGGCGG
The DNA here is from genome assembly GCF_024623505.1 of Microbacterium sp. zg.B48. NCBI lineage: Bacteria > Bacillati > Actinomycetota > Actinomycetes > Micrococcales > Microbacteriaceae > Microbacterium > Microbacterium sp. zg.B48. Next base: position 97,751 of record NZ_JANJFE010000014.1, read on the forward strand.
AGGGCGAGCGCTTCGCCGATGTCGGCGACGCCCAGGCGGCTCGCGCCTCCCTCGAGCGCGGCGACGGCGGAACGCACGGCGCCGTGGCCGTAGCCGTCGGCTTTGACGACGGCGATGATCTCCGAGTCGGTCAGCGCCCGCAGGTGCCGGACGTTCGCCGTGATGGCCCCGACGTCGATGCTCGCCTCGCGCAGCACGCCCGCCGGCAGCCGGGTCACGCCGTCGCCTCCGCGTCGCGAGGAGCAGAGTGCGCCGCGGATGCGGGCGGGTTCACGGCGCTCGGGTGCGCGGCATCCCCCGACGCCTCGGCGATGACGAACGCGGTCGCGAACCCGGCGTCATGCGACATGGACAGGTGCAGCCCCGTGATGCCGCGCGCGGCGATGACGGCCGCGGTCGAGCCGGTCAGGGTGAACCACGGCCGCCCGGAGGCCTCCGGCGTGATCTCGATCTCGGTCCAGTGCACGCCGTCAGATCCCCCGAGGGCCTTGATCAGCGCCTCCTTGGCGGCGTAGCGGGCGGCGAGGGAGCGGGGTGCGCGCGTCTGCTCCGCGGGCGAGAAAAGGCGGTCCAGCAGACGCGGCGTGCGCTCCACCGTCCGCTCGAAGCGGGCGATGTCGACCAGGTCGACGCCGATTCCGACGATCACGGTCGCCCTCTCTTCAGCACCCCGCCACTGTATCCCGCCGAAGCGGACGTCCCGCCCGCTGCTCGCCCGCGGACGCTCCCGACCTGCGCCTGATCCCGACCCGACGCGGCGCGGCGCACAACTCCTGCACAATGGCGTCACCGCCGGCGCGAATGGCCGCAGTCGCCGCCGACGCAACCGAAGGGTCCCCAGGATTGCAGGAGTTACGCGCTTTGCGCGACCGAACATCCCGTCATGCCGGGGATGGACCGCGCAAGAGTGCCCGATTGCGACGCAGACTGCACCCCTGAAGCCGGCTGCCGCGGCAACCTCGCGCCGCCCCGGGGACCGCGGGCGCTGGAACCGCTCACCCCCGCCATCAGCCGCACGCAACCGCACGCAACCGCACGCAACCGCACGCCGCCGCACGCCGCCGCACGCCGGCCGGGCAACCGCCCGGCCGGCGAAGCCCTACTCGACGGTGACCGACTTGGCGAGGTTGCGGGGCTGGTCCACGTCCAGGCCCTTCGCCGTGGCCAGCCCCATCGCGAAGATGTGCAGCGGCACGACCGCCAGCAGCGGCTCGAAGAGGGGGCCGGCCAGTGGGATGCGCAGCACCTCGTCGGCGTGCGGCAGCACCGCGGCGTCGCCCTCTTCGGCGATCGCGATCACGCGCGCGCCGCGCGCACGGATCTCCTCGATGTTCGAGACGACCTTCTTGTGCAGCTCGGCGGACTCCCGCGGCGAGGGCACGATGACGAACACCGGCTGACCGGCCTCGATCAGCGCGATCGGGCCGTGCTTGAGCTCGCCGGCGGCGAAGCCCTCGGCGTGGATGTAGGCCAGCTCCTTGAGCTTGAGCGCACCCTCCATCGCGATCGGGTACCCGACGTGGCGGCCGAGGAACAGCACCGAGCGGGTGTCGGCCATCCAGTGCGCGAGCTGCTCGATGCGCTCCTGCTCTTCGGTGAGGATGCGGCGGATCTTGTCGGGGATCGCCTCCAGCTCGTCCACGAAGACCGTGGCGGCCTCGGCGTCCACGGTGCCGCGGACGCGGCCCAGGTGCAGCCCGAACAGGTACAGCGCGGTGATCTGCGCGACGAAGGCCTTGGTCGACGCGACGGCGACCTCGGGTCCGGCGTGCGTGTAGACGATCGCGTCGGATTCGCGGGGGATGGTGGCGCCCTGCGTGTTGCAGATCGACAGGGTCTTGGCGCCGTGCTCGCGGGCGTACTTGACGGCCATCAGCGTGTCCATGGTCTCGCCGGACTGGCTGATCGAGACCACCAGGGTGTCCGGGCCGATCACGGGATCGCGGTAGCGGAACTCGTGCGCGAGCTCCACGTCCACGGGGACGCGCGCCCACTGCTCGATCGCGTACTTGCCCACCGCACCGGCGTACGCGGCGGTCCCGCACGCGACGATGATGATGCGCTGGATGCCGGCGAACAGATCGTCCATGCCGTCCAGCTCCGGGATGACCACCTGGCCGCCGCGGGTGCGTCCGAGGACCGTCTTGAGCACGGCCTCCGGCTCTTCGCTGATCTCCTTGGCCATGAAGCTCGTCCAGCCACCCTTGTCCGCGGCCGCGGCATCCCACAGCACCTCGAACGGCTCCACCTCGACGGCGTTGCCGAAGAAGTCGGTGACCGAGACGCCGTCGGGAGTGATCGCGACGATCTGGTCCTGGCCGATCGCGAGGGCGTTGCGGGTGTGCTCGACGAACGCGGCGACGTCGGAACCGAGGAAGTTCTCGCCCTCGCCCAGGCCGATCACCAGCGGCGAGTTCCGCCGCGCGCCCACGACCAGGCCGGGGTGGTCTTCGTGCATGGCCAACAGTGTGAACGCGCCCTCGAGCCGGCTGACGACGGCACGGAACGCGGCGACGAGGTCACCGCCGGCCTTCTGGTACTCCCGGCCGAGGAGCACCGCGGCGGCCTCGGTGTCGGTCTCGCTGCGGAAGACGTAGCCTTCCGCGACCAGCTCCGCCTTGATCTCGGAGAAGTTCTCGATGATGCCGTTGTGGATGACGGCGAGCTTGTCGTCATCGGCCAGGTGCGGGTGCGCGTTGGTGTCGGTGGGTCCGCCGTGGGTCGCCCACCGGGTGTGCCCGATGCCGGTGGTTCCGTCGGCGAGGGGGTGCTCGACGAGGTCGTCGCGAAGCACCTTGAGCTTGCCGGCGCGCTTGCGCATCCCGAGCCCGCCGTCGCCGTCGATGACCGCGACCCCGGCGGAGTCGTAGCCCCGGTACTCGAGCCGCGCCAGCCCGGCGAGAAGGATGGCCTGGCTGTCGCGAGGGCCTACGTATCCGACGATTCCACACATGCGCCCAATCCTACGGTCGCGCGGCGCGCACATCCTGAGCGGCGGCCCAGGACACGGGATGCCGCGGCCACCCCTGGACGCAAAGCGCGGGCCTCCTCGGCCGGTCCGTGAGGAACGGAAGCGCGAGGAGGCCCACTTCCCCCGGATGGCCAACCCGAAGCGGCGTCGCTGGGGAGCGAACCGCGGTACTGCTGGGGACAGTCGGGGAAGCATGAACGGAGGCGGTCCGAGTGTATCGGGATGAGCGGGGGCCGCACGCCCCTTTTTTGCGGCGCGTCCCGCGAACAATTCCGGTACCTCCGTGCACATCCCGGAAAGAATTTCCTGTCCCCCATTTGGTGGACAAGGATTCCGGTGTAGTGTGATGCGCGCAGGCAGGCTGTCGCCTATGGGGGAAGCACGATGTGGGCTCTTTCTGCCGAGCTTTCGCGGGCGATCTGGGGGGAACCTCGCGAACCCTGACCCTGTGCGTGGGCCACCCGAATGGGCCTTAGGCACAGGGTCGGGTGCTGTCCGGGCTCTGGCTCTGCACGGGCGACCGAGTGAGCGTGGGCACCAGCACCGCTGCCGCCGCTTCGCCCCGGCTCGCCGAACGCCGACCGGGAGGACCGGCGACCGGCACCGTCGCCTCCGTTACCCTGGCCCTTCGCCGGTCATGCCCATCGCAGATGCGGCCACGGCGGGGGGGGGGGGGGGGGGGGGGGGGGGGGGGGGGGGGGGCGGGGGGGGGGGGGGCGGGGGGGCGATCGA
>NZ_JANJFE010000015.1:0-67313 GCF_024623505.1 Microbacterium sp. zg.B48
CCCCGCCCCGCGGCCCCGCGGCCCCCCCCCCCCCCCCCCCCCCCGTCAACCGCGGAACGACGCCCGACACGCCGGTGGCCGGAAAAAAGTCGGGACAGATGACCGGTCTTGGGGTTAGGCTTCGAACCGCACATCCGTCATCGCAAGATGCCGAGAGTGCACTGCCGAGGGGTCGGCAGTGCAGGACCTCCCGATCTGGGGTCGGGGACGAGGCCTTCTCTTCGATGCGCACGCGGGTATGGGGCCCGCAACTGGGGAACACTGGGGAAGTACGTCATGGGGAGACGTCTATTGGCGTACCCGCGCACCGTTGGAGGTGCGCGGATGCGCAGTTTCGACGATGCACGGGTGCGTCGCCACTTCGCTCGCGCGCTCCGATCCGGGACGCGCGGATGACCACCGTCGAGGTCGGCGCCGCGCCGTGGGTCGCGCCCGTCCCCGAGCTGCCGGTCCGGCCGCAGGCGCCGACCGACCGCATCGAGTCCGATGCCGCCCGCAGCAGCGCGCTCGCGGCCGGAGCCGCCGCCCGGCGGATCACGCCGGCGCTGGAACGCCGGCGCCGCGAGCAGCGCCGCTACCGGCGGCGCCTGGTCGCAACCGATACCGCGGTCATCGTGATCGTCACCGCGAGCGCTTCGCTCCTGCACCTGCTCGCCGCCGGCGCGCCGGCGCTCGCGGCGGATCCGTGGGTGATCTTCCGGCTCCCGTTCACCGCTGCGGTGGCGTGGACGGCGATGCTGTGGGCGTTCCAGACGAGGTCGCCGCGGGTCATCGGGGCCGGCAGCACCGAGTACAAACTGGTCGCCCACGCCACCGGTCTGGCATTCGGATTCCTCGCGATCGCGTTCATCGTGCTGCAGTGGGACGGGTTGCGCGATCAGCTCATCCTGGCGCTGCCGGTGGGTCTGCTCATCCTGCTGATCACCCGCCGCGGCTGGCGGCGCTGGCTGATCGCCCAGCGACGCGGCGGCAACCACGTCTCCCGGGCCATCGTGGTCGGCCGCCGCGCCGCCATCGAGCACGTCATCAGCACGCTCGAGCGGGACAACCAGCGCGCCTACCAGGTCGTGGGAGCCGCGCTGGATGACGCGCCCGCCGGCTCCGCCGTGGCCGTTCCGGCCGGGACATACCCGGTGGTGGCGACGCCGGCCACCGTCGCCGAAGCGGCGCGCGAGATGGGCGCCGACACGATCATCGTCGCGAGCCAGCTGGAGGATGCCGAGTACACCCGCCACCTGAGCTGGCAGCTGGAGGGGACCGCTGCGGACCTGGTGCTGTGCAGCAGGCTGACCGATGTCGCCGGGCCGCGGATCTCGTTCCGTCAGGTGGAGGGGCTGCCCCTCGTCCAGGTGCGGATCCCGTCGTTCGAGGGGGCCCGGCACGCGTACAAACGCGCGCTTGACCTGCTGGTCGCCGTCGTCGCGCTGGTGCCGATCGCGCTGGTCACGCCGGTGATCGCCCTGCTGGTGATGCTCGATTCTCCGGGCGGTGTGTTCTTCCGCCAGCGCCGCGTCGGCCTGAACGGTCAGGAGTTCGACATGCTCAAGTTCCGGACGATGCGCGCATCGGCCGAGCAGGAGCTGCCCGCCCTACTGGCGCAGAACGAGGGCGCCGGCCCGCTGTTCAAGCTGCGCAGCGATCCGCGGGTCACGCGCGTCGGCGCTGTGCTGCGACGGCTCTCGCTGGACGAGCTGCCGCAGTTCTGGAACGTGCTGCGGGGCGACATGAGCGTCGTCGGCCCGCGCCCGCCGCTGCCGAGCGAGGTGGGCGGCTACGACGGGGCCGTCTTCCGGCGGCTGTACATCAAACCGGGGATCACGGGCCTGTGGCAGGTGAGCGGGCGCAGTGACCTGTCCTGGGAGCAGAGCGTCCGCCTCGACCTGCACTACGTCGAGAACTGGTCGCTCATGACGGACCTCATGATCATCTGGCGCACCGCCCGGGTGATGATCCGCCCTCAGGGTGCGTACTGATCCATGACCGCACTCATCGCCCCTCTGACACCGGCCGCTGCGCCGGGCACAGTCTCCCCCCGACACCGAGACCGGATCCACGGCTGCGAACCCCCGATCCCCGGCCGGCCCGCCCGCTTGCGCGTTCAGGCGCCGGCTGCCGCAGTCGTGGATCCCTCGGTATCCGTACACCTCTGCCTCCGTCCGAACTCCGACACAGAAGGATGAGCATGTTCCAGAGCACCAGACGCGGGTCCGCGAAGAGGCGCCCGCACATCCTGATCATCGTCCAGAACCTGCCGGTGCCACTGGATCGGAGGGTGTGGCTGGAGTGTCAGGCTCTGGTCACCCGCGGGTACCGGGTCAGCGTGATCTGCCCCAAGGGTCCCGGCGACCGCGCTCGCGAGCACCTCGAGGGCGTGGACGTCTACAAGTACGCCCCCGCGCCCGAGGCCAAGGGGCTGGGGGGCTTCGCGTGGGAGTTCGCCTACAGCTGGCTGCGCACCGCGTGGCTCAGCCTGCAGGTCCGCCGCGGAGGCCGGTTCGACGTGATCCAGGCGTGCAACCCGCCGGACACGTACTGGCTCCTGGCGCTGCTGTGGCGGATGGCCGGCGTCCGGTTCGTCTTCGACCACCACGACCTGAACCCCGAGCTGTTCCGCTCGCGCTTCGGAGAACCCACCGGGCGGCTGAAGAGGCTGGAGTACCGGGCACTGGTGTGGCTCGAGCGACGCTCGTTCCGCGCCGCCGATCACATCATCTCGACGAACGAGTCATACAAGGCGATCGCGGTCAGCCGGGGCGGTCGCGCCGCGTCCGAGGTGACCGTGGTGCGCAGCGGACCGGATACGCAGCAGATGCGTCCGATCTATCCGGACAGCCCGAGGCCGGCGGACGGCATCAACCTGGTCTACGTCGGGATCATGGGCCCGCAGGACGGCGTCGACCAGGCGCTGCACGTGGTCGACGAGCTGGTGCACCGTCGCGGACGCAACAACGTGACTGCGACGCTCCTGGGCTTCGGGGACTGCCTCGACGAGCTCAAAGCCGAGGCGAAGGCGCTTCTGCTGCACGATCACGTGACCTTCACCGGTCGCGTCGACCGGGTGCAGATGGCGGAGTACCTCAGCCGCGGCGACATCGGGCTGTGCCCCGACCTGAAGACGCCGTTGAACGACGTGTCGACGATGAACAAGACCATGGAGTACATGGCCTACGCCCTGCCGTCGGTCGCGTTCGACCTGGTCGAGACGCAGGTCTCCGGCGCCGACACCGTGCTGTACGCCGCATCCGGCGATGTGTCCGCGTTCGCCGATCAGGTGGAACGGCTGATCGATGACCCCGGCCTGCGCGCCCGTCTGGGACGCGCCGCCCGGCACCGCGCCACAGAGCTGATGGACTGGCGCCCCCAGGCCGAGGCCTACGTCGCCGTCTACGACCGGATCACCGGGCACCATCTGGACGGGCGCGCCGTGCCCGAGACGATCTCGGACCGGCTCTTCGACGCGCAGGGACGCCGCTATGTGGACCTGGACGACGCACAGGTCTTCGACGCCTACCTTCTGGCTCGGGATGCCGAGCGGGCGGCCCCCGTCCCGGCGCCCGCCCCCGTGCCCGCAGCCGCACCCGTGCTGACTCCGGCGCCCGTCCCGGCGGTGGCTCGCGTGGCGGCGCTGGCTCGGGCCGAAGGCGGGTTCTGACCCATGTCCGGCGCACGCGTGACCGCGGCGCCCGTCGCGGCGCCGACCGCCGTCCGACCGACGTTCGTCATCGCCGCGCACAACGAGGAGCGCGTCATCGGCGCCTGCCTCTCCGCCCTGCTCCGCCAGGACGTGCACGGCGATCAGATCATCGTCGTCGCCAACGGCTGCCGGGATCGCACCGCGGAGGTCGCGGGCAGCTACGGCGTCACGGTGATCGACCGTCCCACGCCCGGCAAGGCCGGCGCGCTGAACGCGGGCGATGCGGTGGCCTCCTCCTACCCCCGCGTCTACCTGGACGCCGACATCGTCCCGCCGCAGGACGCGATCACCACGCTCGTGACCGCGCTGGAACGGACGCCCCGCGCGTTGGCCGTCGTTCCGCGACGGCGCATGAACACCGCGGGCCGCCCGTGGCCGGTACGGGCCTACTTCTCCATCAACGAGCGTCTGCCCGCCTTCCGCGACGGCCTGTTCGGGCGCGGGCTGATCGTGGTCTCCGAGGCCGGTCGGTCCCGGTTCGGTGCGTTCCCGGCCCTGGTGGCGGACGACCTGTTCCTGGATTCGCAGTTCGACCGGACAGAGAAGGCGGAGGTGAGTGAGGTGTCGGTGGTCGTCGAGGCGCCGTACAAGACCCGCGATCTGATGAACCGCCTCGTGCGGGTGCGCCGCGGCAACGCCGAGATGCGCGCGGCCGCGGCGACCGGGCAGATCCCGCTCGAGGTGCGCCCCACCGACCGCTGGGCGTGGCTGCGCGTCGCACTGCCGCAGCCTCGGCTCTGGCCGGGCGCACTGGCGTACTTCTCGATCACGATGCTCGCCGCACGGCGCGCCCGGCGGACCCAGAGCGCTGGTGCGGGCTGGGGGCAGGACACCAGCACGCGTCGGCGGGCTCCTGTCCCGGCCGACGGAATGAGTCCGTGATCACGAACATCTGCTTCCACGGCGTCGGAGTCTGCACCCGCGAGCGCGAAGAGGGCGAAGCCCGGTACTGGGTGCGCGAGACCCACTTCCTGCGGATGCTCGATGAGATCGCGACGCATCCGAACGTGGGCATCAGCTTCGACGACGGCAACATCTCGGATGCCGCGGTGGCGCTTCCGGCGATGGAGGACCGTGGCCTGACCGGGACGTTCTTCGCGCTCGCCGGCCGGCTGGAGGATCCGGCGAGCCTGTCGCCGGGCGATCTGCGGCTGCTGCGCACCGCGGGCATGCAGATCGGCAGCCACGGCTGGTCGCACATCTCCTGGCGGCGCATGTCGGACCAGGTCGCGGCGCGGGAGCTGGTCGACGCGCGCGCCGAGCTCGCCGACGCCAGCCGCGGCCCCGTCGATGAGGCCGCGCTGCCCCTGGGCCAGTACGACCGCGGGGTCATCAACCGGTTGCAGCTCAGCGGCTACGCCCGCGTGTACAGCAGCGACCGGTTCCCCGCCCGCCCGAACTCGTGGTTCCAGGCCCGCTACAGCGTGACCGCCGAGGACACGCGCGAGTCGATGCGCGAGCTCATCCTGCGCCGCCCCGGCCTGACCGCAGCCGGGCAGCTGCTCAAGAGCGCGATCAAGAGGGTGCGGTAGCCCTGGGCGTGCGTCACCATTCCAGCAGCGTGAGCTCGCTGTACAGATAGTCGATGCGCTCGGGCGGGATGGTCCTGCCGCGGAACATCTTCGCCCGCGGCGCGGCCAGGGCGGTGCCCAGCCGCGGCGCGAAGCCCAGGATCCTCGGCTCGGCCAGCGTCACGGCCAGACCGTGCCGCAGCAGCAGATGCGATGCCACCCGCGGCCACGCCGCGCGCAGCAGCGCGCGGCTGCCGCCGACGTACAGCGGCGTCGCGAACAGCGGCAGCCGCTTGCGGCGGTCCCGGCGAAAGACGAGATAGGCGTATCCGCCCGGCGCGCTCACCACGAGGTGACGCGCCGCTGCGGCATTCCGATGATCGCGGTAGGCCACGGCATCCACCCCGGCGAGGGTCGCCTCGAGGACGGCCGGATCGCCGGAGACCCGGATGCCGCGACCGGGCATCGCCGGCAGGTTGACGCTCAGCCGGGTCGACGTGTCGAGCCGCACGAAACCGAGCCGCTCATTGAGGGCGACGACATTGCCGCTCGGCGAGAAATCGGTGAACACGTCGTCCTTCTGCGCAAGCAGCGCCCGCAGCAGCCGCAGGCTGTGGGCGCGGTACTCGTCCCGCACGCAGAACGCCGCGAGATTGCAGAACCGCACCGTCGCCCGGTCTATGTCGCGTTCGGAATACACCGCCGCGTAGACGCCGACGATCTGTTCGCCGGCCCTCAGCTGGAAGCCGCTGTTCGGCGCCGCCGCACGCCACGGGGGCGACAACAGGGCGCGCCATGCCGCGTGGGGCACGCGAGTGTTCAGGTGCTTGTGCAGGAACGCGGCGACGGTCTCGGCATCCGCATCGAGGATCGGCCGCAGCTCGAGTGATGCCTTCTCCGTTCCGGCGTCGTCCGCCCGCGCGCCCTCCATCAGATCGTCGTCTCCTCGGGAACGGCGCTCCCGGCGGATGCCGCGGCCCGCCGCAGCACGAGCCAGGCGAGCCCCGCCCCGAGTGCCGCCCCGCCGACGTTCGCCAGCACATCGCGCAGGCTGGGCTCGCGGGACGGGATCAGGAACTGTGCCAGCTCGGCAGCCGCCGACACTCCGAGCGCCAGCATCACGCCGCGCCAGGGATGGGCGAACAGCAGCGTCAGCAGCAGACCGAGCGGAACGAACAGGACCACGTTGGCGGCGAACTCGAACCACCCGGAGCCGAACCAGGCGATCTGCAGATCCCGGCGCACCCACGCGGAGAAGGCGTCCAGACCCCCGGTCACCGAGAACGGCGCGAGCAGAATCGCGGCGGCCAGAGCCGCATACACCGCGAGCGACACCAGCACCAGAGCGCGGGACGGGCGGGTCCTTCGAGCCATTCCGGGCGCCTTCCCTGACGGGTCTCCGCGGCGTCGGGACCGCGCAGCCGGGATGGCCGAAATCCTACTCGCCGCCGAAAAACTCCGTGAGGCTTCTCTCATACCCGGCTCAAATGCACATGTCCTGGGCAATACTCCCAAGGAACCCGATTCAACCTGAATCCCATTTCAACCTGAATCCCATTCAACGCTCCCCCCAGCGAAACCCCCTTGGATTGATATGTCTCACAAAGCTCTCTCCCCCCATGCGCCGCTGCAGCTGCGACTGAAGCGGGGCCTGGCGGTGGCCGCGACTCTGGCGATCGCCCTCACCGGCGCGGCCATCGCTCCCGCCCTCGCCGCACCGACCACGACCGGCATCTTCGCCGACGACCTGGCACCGACGACGGACGTCGACCGCGACCGGGCCGCGGTGGAACTGGGTGTCCGGTTCTCGCCGGACACCTCCGGGACCGTCACGGCCGTGCAGTACTACCAGAGCAGCGGTGCGCGCAACGTCACCACGGCCACACTGTGGACGGAGGGGGGAAGCGTGCTGGCGACCGTCGACTTTCCAGCCACCACCACCCCCGGGTGGCGAACCATCCCGCTGACGAACCCCGTCGGCTTGACCGGTGACCGCACGTACGTGGTGTCATATCAGGCGCCGAACGGCGGCTACCCCTCGATCGAACGCGACCTGGCCTCGGCCAGATCCCAGAACGGCTTCAGCCTGACCGCGAACGCCGGCGTCTACCGCTACGGCGACACCAGCACGGTGCCCACCTCCGCGTGGCAGGGCTCGAACTACCTCGTCGACGTCGTCTACGCACCCGGGGCACCGGCTGCGACGCCCGCCCCCACCGTGACGTCCGAGCCGACCGCGGCACCGACCGCGGAACCGAGCGAGGAGCCCACGGCGACGCCGACACCGACCGTGACGCCGCGGCCGACGCCGACGGCCACGCCGACGGCCAGCCCGACGCCTGCGCCGACGCCGACCGCCACCCCGGAACCACCCAGCTCTGGTGGGTTCGTCGCACTCGGTCGCACCTTCCCGAATTCTGACACCACGGGCGTCCCGTCCGGCGTGGCCCTGACGGACTACACCGGTCCGTGCGCCATCCAGACCGCGGGGTACGTCATCGACGGCAAGCAGGTGAACTGCTCGCTGCGGATCCTTGCGAAGGACGTGGTGATCAAGAACTCGAGGATCAACGGGACCGTCTACGCCGACTACACCGCCGGCGCCGGCTCGTTCACGATCACCGACAGCGAGGTGTTCGCAGGCGACTACGTCGGAACGGGGATCGGCGACGCCTTCTTCACCGCTCTGCGGGTCGAGGTGACCGGTGGGACGCGTTCGATCAACTGCTACGCCGACTGCACGGTGCAGGACTCGTACGTCCACGGCCAGCTGCACGACACGACCGGCGTCAACCACGAATCCGGCATCCGCGTCAACACGAACAGCAACCTGATCCACAACACCATCGCGTGCGACGCACCGGACTTCGCCCCGGATGCCGGCTGCTCCGCCGCCATCACGGGCTATCCGGATTTCGATCCGGTGCAGAACAACCGGATCGACAACAACCTGATCATCGCGGGTTCGGGCGGCTACTGCACCTACGGCGGCTCCACGGCGGGCAAGCCCTACTCCGGTCAGACCCGTGACATCCGGTTCACCAACAATGTGTGGCAGCGCGGCACGCAGATGGGTGCGGGCGGCCGCGGGTATGTCTGCGGATACTGGGGACCGATCACGTCCTTCGACATCAACGCGCCGGGCGCGGTCTGGACGAACAACCTGTTCGACGACGGCACGGTGGTCGCCCCGGCGAACTGACCGTTGACGGGTGGTGTCCGCTGCGCCGCGGACACCACCCGTCAGCGCCGGACCCGCTGCCGATCGGATCGAGCGGGCGCGGCTGCCTCTCCGTGGCGCAGCAGCGACCCTTGTTCGAATTCCCGGCGCAGGCGGCGGCGCTCCAGCACCAGGACTCCGGTCAGGATGGCGCCGACGCCCAGCGCCAGGGTCATTGCGAGGGCGCGCGGACGACTGCCTCCGACGTGGGCGATCACGGTCGTCTCCGGGGCTGCCAGCGCGGTGATCCGGTTGACGTCCGCGACGCCTCGCTCGCTCTGCAATGCGGACAATTCGCCCTGCACGCGGTCCAGGAGCTCATCCTGGCGCTCCCGGACCGCTTCGGTCGTGGGCCCGACGATGTCCAGGACGAGTCGCTGCGTGGCGAAGTTCGAACTCCACTGGCCGCCCGTGTCCGGGAGGCGCAGCGACCAGCCGTCGCGGACACCGAGGCCCACGAGCGTGACATCCGGTGCCGCGAACTTCGGCACCTCGCCCGGGCCGGTGAGCCGCTTGGCCACGACGCCCGCCATGTCGATGACGTCCTCGGACTGGGTGCGGAGGGCGTTCGGATTCGACGGGCTCGTCGGCGCCAGGAACACGATCTCGGTGCGCGTGGAGTACACGCCTTCGTCGCTCAGAATCGCCAGGCCCGCCGCGGCCGTGCAGACCGCACCCGCCACAACGATGGGCCAGTACCTGAGAACTGCTCGCAAAAGCCCCCAGAAAGTCATAGCTCCCCCCGATTAGACTAACCATGTCCGTGGCCTTCCGGGAATGCTCGTGGGGGGAGGAAGCCCGTGATAGCCGATGTCGTCAAGGCGCTGGCGCGCCGGTGGTACGTCGTGCTGCTCGGGCTGGCCCTGACCGTCGGCCTCGCCGTGAGCGCCTACGCCGTCACCCCCCCGGAGTACAACGCCCGAGCGCTGGTCCTCCTGCTTCCCGGCGCGAACGCGGTCGGTGACGGCGGCAACCCCTTCCTCGCGCTCAGCGGCCTGGAGCAGCCGGCGAGCATCGTCGTGGCCTACTTCGCCAGCGAGTCCGCGCACACCGAGGTCCAGGAGCGGTCCGGAACCGCCGAGTACGAGGTCCTGCTGGATGAGTCCGTCCGCGGGCCGGTCATCTCGGTGGACGTGACCGACCGATCGGCGGAGGGGACCCTCTCGACGCTGGAGTTCCTGCTGACCCGCATCCCCGAGGAGCTGGCTCGGCTGCAGGTCGAGGTGCAAGCGCCTGCCTCGTCGGTGATCACCTCGATGGAGCTGGCCGTGGACAGTGAGGCGACGGCGGAGACATCCGCGACGGTTCGCAACGTCATCGCCGCCATCGTCCTGGGCGTGGTCGTGACGGGCTTCGCCGCGTTCGCGCTGGACGGTCTTCTGCTACGACGCCGGATGCGCCGGACAGCTCCCGCCGCATCCAGTGCCGCCGCCATCGCCGACGCCGACGCCGACGCCGAGAGCCCCCCATTCCGTCCCCGCAGAGGCCGCACACGGGGCGGGGCCGACGACGCCTCCCCCGTCGATCGAGGAACCCGAGGGCTCGGTCCCTGGCCCGCGGGAGGTCCGGGCGGGACGGGATAGGTGACCGGACTTCTGCTGCGCCTCCCGCAGACCAGGCCCACGACCGACTCGGTCGGATGGCTGACGCTGTATCTGGTGCTGCTGCTGTTCCTGCCCACCCGGCTGATCGTCGGGCCGCTCGGAAGCGCGGGGGCTCCCTCGCTGCTGTTCGGCCTGGGCAGTCTGCTGCTCTGGCTGCTCACCTTCGTCGGCGCCGCCCGCCGGGCGGTCACCGAGCCGCAGCCCATCCGGATCGCCCTCGGCATCCTGCTGTTCTGCGTGGGGGTCACGTACGTGCTCGCCATGACGCGGCCCATCAGCGCGGACGAGGTGAGTCCTGCCGATGTCGGACTGCTCGCCCTGGCGTCGTGGTCGGGCACGCTGCTGCTCACCCACGACGGCATCCACCAGAGAAGCAGGCTCGACACCCTGATCTGGCGGTTCGCGGTGTGCGGCGGGCTTCTGGCGGCGCTCGGCCTGATCCAGATCGCCACGCGCCAGCTGTGGGTCGATCAGCTGTCGGTGCCCGGCCTCGTCAGCGGACCGTCGTACACCCTCGGCGCGCGAGGCGGCTATCCGCGGCCGCCGGGCACGGCAACTCATCCCATCGAGTACGGCGTCATCCTGTCGATGATCCTTCCGATCGCGCTTCACGTCGGCTTCTCGCACACGCATCGCCCGCTGCTCGTGCGGTGGCTCCCCGCTGCTGCGGTCGCCGCGGTCATTCCCCTCACGTCCTCCCGCTCGGCCTACCTCGGGGCGGCCATCGCCCTGCTCGTCTGCCTGATCGGGTGGGCACCGGAACGACGACGACGGGTGGTGGCCGTGACAGCGGCCGGTGTGCTGGCGATGGTGGTGCTCACACCCAACTTCGTCGGCTCGATCGTCGGCCTCTTCAGCGGGGCCGGCGATGACCCCAGCATCACCTCGCGCACCGACGGCTTCGCCTTCGCCGGCGACTTCATCGCCCGCGACCCCTGGTTCGGACGCGGCCTGGGCACACTGCTGCCCAAGTACCGGATCTTCGACAACCAGTACCTCCTTCTTCTTGTGACGATCGGCATCATCGGCACGCTGGCATTCCTCGCGCTGGGGGTCACCGCCGCGGTGACGCTGTTCCGGCTCCGCGCCAGACTGCGGGCGGAATCCTCGCGCGACCTCGCGCTGGCGCTGGCCGCGGCGATCTGCGCCGGGTTCTCGTGCCTGTTCATGTTCGACGCCTTCGCGTTCCCGATGACGATGGGCACCCTGTTCCTGATCCTGGGGCTGGCCGGTGCGCTGCGGCGGATAGAGGATGCCGATGCGAGCCTGGGAGCGCTGCTGAGATGACCGACGCGTCCGTGGACGTCGCTGCCGTCGTCGTGACGTACAACAGCGAACGCCACATCGCCGACCTGCTCGACAGCATCCCCGCGGCGATGGGCGATCTGTCCTACTCGGTCGTGGTCGTGGACAACGGGTCCACCGACGGTACGCGAGAGATCCTGCAGACCCGCACGGACTGCACGGTCGTCCTCTCCCGCAACGACGGGTACGCCGCGGGCATGAACCGGGCGGTGCGCCACTCCCCGGATGCTGCGGCGATCCTGATCCTCAACCCCGACGCCGTGCTGGATGCGGATTCGGTGCCGGTCATGTACGACGTGCTCCGCCGACCGGAAGTCGCCGTCGTGGCGCCGCGGGTTCGCGAGCAGGACGGCAGCCTGTCCCCGACGCTGCGACGCGGTCCCACCATGGGGCGCGTCGGCGGGCTGAGCTTCACCGGCTGGCCGGTCTTCACCGAGCGCATCGAAGACCCCGAGCAGTACCAGACCGAGCACGAGGTGGAGTGGGCGGTGGGCGCGATCCTGCTGGTGGACAGCGGCCGCTACGCGACGCTGGGCGGAATGGACGAGTCGTACTTCCTGTACTCCGAGGAGACCGACTTCAGCCTCCGCGCCAAGGACGCCGGATGGGCGACGGTGTTCACCCCGGCGGCCGGCGCCATGCACGTCGGCGGCGGCTCCGGGGAGAGCGCGACGACGCACACCATGAAGATCCTCAATCGCGTGCGACTGTACCGTCGGCGAACGGGCACGGTCCGCGCGACGGTCTATTTCTGGTTGACCGTCGCGACCGAACTGCGCCGCGCACTGCTGGGTCATGCCAAGTCCTGGCCGACGCTGCGGGCGCTGCTGAAACCCGCGGAGCGGCCGCCGCTGCTCGGGGCGAGTGACGCCCTGCTCCCCAAGTGAACCCATCGAGAGGGGCGGCCACGATGAAGGTCCTGATGATCGCACCGGCCTGCGACGGCGAGGACGTCGGAGAAGCGTGGGTCGCCTTCCAGTGGGCGCAGATGCTGTCCGACGAACACGATCTGACCCTGCTGACGACCTATAAGCGGGGCCACACGCCCTCAGCGGTGCAACTGCCCGACGTTCGGGTGATCGAGTGGCAGGAGCCACCCGGGGTCGGCCGATTCGAGCGACTGAACAGCCTGATGCAGCCCGGCTACGTCCCGTTCTATCTCCGTGCTCGCCGATGGCTCCGCCGGCGGCTGGCCGACGGCGAGCGCTTCGATATCGCCCATCAGGCCGTACCGGTCGCGATGCGCTACCCGTCGCCCGCGGCGGGTTCGGGGATTCCGCTCCTCATCGGGCCGGTGGGCGGCAGCCTGGGCTCGCCCCCGGCATTCGCCGAGGACGAGGGAACGACCCCCTGGTGGCAGCGACTGCGCGCCCTGGACGCGTGGCGCATCCGGCGTGATCCGCTGCTTCGGCGGACGTACGAGTCGGCCGCGTGCGTGATCGGCGTGGCGCCGTATGTCCAGGACTTCCTGAGCGGGCTGACCCTGCGCCGGTTCGAGATCATGAGCGAGACTGCGGTCCACACCGTCCCTCCGCCGGTGGACCGTTCCGCGCACGAAGGGTCGGTCCGGCTCCTCTACGTCGGCCGGATCGTGCGCACCAAGGGTCTGCGCGATGCGATCGCGGCCCTCGGCCTGACCCGCGACCTGGATGTGGTCCTGGACGTGCTCGGGGACGGCGACGACCGCGCGGCCTGCGAAGCCCTGGCGGTGCGGCTCGGCGTCAGTGCCAGGGTGAGGTTCCACGGCAAGGTGCCCCGCGAGGCGGTGGATGGGTTTTACGAGCGCGCCGACGTCTTCGTCTTCCCCAGCTACCGCGAACCCGGAGGCAATGTGAGTCTGGAGGCGATGGCCTACGGGCTTCCCCTCGTCGTCTGCCGCCGCGGCGGGCCCGGCGCGAACGTCGACGACGCCTGCGCGTTCCGGCTCGACGCGGACTCCCCCGCGCAGCTGGCCGCCGATGTCGCCGGCGCGATCCGCACGCTGGTCGACGAGCCCGGGCTGCGGCGCCGCATGGGGGACGCGGCGCGCGAACGCGTTGCGCGCACCCACCTGTGGGCGCACCGCCTGGAGCGGATGAACCAGCTCTACGAAGACATCGCCACGCGCGCCGTCGGGTCCGCTACCCCCGGTCCAGCGAGCTGACGACGACCAGGTTCGTCACGAGCGCCACCGAGCTCGGACGCGGTTCCACGCGTCCCGCGAGCACGCCCTCGACCCACTCGGCGCGCACGAAGTCCATGTCGCGGACGGGATCGAGCACCCCCGGATGCTCCCTCCAGTGTGCGACCACCTTCGCCGTCATGATCGATCCGCCCGCAGGGGGGCGGTTGCCGCGCCGCACCCGCTGCAGCGCCTTGCGTGCCGCCTTGCGGCCGGTGCGCACGGCGTCCAGCACCGGCTGCCACCGTGCGGGGTGCGCGTACGCCGATGGCGGCGGCCTGCCGTCCAGGGGCATCGCGCCGAGCTCAGGATCCAGTTCCATCTGCAGCGCGCCGAGGAAGCGCGCGCCCGCCTTGTCCTGGGGGCGTAGCCGCGCCGCGATATCCAGGAAGCCCGGGTCGAGCATGGGGTTGATCACCACGCGCTGATCGGACACGGCCACATCGGTGGCGCCCGCCCACCGTTGCATGCGATGCGCGACATACAGCTCGTCGGCCGCCCGGAACCACTCGTCCCCGCCGGCCCTGAGCGCCTCGTACACGGCCCGGTTCGCGGCCTCCCGCGCCCACGTGCTGAAGTCCTCCGTGAGCAGGCCGGGTTCGACCGCTTCGTTCACGAACATCCGCCAGGACGCCAGCTGCTCGGCATCCTTCCTGGTGTAGGTCCGCTCCCGCACCGGCCCGAGGTAGTAGAACCCGCGGGCGATCTCGCCGCCCAGACCCGAGATGCGCACACCCTGGTCGAAGTCGCGCTCGGCGATCCGCTGCGCGGCGAGCGCGACCGGGTCGGCCATGCCGTCGAGGCGGACGGCGTCGGCACGGCACAGCTCCCACGCCTGGTCCGGACTGACCGCGGCCACATCCGCCAGCCCGTGCACGGAGTGGTGGATGCCGTAGCGCGCCGAGATCGTGCGGGCCAGGGCGACATCGCCGGTCCCCGGCACCTCCAGCGTCATGGCTCGCAGCCCGCGCCGCCGACGCTGCGGAATGGCGCTGAGCAGCAGCCGTGAGTCCATACCGCCGGTGAGCTGGAGCACCGCGTCGGGGTGGTCATCCAGCAGCGCATCGAGGGATCGTCGCAGAAGCGCGGCGGCCTCGTGCACGGCGTCGTCCAGCTCGATCGGGGATGCCGCGGGCGCACGCGACGAGGTGACCGCCACCCCATCGGGTCCGAGCCGGGCGATCGCGCCGGGGTCCAGCTTGCGGATGCCCTCGAAGAGCGTGCGCTGGCCAAGCTGCCAGCCGAGCAGGGACTGGACGCCCACAGCGGTGCGATCCAGCGGCGCGGACGCGGCCCCGCCCGCGCGCAGCGCGGAACTGGAGAGCACTCCGGCTCGGGTGCGCCCGGTCTGCGAGTGGAACAGGTGCTGGAACCCCAGCGAATCCGCGACCATCGTCACACCGCTCCGGTCCGCCCCGACCGCGCCGAACGGCGGCAGCAGCCGGCTGAGTGCGTGCGGATCGGCCCGCATCAGCTCGGCGACGTCGCCCTCGCTCACGCCTCCCCCGGCCCGTCGCACCACCCGCGAGACGGCCAGCACGGGGTGCGGATCCGGCGCCGCCCGCAGTCCCCAGTGATCCAGCGCTGCCGGGCCGCAGACGACCCGGGTCACCCCGGCCGGGGGCGGGGGAAGCGGGCGCCGGGTGGTGGCGATGAACCCGGGCAGGGCGGCGGAGCTCATCGCACGGCCGGCGCCAGTTTCGCCTCGACGAACCGGGTCAGCGAGCCGACGGTGTCGAACAGCTCCGCACCGAACTCGTCATCGTCGATCGTGATGTCGAAGCGCTCCTCGATCGCCGCGACGAGGGCGACGACGCCGAATGAATCCAGCTCGGGAAGAGCGCCGAACAGCGCCGTGTCCGGCGTGAGCTCGCCGGGGTCCTGCGGCAGCTCGAGCGCGTCGACGAGGACGGTGCGGACGGCATCCAGGGTGTCGGTCATCTCGGTCTCCTTCGGTGTCAGACGAGCACTTCGGCGGGGGCGGCGTGCCCCAAGAATGCGGTGGGACTGGCGGTGAGCCCGTAGGCGCCCGCCTGGAAGATCACGATGAGGTCGTCGATCGCCGCCGGCGGCAGCGGGATGTCGTCGCCGAGCAGATCCAGCGGCGTGCACAGGCACCCCACGACGGTGACCGCATCGCCGGAATCGGCCTCGACGCGGTTGCCGACCACGACCGGGTAGTTCCGCCGGATCGCCTGGCCGAAATTCCCCGAGGCGGCCAGCTGATGGTGCATCCCGCCGTCCACGACCAGGTACGTCTTGCCCCGGGAGATTTTCCGGTCCAGCACGCGGGTGACGTAGACGCCGCATTCCCCGACGAGGTAACGACCCAGTTCGATCACCGGGTTGGCCTCGGGGAACCGCGCGGCGACCGGACCGTCGATCAGCTCGTGCAGGCCCGCCGCGACCGCGTCCAGGTCCAGCGGCTGGTCCTTCTCGGTGTACGGGATGCCGAAACCTCCGCCGAGGTTGAGGTAGCGCACCGGGCCGTCGAGGTGGTCGGCGAGCGTGCTGACGAGCTCGACCGTCCGGCGCTGGGCCTCCGCGATGATCGCGGCGTGCAGGTTCTGCGAGCCCGCGAAGACGTGGAAGCCGAGCACGTCGACCCCGGCGCCGGACAGGTCGCGCAGCAGCGCGGGCACCTCTTCGGCGTCGATGCCGAACTGCTGCGGTCCGCCGCCCATCCGCATCCCCGAGCCCTTCACCGCGAAGTCGGGGTTGACCCGGATGGCGATGTCCGGGGTCAGGCCCAGCTCGTCGCCGGCGGCGATGACCCGACCCAGCTCGGTCCTGGACTCGATCTCGATGAGGATGCCGGCAGCGACGGCCTGACGGATCTCGGCGGGCGTCTTTCCCGGCCCGGCGAAGCTGACGCGGTCCGGACGGATCGTGGTGTCCAGCGCCACCTGCATCTCCGGGCCGGAGGCCACGTCGATGCGGTCCACCCGCCGGGCGAGGTGCTGCACGACAGCGGGCATCGGGTTCGCCTTCATCGCATAGCTCAGCTCGATGCGCGCCGGAAGCGCCGCACGCAGGGCGTCCACCCGCGCGTCGAGCAGGCCACGGTCGTAGGCGAAGAACGGCGTGGACCCGACGCGACCGGCCAGCCGGCTGAGCGGCATCCCGCCGACCTTCAGCTGGCCGTCGATCGCGCCGAATGCGGCGACGTGGTCGTGCGGGCTCACGCGGGCACCTCGGCCTTCAGGAGGGCGCGGTCGAACTTGCCGTTGGGCGAGCGGGGCAGTTCGGTGCGCGCGTCGATCTGCGAGGGGACCATGTAGAAGGGCAGGAGCCGGCGCAGGGCGGCGGTCAGGGCCGGGATATCCAGCTCCGGCTGGGTGGCCGTGGCGATCAGGACGACACGCTGTCCCAGCGCCCGATCCGGTACCCCGACGGCGACGGCGTCCCGGACGAGACCGGTGCTGTAGGCCGCTTCCTCGACCTCGGTCGGGCTGACCCGGTAGCCCGAGGTCTTGATCATGTCGTCGGCGCGTCCGACGAAGTAGAGGAAGCCGTCCTCGTCCGCCACGACCGTGTCCCCCGACCACACCGCCATCTCGGGTGCGCGCCACTCCTGATCGGGGTGGTGCACGGGGCGGAACCGCTCGGCGGTGCGCACCGGGTCGTTCCAGTAGCCCAGGGCCACCAGCGCTCCGCGGTGCACCAGCTCACCCGGCTCGCCCGGGTCGCAGCGCGTGCCGTCGGGCCGGAGCACCAGGACCTCCGCGTTCGGGATGGCCTTGCCGATCGAGTCGGGCCGCCGATCCACTTCGGCCGGATCCAGGTAGGTGGAGCGGAACGCCTCGGTCAGGCCGTACATCAGGTACGGCGCGGCCTGCGGGAACGTGTCGCGGAGCCGGTCCAGCGTGGCACGCGGCATCCGTCCCCCGGTGTTGGCGAAGTAGCGGAGGCGTTCGGCGGCCGCCTCCGGCCAGGGGACCTCTGCGATCTGCAGCCAGAGCGGAGGAACCGCGGTGATCCCGGTCACGCCATGCCGTGCGCAGAGCTTGGGGACGTCGCGCGGGACGAGGTAGTTCATCAGGACGACGTGCGCACCGACCGAGAACGCCGTGGTGACCTGGCTCAGCCCGGCGTCGAAGCTGAGCGGCAGCGCGCTCAGGATCACGTCGTCCGCCGTGTTCTGAAGGTACGTGCTCACGCTCTCCGCCCCGGCCAGCAGGTTGCGGTGGCTGAGCACGACCCCCTTCGGTCTGCCGGTGCTGCCCGAGGTGTACAGGATCGCGGCGGGGTCGATGTCGAGGGCAGCCGGCTCGATCAGCTCCTGGGCGACGGCGGTGCGCCAGGGGTGCACCGCCGCGTCGATCGCGGGCTCGACGACGTCACCGACGACGATCAGATGCTCGACCGCGGTGTGCGGCAGCACGTCGGCGAGCGCACCGAGACGATCCGCCGAGGTGATCAGGACCCGGGCTCGGCTGTCGCTGAGGATGTGGCCGACCTGGGCGGATTTGAGCACGTGGTTGACGGGGACGAACACGCCGCCGGCGGCGGATGCCGCGAACAGTGCCACGACGGTCTCGATCCGCTTCTCCAGGTACACCGCGACGCGGTCCTCGCGCACCAGGCCCAGCTCGCGCAGATGCGCGGCGACCGAGGCGACCGCCCGCCACGTGTCGGCGTAGGTGACGGTCTCGCCCTTGTACGTGAGAGCCGGCGCGTCCGGGCTCGCCTCGGCGGCCCGCGCGAGCAGGTGGTGGACGTTCGTGCGGATCGCGGTCACTGTCCGTACACCTCGTCCTCGATGATGCGGGTGACCGCGTCACGGGTGGGCTGCCACGATCGCCCGATCACGGACGCGGCAGCGGCGGCGGCGTTCGCGTCGATGTCGGCGGCGGTGACGGCCGCGCTGAGCGCCGCCGCGAGACCGTCGGCGGTGGGCTCGGCCCACCGCACGTGCGGGTTGGGCAGCACGAGGTGCGCGAGGGGCATGTCGTTGACGACCGGGATGTTGCCGGCGGCGAGCATCTCCTCGGCCACCAGCGTGATGTTCGTGAACGACATCGCCAGCCCTGTGACCGTGCGACCGTACAGCTCGTTCAGTTCACCGGTGGTGAGGCGACCGTGGAACGAGTGCGGCACCTGCAGCCCCCGAGGCGGCGCCCCGTAGACGTGGATCGGCTGGTCCGGGTGCAGCCGGTGGAACCGGGTCAATGCCACCCGGGCGAGCTGGTAGCCGCGACGTGCGTAGTCGGGGCGGGAGTAGAACACGACCCCGCGGCGGTGCGGCTGCGGCGTCGGCAGTCGGTAGGCCGCCGAATCGCAGCCGAACGGGACGACGTCCGTGGCCAGCCCGGTGTGCTGGCGGATCATTCCCTCCAGCATCTCGCCCAGCGCGATGAGCCGGAACGGAAGCCGGTAGGTCATCGCCGCGAACTCGTACTCGGCGCCGTGCCCGTAGAAGTGCGGCTCGTAGTCCTGGATGAAGTACAGCCGGCGCATCGGAGTTTGCCCGTACCCGACGATCAGGTGGGCGGACTCCCACCCCGACGCGACCACGGCATCCAGGGCGCGGATGCCGGCGCGGACGTCTCGGACCTCCGCGCGCACCGTCGGCCAGTGCTCGCGCACGACAGCGTCCAGGGCGGCAGCGTCCAGACCGTGACGGTCGTAGAAGTACAGGACGCACCGGTGACCGCGCGCTTCCAGCGCCTCCACCATCCGGAACAGCGTCGTGTGTCCGCCGGAGCCCGGCGCCGGTGCCGTCGAGACCCACCCGATCGTCAACGGCCGCCCGCGGTGCGGCCGGGTGGCCGGAACCGCCAGGTCCTCGGGGACGCTGCCCAGGATGTCCTCGTCCGCGATCTGGAAGAACAGGTCCGCCGCGCCGGTGGCCCGGTAGACGCGCCACGCGATCCGCTGCGCGACGCCGCGGACACCGACGTCGCGGGCGCGGCCCGCTCGGGCGAGCACCGCGATCACCCTGCGCATGGCCCGCGGCTCTCGGAGGCACGGATGCCGATCGGCTCACGCACCGGACACCACCCAGCGGGCGTAGTACAGCCGCTGACGGATGCGGCGGGCTGCGCGGCGGGCCAGGGCCGCGGGGCGCGCCGCCCGGGCTCCGCGCTGGATGCGCCGGAAGCGTGCCCACTCGCTCGAGGGCGGCCACACGTCGGCGGCGAAATCCAGGAGCGCCGCGTACTCGGCGCGCGGGTGACCGCGGTCCACCGCCGCCGACGCGAACCGCAGCGCATCCTCGGCCAGAGCGCGGCGGGCCCGGTCCCGGAGGCTCGCCGCCTGCGGGATGCGCGCCCCGACCCGCTCGAACACGCTGGCGAAGGCGCCCGCCCGGGCGACCAGGTCCACCAGCGTGCCGGAACCGTCGTTCGCGCTCATGCTCGCGTCGTGCTCCCGGTGCAGCGCCTGGTCGGCGCCGCCGACCCATCCGACGTCGCTGACCGCCGCGACGCGCATCGCGATCTCCATGTCCGGCGCGTACGGCAGCGCCGGGTTCATCGGACCCACCTCCGCCAGCACCGCGGAGCGCAGGACCATCTCCGGGTTGGTGATCGCACTCACCCCGAGCCGGCAGCGCTCGGCCAGCCAGTCCCGGCCCGACCAGATCGTCCACCCCACCTCGTGCAGGCGCGTGGCAGGCGGGTGCGCGCCGGCGAAGTGCCGCGGGTGGCCGTAGACCAGACCGACGCGGGGATGCGCCTCGAACAGGGCGGTGGCACGGGCCAGGGCCCCGGCGGCGAGCAGGTCATCGGCATCCAGCTTCACGACGTAGTCGCCGGACGCGACCTCGCAGCCGGCGTTGAAGGCGCGGACATGCCCGCCGTTCTCCGGCCGGACCAGGACCCGCACGTTCGGGTGCGTCGCCGCGAGACGGCGGGCGACGTGGACGCTGTCGTCGGTGGAGACGTCGTCGACGATGATCACCTCGACATCGACCGCCTGCTGCGCGACCGCGCTGCCGACGGCATCCGGCAGATACCCGGCGTAGTTGTAGCACGGGATCACGACCGAGACCAGCGGCCGCTCCCGCGGGGTGAGCCGGGGTGCGCGCACCCGCAGGAGCGGTCTCGGCTGGGCCGGGGTCGCGCGCGCCAGCACGCGCAGCGCACGCCCGGACAGCGCGTGCGTCTCGGCGTAGTCCTCCCACACCGCCGGGGCCGCGGTCGCGGCGGTCTCACGAAGCATCTGCCACCTCCGTGCGGCGCTGGCCGCGGATCGCGCGTGCGTGGGCGCGCAGCCACGGCCAGCCCACCAGCAGGTACACCACGACCGCGCCGAGGCCGCCGACCAGGACGGCGAACACCGGGTCGCTCAGGAACACGCGGGCCGCGATCGCGACACCGACCGCCGGGACGGCGGCGACGGTCGGCCACCATGCCGCGCGCAGGACCGTGGTGAATCGCACCCCGGCTGCTCGCAGCGCGATCGCGTAGGCGGGCAGGATCACCACGACGGCCACGACCACGTGCACCCAGCCGGCGCCGATGATCCCGAAGGCCCGCGTCGCGAAGATCATGCCCACCACCAGGACGACCAGCCACACGATCTGCACCCACAGCACCGGGCGGGACAGACCCCGGGCGTAGAGGAAGCCCGCGAAGATGTCGAACACGACGCGGAGACTTCCGTACAGCCCGAGGGCGGCCAGGACGGGCGCGGCCGGAAGCCACTTCGGGCCGTAGACGACCTCGATCAGCGGCGCGCTCAGCGCGGCCAGGACGGCGCCGGCGGGCAGAGCTCCCGCCCAGGCGACCGCCACGACGGACGAGAGACCTTCGCTTCCGCTGCCCGTGCGCGAGAAGTACGGCAGGGAGATGGATCGCACCACCTGCGACAGCGCGCTCATCGGCCAGCTGGAGATGTTGAACGCGAGCACGTAGTAGCCCAGGGCGGTCACCCCGGCCACCCGCGCCAGCACGATGTTGTCGACGTTCAGCAGCGCCCAGGACAGCAGATTCGCCGCGGCGATCGGCAGGCCGAACGCGAGCACGGGCCCCACGACCGACCGGTTCACGCCGAACCGCGGCACGACGCGCGCGAGGAGGAACTGCATGAGCGTGGACACGCACTGGGCCGCGACCCGTCCGATCGCCAGGCCCAACGGCCCCAGACCGATCGCGACCAGGGCGAGGGTCACCGTCGTGGAGACGACGAAGTCGGCCACCCCGACGTAGAAGAGCTCGCGCTGCTGGAATCGGCGCTGCAGCATCGCGTAGGGCACCACGGTCGCCCCGGCCAGGACGAGCGTGATGGACAGCACCGCGATGGTCGGGGCCGCCGCAGGCGAGCCGAGGAGCTCGGCGATCACGCCGCTGGAGGCCAGCGTGATCGCGGTCATGACAGCACCGCTGGTGAGGCCCAGCGTGGCGACGGTCGGCGCGATGCGCTCCGGGTCATCGGTGCGGATGAGATCGGCCGACAGACCCAGATCGGCCACCGTGATCAGGATCGCCTGCACGGTGAGCGCGACCGCGTAGACGCCGAACTCCTCGGGGCTGAGCAGCCGGGCGAGGATGATGCCGACGACGAGACCGCCGAGGCGGAGCACGATCGTGCTCACCCCGCTCCAGGCCGCTCCGCGTGTCGCCTGCGCACGCAGCGACGCGCCGTTCACGCTCATCGGATGCCCATCGTCGTGGCCTCAGAGACCGACTTCGAGGTGCCGACGGGAGCGGATCTTCCACCGCAGATTCTCCACGGAGCCGACCAGGCGGGCCGGCGCACCGTCCTGCGCGGTCAGTTCCGCCCACCGCCACACCGCAGACCGGACGATCTCGGGGGCGGTCGCGCGGGCGAAGTCCTGCATCTGCACCAGCACCTCGGTGGGGGCCCCGTCCGCGGTCAGCAGCGCCCCCCGCAGCAGGGCTTCGCGGGCCACCGACCGCTTCGCCGTGCGGATCAGACCGGGCGCGCGCCGGATCACCGCGCCGTCGTGGGCGAAGAACCGCTCGTACACGCCGAGGACCTGCGCCATGTCATCCAGCAGCCCGCCGTGTTCGGTGGAGTGCATGTTCTGGCCGTGATCGCGGTAGTACGCCTGGCGCGGCCCGGCCACGAACCCGACGTCGCTGACGGCCGCGGCCTGCAGCCACATGTACATGTCCGCGGAGTGCGGGAAGTCCGGGTTATAGCCGCCGGTGGCCTCGTACACCGAGCGGCGCAGCACCGCTTCGGGGTTGACCACCGCATTGCGTCCGCGGCGCACGAGCCGCGCGGTCCACTCGTCACCGCCCCACACCTGCCACCATCCGCGACCGCCGCGGGCGGCGGGGAGCTCTCCGTGGAACCACTCCACCCCGCCGTAGACGAGCCCGACCCGCGGGTGCGCCTCCATCAGCGCCACCGACCGGGTCAGCGAGTTCGGGGTGAGTGCGTCGTCGGCCGAGAGGAGGACGACGTAGTCCCCGGAGGCTCGCGAGAGCCCGTCGTTGTAGGTGCGGATGTGCCGCATGTTCTGCTCGTGCTCCACCAGCGTGACGCGCTCGTCGGCGGACGCGATGCGGCGTGCCGCTTCCGTGCTGCCGTCGGTGGACCGGTCATCGACGATGATGACCTCGACGTCCAGGCCGCGCTGGTCGAGGGCGGAGCCCACCGCGGTCGGCAGGTACTGGCCGTAGTTGAAGTGCGGGATGACGACGGTCACGGTGGGGCGTCGTCGCATCGGCATCGGGCGATACACGCGCATGGTCACACCAGCTCCCGGGCCACGGCGCGCACCAGCGCGTCCGCGACCCGCTCCTGCTGCGCCCCGGTCAGGTGCGGGAACATCGGCAGCGACAGGATGCGGCCCGCCGCAGCCTCCGCGACCGGGAACTGCCCGCGGCGGTGGCCGAGCGGCGCATACGCGTCGGTCAGGGGCACCGGGGTCGGATAGTGGATGCCGGTGCCGATGCCCGCCGCGCCCAGCTCCGCCACGACGCGGTCGCGGTCCTCCACGCGCACCACGTACAGGTGCCAGACGTCCGTGTTCCCCGGCCGGACCGCGGGAATCCGCACCTCGCTGTCCCGCAGCAGCTGCGCGTACCGTTCGGCAGCGACCCGGCGGGCCTGGTTCCACCCCTCCAGCCGGCGCAGCTTCGCGCGCAGCACCGCCGCCTGCACGGCATCCAGGCGCGCGTTGACCCCCACATGGGTGTGCACGTATTTGGTCGCACTGCCGTGGCCGGCGAGGGTGCGCACGAGCGCCGCGACGTCGGGATCATCGGTCAGGACAGCGCCCGCGTCGCCGGCCGCACCGAGGTTCTTGCCGGGGTAGAAGCTGGTCGCCGCCACGCGCGACAGTGCGCCGGCGCGGCCGGCCGCGCACGACGCACCCTGCGACTGGGCGGCGTCCTCGATCAGCACCAGGTCGTGGCCCTGCGCGATCGGCAGCAGAAGATCCATCGGTGCGGTCTGCCCGAACAGGTGCACGGGGACGATCGCACGGGTGCGTGCCGTGATCGCGGCCTCGACGGCGTCGGGATCCATCAGGAGGTGCTCGTCGTCGACGTCGACGAAGACCGGCACGGCGCCGATGCGGGATGCCGCCTCGGCGGTGGCGATGAACGTGTTGGCGGGCATGATCACCTCGTCGCCCGGCCCCACGCCGGCCGCGCGGTAGGCGAGCTCGAGCGCGTCGGTGCCGTTGGAGACACCGACGACGTGCGTCACGCCGACGTAGTCCGCGAACTCCCGCTCGAAGGCGTCCACTTCGGCCCCGCCGATGAAGCCGGCGGACTCGAGCTGCGCGCGCCACACCGGCAGCACCTCGTCGACGATCTCGGCCTGCTGCGCGGCCAGATCCAGGAACGGGACGCCGGTCATCGCGCCTCCTCCAGCCGGCGGGCCGGCACGCCGGCCCAGATCTGATCGGACGGGACGTCCTCCAGCACGGCGGCGCCCATGCCGACCGTCGCGGCGGCGCCGATCTGCACGCCCTGGCGGATGGACGCGTTCATCCCCAGGTAGGCCGCTTCGCGGATGCACACGGATCCGCCGAGTGCGACGCCCGCGGCGAGGGTCGCGAAGTCCTCCACGACGTTGTCGTGCGCGATCGTGCAGTTGGGCATCACGACGACATGGCGCCCGAGGACCGCATCGGCGGTGACCACCGCGCCGTCCAGCACGATGCTGCCGGCCCCGACGGCGCTGCTGGCGCCGATCCGCGCCGAGCGCGCCACATAGGTGGCGAAGCGCTGCTCGGGCACCCCGAACTTCCGCAGCCGGCGCACCACCGTGCGGCGGCTCACGCTCGGCCCGATGCACACCAGCAGCATCTCGTCCCGCCGCGTCGCATCGCCGGTCAGTCCGATCACCGGGACGCCGGCGATCTCGGTGCCCTGCAACTCGAGGTTGTCGTCCAGGATGCCGGTGACCCCGACGATCCCGGCGGCCAGGACCTCGCGCGCCAGCCCGCTCGCCCCCACCAGCAGCACTCCCTCACTCACCGTCCGCGCTCCCCGCTGCGCGCAGCACCGCGATCACCCGGTCCTGGTCGGCGGCCGACAGGGAGTGATACACCGGCAGGATCAGGGTGCGATCGGTCAGGCGGTCGGTGACCGGGAGCCCCTGCGGCGGGGTGAGGCCGCGGTACGGCGGCTGGCGGTGCGAGGCCATGATGCCGCGCCGGGCGGAGATGTCCGCGTCGGCGAGCGCCTCCAGCAGCCCGTCCCGGTCGCTCGGGTACCCCTCGAGCACCTCGACCCAGAAGGACTGGTAGTTGCCGGTGCCGTAGGGCGGGTCGGTGACCGCGCGCAGCCCGGGGATCTCGGCGATCGCACGCTGGTAGGTCTGCGCGATCTCGCGGCGGCGCGCCACGATCTCGGGCAGGCGGCTCAGCTGCACGATGCCCACCGCGGCCTGCAGGTCGGTCATCCGGAAGTTGAAGCCCATCTCGCTGTACTCCTCGGCGGCCGGCAGCACCGAGCGGTGCCGGTCGGAGGCCGAGACGCTCATCGCGTGCTCTCGCAGGTGCCGTGCGCGCAGCGCCCAGTCCTCCCGCGAGGTGGTGATCATCCCGCCCTCGCCGGTGGTCAGGAGCTTGCGGGGGTGGAACGACCATGCCGCGATGTCCGCCCCCGCCCCCACCGGGCGGCCCTTGTAGACGGATCCCGCACCGCACGCGGCATCCTCCACCACGACGATCCCCTCCGGGTCGGCCACCGCACGGATCTCATCCAGGTCCACCGGCACGCCGCCCTGGTCGACGGCGATGACAGCGCGGGTGGCCGAGGTGAGGACGTCCGCCACGGTGGCGCCGGTGAGGTCGCCGGTGGTGGGATCCACGTCCGCGAACACCGGGTTCGCGCCGACGTAGCGGACGGCGTTGGTGGTGGCGATGAACGAGAACGACGGCACGATCACCTCGTCGCCCGCTCCGATGCCGGCGACCAGCAGCGCGAGGTGCAGAGCGGTCGTGCAGCTGGTCGTGGCCACCGCGTAGGGCGCGTGCATCGCCGCGGCGAACTCCTGCTCGAACCGCAGCACCCGCGGTCCCTGCGCGACCCATCCGCTGGCGATCGCGTCGGCGACGGCATCCGTCTCTTCCTGGCCCAGCCACGGGACCATGACGCTGATGCGGTCGCTCACGCGCGCACCAGTCGGCCGGCCGCGATCTGCTCGCGCAGCGGCGTCCACCACTCCACCAGCATCCGCAGTCCCTCGTCGATTCCGATCGTGGCCTCGAATCCGAGATCGCGCGCGGCGGCGCGGGTATCGGCGAGCCGGCGGGGGACACCGTTGACGGCGCGTTCGGGTCCGTGCTCGATTCCGAGCTCGGACCCCATCACGCGCAGCAGTGCCTCCGCAAGGTCCAGCAAGCTGGTTTCGGTGCCGCTCGCGATGTTGTAGTCGCCGTCAACGGTGTCGCTCTGCGCCGCGAGCACGTTGGCCCGGGCGATGTCCGGAACGCAGATGAAGTCCATCGTCTGCCGGCCGTCGCCGAAGATCAGCGGCGGCTTGCCGTCGGCGATGCGCTCCATCCAGCGCACGAGCACTTCGGTGTACAGGCCGTGCACGTCCATGCGCGGACCGTACACGTTGAAGTACCGCAGGATGACGTAGTCCAGGCCGTGCATGGCCCGGAAGCTGCGGATCAGTCCCTCGTTGAAGGACTTCGCCGCGCCGTACAGGGTGTCGTTGTTGTGGTGGTGGTGCCGCTCCGAGGTCGGGAACTCCTCGGCGAGGCCGAACACCGAGGCGCTCGAGGCCGCGATCAGCTTCGCGCGGTGCCGCGCCGCGGACTCGACGACGTTGAAGGTCCCGTCGACCAGCACCTCGAGGGCGAGCCTGGGCTCCTCCGCGCACTGCGTGATGCGGATCGCCGCCTGGTGGTAGACGAGGTCCTTGCCCGCGGTGAGCTCATCCACCAGCTGCGCGTCGCGGATGTCGCCCTCGACAAGGCTCACCCGCCCGGACGCGAGCGCGTCCTCCAGGTTGCCGATCCGGCCGCGCACCAGGTTGTCCAGCACGTCGACGTGCGCGACCCCGGCCGCCAGCAGCTGGTCGACCAGCGTCGATCCCACCGTCCCGGCGCCGCCGGTGACGAGGATGTCCGCGCCCTCCAGAGTGGTCATCGCGCCACCTCCAGCTTCATGGATGCCGCGGCCATCGACTGCGGAGCGCCGCTCGCTTCGAGGCTGCTGGTGGCGGCCTCCAGCACCGACAGCACGCGCAGGCCGGCGCCGCCGCTGGTGCGCGCGGTGCGTCCTTCGCGGATGGCCGCGGCGAACTCGGCGACCACACCGGCCAGCGCCTCGCCCTCGTCCAGGGCCGGCGCCCAGGTGTCGCCGAGGCGATACGAGATGTTCGCGGCGCGCGCGTCGACCGCGGTGGCTTTGGAGACCTCTGCGATGTCCACGCCGCGGTCATAGACGCTGACCCGCTGCTGCGGGTTGAGGTCGTCCCACACCAGTGTGCGCTTGGTGCCGCCGATCACCATCTGCCGGATCTTGGTCGGGCTGAGCCAGTTGACGTGCACGTGCGCCATCGCGCCTCCGCTCAGCGGCATCGCCAGATAGCCCACGCACGATTTGCCGGTGCGCAGCGGGTCGGCGCCGTGCGCGGACACGCTGGTCACGTCCAGGCCGCCGGGCAGCACGAAGTCCATGATCGACAGGTCGTGCGGCGCGAGGTCCCAGAACACGTCGACGTCGGGCTGGATCAGGCCGAGGTTGATGCGCACGCTGTCCACGAACAGCACCTCGCCGAGGAATCCTTCGGCGATCAGGTCGCGGATCTTCAGCACCGCGGGGGTGTAGCAGTACGTGTGGTCGGCCATCAGGACCAGACGCAGCTCGCTGGCGCGTTCCACCATCTCCAGTCCGGCGGTGCGGCTGTCGGCGAGCGGCTTCTCGACGATCACGTGCTTGCCGGCCTCCAGCGCCGCCATCACGATCGCGTGATGCGTGCGCGCGGGTGTGGCGATGGCGACCGCATCGATCAGCGGATCGTTCAGCACGTCGCCCAGACGCGCGGTGACCGGGGCGCCGCCCACCGACTCCGCGACCGAGCGCGCCCGCTCGATGTCCAGGTCGCAGATCCCGGCCAGGTTCCACGCCGCATTGCCGCGGAAATTGCGCGCGAGGTTCGGCCCCCAGTATCCGGCCCCCACAACAGCGATGTTCATCCTGTGGTCCACGATGTCCCCGACTCCCCAGTCATCTCCCCAGATGCGCGACGAAGCGCCGGCTGGTGAGGCCGGTCGCGGTCACGCCGAGGATCGGGTCGGCGGCGGCAGAGCACGCACGCGCGAAAGCGCCGGCTGCCGTCGGCTGCGCCGTCCCTTTCAGGACGACGGATTCCCCAATCCCCATTTTTCCCCAGACTGCCCGCGGCACTGTGTGACAGTTCCCCGGGCCACCTGCCCCAGCAGGTGTCTTCTACCGACGACGGTGCGCGCGATCCCCAGAAAGCGCAGTCGCCGATATCCCCGCGTGCAGTATAACGTTATGCGGTCATGGCGAAGCAATGCCTGGACCGCACTTTCCGAAGGGATGCCGATGACCGACCCCCGCACCCCCTTCGTCGCGGCCTCCGCCGACGTCGCCGATTCCGCGTCGCTCGGCCCGGGGACACGCGTGTGGCACCTGGCCCAGGTGCGCGAGGACGCCGTGCTCGGCGCGGACTGCAACCTCGGTCGCGGCGCCTACGTCGGACCCGGAGTCCGGATCGGCGATTCCTGCAAGCTGCAGAACTATTCGCTGGTGTACGAGCCGGCCGTGCTCGGCGACGGGGTGTTCATCGGCCCGGCCGCGGTGCTCACCAACGATGAGTTCCCGCGGGCGGCGAACCTGGATCTCACGGTCAAGACCGAGGGCGACTGGCACCCGGTCGGCGTGCTGATCGGTGACGGCGCCTCCATCGGCGCGCGCGCGGTGTGCGTCGCGCCGGTGCGGGTCGGAGCCTGGGCGCTGGTCGCGGCCGGTGCGGTGGTGACCAAGGACGTGCCGGAGTACGCGCTGGTCGTCGGCGTGCCGGCCCGCCGCATCGGCTGGGTGGGCCGTGCGGGCAAGCCGCTTCGGGCGGAGGCCGGCGCGTGGGTGTGCCCGGACACCGGCGAGCGCTACATCGAGACCGACGGCATCCTGCGTCCGGAGGTGTGAGTCGGGTGACCGGCTACAGCTTGCGCAGCAGGACCCGCTCGACCGTGTGCGTCGCGCCCTTCTCCAGCACCAGCGTCGCCTGGTGCTTGGTGGGCAGCACGTTCTCCTCGAGGTTCGGCAGGTTGATGTCGTTCCAAAACCCCATCGCGGTCTGCACGGCTTCGCCGTCGGACAGGTGCGAGAAGACGTTGAAGAACGAACTGGGGTTCGCGAACGCGCTGCGGCGCAGCGCCAGGAACCGGTCCACGAACCAGGAGGCGATGTGGTCGGTCTCGGCATCCACGTAGATGGAGAAGTCGAACAGCTCGCTGACCGCGATGTCGCTCGGGGAGGGTGAGGGCTGCAGCACGTTGAGCCCCTCGACGATCACGACGTCGGGGCGCCGCACGGTGACGTGGGCGTCGGGGACGATGTCGTACCGCATGTGCGAGTAGAACGGCGCGCGCGCTTCGGGCGCCCCGCTCTTGACGTCGGTGAGGAAGCTGACGAGGGCGCGGCGGTCGTAGGACTCGGGGAAGCCTTTGCGCGCCATCAGCCCGCGGCGCTCGAGCTCGGCGTTGGGATACAGGAACCCGTCGGTGGTGACCAGCTCCACCCGCGGCGTGCCGGGCCAGCGGCTCATCAGCTCGCGCAGCAGTCGGGCGATGGTGGACTTTCCGACCGCGACGGATCCGGCCACGGCCACGACGAACGGCGTGGTCGTGTCGGGCTCGCCGAGGAACGTGCTCGTGTCGGCGCCGAGCCGCTTGGTCGCGTTGGCGTACAGGCTCAGCAGCCGGCTGAGCGGCAGGTACACCTCGCGCACTTCGGCGAGGTCCAGCATGTCGCCGATGCCGCGGATCTGCACGATCTCGGTCTCGGTCAGCGGCTGCGGCGTGCCCGAGGCCAGTCGCGACCAGTCCCCGCGGTCGATCTCGCGGTAGAGCGAGAATCCGTCCGTCGCCGCAGAGCCCGACACGGAGGCGGTCGGTGCGGGGGCGGTGTCGTCGGCGGGCATCCCGAACATCGTATCCATACCGCGCCCCGCCCCCTCGCTCGCTCGCCCCTGCTCGTCCCTGCTCGCGAGAGTGCACGTCCCCGCGGGCGAGAGTGCACGTCCCCGCTCGCGAGAGTGCACGTCCTCGCTCGCGAGAGTGCACGTTGTCGTTGCCGAGAGTGCACGTCCCGGCTCGCTAGGGTGCACATCCCCGCTCGCGAGAGTGCAGGTCCCTGTCGGCGGGGATGCACGCCGCCACTTCGGGAGCTTCTTGCGCGGATGACGAGATTCGAATATCGGCATGGCCTTCGGCTGCGGCAACGAGCACCCTTGGCAGCGGCAACGTGCACTCTCGACAGCCATGCCACCCACTCTCGACAGCGGCAACGTGCACTCTCGACAGCCACGCCACGCACCCTCGGCAGCGGCAACGTGCACCCTCGGCAGCAGGGGCGGAGTCCGCGGGGCGGAGGCCGCGCGGGCCGGGCGCCGCGCCACGCTACGCTTTCCCCCGTGCGCCTCGGAGTCCTCGATATCGGCTCGAACACCGTCCACCTGCTCGTTGCCGATGTGCGACCGGGAGGGCGTCCGCTCGCGACGACGAGCCAACGCACGATCCTGCGGCTGATGCGCTACCTCGCCCCGGACGGATCGATCACCGAGGAGGGCATCGTCGCCCTCGAGCAGGCGGTGCGCGAAGCCCGCGCGGTCGCGGCGACCGAGCGGGTCGACGAGCTGCTCGCCACCGCGACCTCCGCGGTCCGCGAGGCCGAGAACGGCGCCGCTGTCATCGCCCGCATCGAGGCAGCGCTGGGCCAGCCGCTGCAGGTGCTGGCCGGCGAGACCGAGGCCCGGTTCACCTACCTCGCCGTCCGGCGCTGGATGGGCTGGGCGGCCGGACAGATCCTGCTCCTGGACATCGGCGGCGGCTCGCTCGAGATCGCAGCCGGATCCGAGGAGCTGCCCGACGCCGCGGCATCCGTCCCGCTCGGCGCAGGCCGCATGACCGTGCAGTTCCTGCCCGACGACCCGCCCGGCGAAGCCGCGGTCGAGCGGCTGCGGGCGCACGCGGCGCAGACCCTGGCGCCGGTGCTCGACACGTTCCGCGCGCAGCCGCGCCCCGACCGGTTCGTCGGCTCGTCGAAGGCGATCCGCTCGCTGGCGAAACTCGCGGGCCGTCCGGTTCCAGGCTGGTCCAGCATCGAGCGGATGCTGTTGCCTCGGGCCGCGCTCGGCGCCTGGATTCCGCGGCTGGCGCGCATCCCCGCGCTCGCGCGGCAGGAGCTGCCGGGGATCACTCCGGACCGCACCTTCCAGATCGTCGCCGCGGCGGTCGTGCTGCACACCGCGATGACCGCGCTCGACGTCGAGGAGCTCGAGGTCTCGCCGTGGGCACTGCGCGAGGGCGTGCTGCTGCGGTACATCGAGTCCCTGTCCTGGAGCGCCCCGGCCGCCTGAGCCTGCGCCCCAGCCCGCGTCACCCGCTACCCACCCCGCCACACGCCGCCTGCAGACCCCCACCCGCTGCCCACCCCGCCACCACGCCGGCGCCCCCAACCCGCGGCATCCGCCCCCACACGCCGCCCACCCACGCCCCACCCGTGCTGAACTCTGGCGCAACGGACCCACCTGCGCCACACTTCAGGTATGGACGCTCCTGCGGCGTCGATCCGCACTCCCGACCAGCGCATCCGGGTGTTCCTCAGCTCCACTCTCCGAGAACTCGAGCCCGAGCGCGAAGCCGCGCGTGCCGCGATCGAGTCACTTCACCTGGCCCCGGTCATGTTCGAATTGGGCGCGCGGCCGCACCCGCCCCGGTCCCTCTACCGCGCCTACCTCGCGCAGAGCGACATCTTCATCGGCCTCTACTGGCAGAGCTACGGGTGGACCTCGCCCGACGAGCAGATCTCCGGGCTCGAGGACGAGTACCTGCTCTCCGGCGACCTGCCCCACCTGATCTACATCAAAAGCCCCGCCCCCGACCGCGACCCGAAGCTGGCGGAGCTGCTCGATCGTATCCGCAGCGACGACACGAGTTCGTACCGCAGCTTCGAGACGCCCGCCGAGCTCGCGCAGCTGATCGTCGCCGACCTGGCCACCCTGCTCGCGGACCGCTTCGACGCGTCGCGGGCCGCACCGGCGGCCGTGCAGGTGGAGTCCGGCCGCGGCATCCCGGCCCCGTTCACCAAGCTGGTCGGTCGCGCCGCCGAGCAGCAGCAGCTGCTCGAGCTGCTGGACTCCCCCGGCGTGCGCATGGTGACCATCGTCGGCCCGGGCGGGATCGGCAAGTCCCGCCTGGCCATCGAGGTCGCCGGCGCGGTTGCGGCGAGCGGCCGCGAGGTCGCCTTCACGATGCTCGAGACGGTCATCTCTCCCGACCGCGTGCTGAGCATGATCGCGCGGGCCGCCGGCGTGCGCGAGACCGGCGAGGAGCGCGTCGAGACCAAGCTCGTCACCGCCCTGGCCGGCCGCGACATGCTGCTGGTCGTGGACAACATGGAGCACCTGCTCGACGCCACCGGCGACCTGGTCCGCCTGATCACCCAGCTGCCGCGCCTGCAGCTGCTGGTGACCAGCCGCTCCCCGCTGCGGGTGCGGGCCGAGCGGACCTTCGAACTCGGCCCGCTCAGCCTTCCTGACCCGGATGCGTCATCCACGGATGCCGCGGACGCCAGCGCCGTCGCCCTGTTCGTCGAGCGGGCCACCGCGATCAGCCCCACCTTCCGCCTCACTCCGGACCAGGCGCCGGCCGTCGCGGGGATCGTCCGGGCGCTGGACGGAGTGCCGCTCGCGATCGAACTGGCCGCGGCGCGCACCCGGACGATGCCCCCGCGGGAGATCCTCAAGCGGCTGGATTCCGCGCTGAGCCTGCTGGTCGGCGGCGCCCGCGACCTGCCCGAACGGCAGCAGACCGTGCGCAGCACGATCGAGTGGAGCGTCCGGCTGCTGGATGCAGAGGCGATCGCGGCCTTCGAGTCGCTCTCGGTGTTCTCCGGCCCGTTCACCTTCGCCGCGGCCGCGGACGTCCTCGGGGACGGGGCGGTCGCGGCGATGGAGGCGCTGGTGGACACCAGCCTGCTCTGGCAGCACGAACGCGACGGCGTGCAGGTGTTCGGGATGCTGGCGCTGGTCCGCGCCTTCGCACGCGAGCGCGCGCAGGCGCCCGAGGCGGCCGATGCCGTCGCGGCGGCGCAGGATCGCTGGGTGGCCCACTACATTGCCGTCGCCCACGACGCGGCGGTGCGCATGCGCACCGCCGAGCAGGTGGCGGTGATCCGCGAATTGGATGCCGAACGCGAGAACCTCGCCGCGATCGTGCGTCACCTGCTGGACACCGCGCGCCTGGATGACGCCGCCGATTTCGCCTGGTCGCTGTACCTGTACGTGTGGATCGCGGGACTCCTCGGAGTCGTCCACGACTGGATGGCCGAGCTGCTCGAGCGTGCCGACCGCGACGGGATCGAGCTGAGCACCCGCACCGAGGCGATCGCGCTGTACTTCACCCGCGCGGTGACGTACTGGCAGGATCCCGACGTCGATGTGCTGCCCGGGCTGCGGCGCGCGGCGGAGCTGTTCGAGAAGTGCGGGGAGCCCGAGAGCGCGGCCCTGACGCAGGTCTCGATCGGCCTGGCGTATCTGTCCGCCCCGACCGGCCCGGACCTCGCGTCCGGTCGCGCCGCCCTGGAAAAGGGACTGGCCGGGTTCCGGGGTGCCGGCGACCGCTGGGGGCAGGCGATGATCCTGGTCACGCTCGGCCGGATCGACATGGCGTCGCAGGATGTCGCTGCCGCAGCGCAGCGATTCGACGAGAGCCTCGCGTTGGCCTCGTCGGCGGGCGAGACGCTGGGGGTGGTCATCGCGCAGCATCACCGCGCCTGGCCGAGGTTCCTCCGCGGCGATCTGGACGGCGCCGAGAGCGACTTCGCCGAGGCCCTGGACACCTCGATGGCGATGCGCCACGACGAAGGCATCACCTACGGGCTCGAGGGGCTCGCGGCGGTCCGCGCCGCGCAGCGCAACGCCGAGCAGACCGGACTCCTGGTCGGCGCCGCGCAGCGCCTGCGCCGGCACACCGGCCTGGTGAACCCGGGCGGCCTGGCTTTCTACGGTCCGCTCGTCGACGCGCTCCGCGAGTTCGGTGAAGGACCGGTTCTGGATGCCGCAATGCAAGAGGGCGCGTCCCTGCCCGTCTCGGAGGTCGTCGCCCGTGTCACAGACCGACGCTGAGCCGGTCCGCCCCGCCCGGGTGCGCGATGACCGGGTGCTGCGGATCACGCGGATCGTCGCCCTGCTCCTGCTGCCGTTCCTGATCGTCGCGGTCATCCTGCTGTCCGTGTTCCCGGACCGCACCGGCGAGCTGTTCGCGTGGCCGATCGCCCCGCCGCTGAGCGCGTATCTGCTGGCCTCCGCATACGTCGGGGGCATCTGGGTCTTCGCCCGGATCGTGCGGACGCGGCGGTGGCATCGGGTGGTGGTCGCGTATCCGCCGGTGATCGTCTTCACCAGCGCTCTGCTGGTCGCGACGCTGCTGCACCTGGACCGGTTCTCGCAGAACGTGTCGTTCTACACCTGGTTCGTGCTGTACCTGACGACGCCGTTCCTGACCGCGTGGGTGTGGTGGCTGCAGCGCGGCCGCGACGACGGCGAGCCCGAGTCATCGGATGCGCGGGTGCCGATCGTGGTGCGCGGCATCATGGTCGTCGTCGGCCTGGCGTCGCTGATGACCGGCGCGGTGCTGTTCCTGGTCCCGAACATCGTGATCCCGCTGTGGGCGTGGGATGTGACCCCGCTGACCGCGCGGGTGCTCGGCGCGGTGCTGTCGCTGCCGGGTGTGGTGTCGCTGTGGTTCCTGCGCGACACCCGGTGGAGTTCGTTTCGGATCGTCTTCCAGGCGCAGATCGTGAGCCTGATCGCGATCGGATGCTCGCTGTTCGCGGGCCGCGACGCGCTGCACTGGGACCGTCCCGCGACTCCCGGTTTTCTCGCGCTCGTGGGCATCGCGTTCGTGGGCTACGTGGCCCTGTACGTCGGGATGGAGGTGCTGCGTCGGCGGGACGCGGCATCCGAGCCCTGACGTTGCCGCGGGTGACGTCGCGCCGAGTGCACGACTTCGCGTCGAGCGTACGACGTGTCCGCGCGCACAACCCGTGCACTCGGCGCTAACCCGCGCACTCGGCGAAGAGCGCGGCGGGACGCGGTATCCGCGCCCTGACCCCGCCCGCGAGTGCACGACCCCGCCGCGCCCGCGCCAGCCCCGAGCGCACGACTTCGCGTCGAACGTACGACGTGTCCGCGCGCAGAACCCGTGCACTCGGCGCTAACCCGTGCGCTCGGCGAACAGGTCGGCGGGACGCGGCATCCGAGCCCTGACTCCGCCCGCGAGCGCCCGACCCCGCCCGCGGGCGCACGACCCGCCCGCGGGCGCCCGACCTGCCGCGCCGACCTGCCCGCGAGTGCACGACGTCGCGCCGAACGTACGACGTGTCCGCGCGCACAACCCGTGCACTCGGCGCTAACCCGTGCGCTCGGCGAAAGGCGAAACGCGAACGGCGAAGGGGGCAAGCAGCAGCTACAGCGCGAGCCGCTCCCGGACCACGTCGGCAAGCTGTTCCGCGTACTCGGATGCGACCT
Organism: Microbacterium sp. zg.B48; assembly: GCF_024623505.1. NCBI lineage: Bacteria > Bacillati > Actinomycetota > Actinomycetes > Micrococcales > Microbacteriaceae > Microbacterium > Microbacterium sp. zg.B48. Next base: position 35,663 of record NZ_JANJFE010000015.1, read on the forward strand.
CCGCGGAGGCGGCCTCCACCATCACGCGCACCATCTCCTCGGTGCCCGAGGGGCGCAGCAGCACGCGTCCGGAGTCGCCGAGTTCCGCGGCGACCAGGGCCACGGCATCCGCCACGCCCGAGTCGGTCGCGGCGAGCGTGCGATCCACGCCGCGCACGTTCACGAGCACCTGCGGGTACACCGTCATCACGGACGCGAGCTCGGCGAGGGTCTTGCCGGAGCGGGCCATCTCGGCCATCAGGTGCAGCCCTGTGAGCAGCCCATCGCCGGTGGTGGCGTACTCGCTCATGATCACGTGGCCGGACTGCTCGCCGCCGAGGGAGTATCCGCCCGCGTCCATCGCCTCGAGCACGTAGCGGTCGCCGACACCGGTCTGCACGACGGTGATGCCATGGTCGGCCATCGCGCGGTGCAGGCCGAGGTTGCTCATCACGGTCGCGACGAGGGTGTCTTTCACCAGGTGTCCGCGGTTCTTCATCGCGACGGCGAGGATCGCCATGATCTGGTCGCCGTCGATGATGCGTCCGCGCGCGTCCACGGCCAGGCAGCGGTCGGCGTCCCCGTCGTGCGCGATGCCGACGTCGGCGCCCACGCGCACCACGTGCGCGGCGAGCGAATCCAGGTGCGTGGAGCCGACACCGTCGTTGATGTTCATGCCGTCCGGGTCGGCGCCGATGACGGTGACCCGGGCGCCGGCGTCGCGGAAGGTCTCGGGCGAGACTCCGGATGCCGCGCCGTGCGCGCAGTCCAGCACGACGTGCAGTCCGTCCAAGCGGTGCGGCAGGGACGCCAGCAGATGGACGACGTAGCGGTCCTCGGCATCCGCGAACCGGCGGATGCGTCCGACCCCTGCGCCGGTGGGCTGCAGCTTCGGTGCCGACATGGCCGCTTCGATGCGTCGCTCGACCACGTCGGGGAGCTTGACACCGCCGCTGGCGAAGATCTTGATGCCGTTGTCCGGAGCGGGATTGTGGGATGCCGAGACCATCACGCCGAAGTCGGCGTCGATGTCGGCGATCAGATAGGCGGTGGCCGGGGTGGGCAGCACGCCCGCGTCGAGGACGTCGACACCGGACGAGGCCAGGCCCGCCGCGACGGCGGCGGAGAGGAATTCACCCGAGACGCGGGGGTCGCGGGCGACGACCGCGGTCAGGCGTTTGCCGGCGGCCCTGCGGGCCTCGGCGGTACGCCCCTGGCCCAGGACGACAGCAGTCGCCTGGGCCAGGGTCAGTGCGAGATCGGCGGTGAGGGGGCCGTTGGCCAGCCCCCGCACCCCGTCCGTGCCAAAGAGCGGCATGCGGAGCGGAGAACCGATCAGCGCTTCGAGTACTGAGGAGCCTTGCGGGCCTTCTTGAGACCGGCCTTCTTGCGCTCGATGACGCGGGCGTCACGCGAGAGGAAGCCGGCCTTCTTCAGGGTCGGGCGGTTGTTCTCCTCGTCGATCTGGTTGAGCGAACGGGCGATGCCGAGGCGCAGTGCGCCGGCCTGGCCCGAGTCGCCGCCACCCGAGATGCGCGCGATGACGTCGTACGCGCCGGTGAGGTTGAGCACCGTGAACGGGTCCGTGATCAGCTGCTGGTGCAGCTTGTTCGGGAAGTAGTCCTCGAACTTGCGGCCGTTGACGGTGATGGTGCCCGAGCCGGGGATCAGTCGCACGCGGGCGATGGCCTGCTTGCGACGACCGACCGCGGCGCCGGGAACGCTGAGCACAGGGCGCTCAACGGTCTCGACGGTCTGGTCGGCCGGGGTCTCGGTCGAGAAGTTGCTTTCGTTGGATTCTTCGAGATTCGCCACGAGTGTGTCCTTAGTCAGTCTGGGAGGCGCTTACTGGGCGACCTGGTCGAGGATGAAGGTCTTGGGCTGCTGTGCACCGTGGGGGTGCTCGGCGCCGCGGTAGACCTTGAGCTTGGAGAGCTGCTGCGCACCCAGGCTGTTCTTCGGGAGCATGCCGCGGACGGCCTTCTCGACGGCCCGCTCGGGGTTCTTCGCGAGGAGCTCTTCGTACGTGACCGACTTCAGGCCGCCCGGGTAACCGGAGTGGCGGTAGGCCTTCTTCTTCTGGAGCTTCTGGCCCGTCAGCGCGACCTTGTCGGCGTTGATGATGATGACGAAGTCGCCCATGTCCATGTGGGGGGCGAAGGTCGCCTTGTGCTTGCCGCGGAGGAGAACTGCCGCGTGGCTTGCCAGCCGGCCGAGAACGACGTCGGTGGCGTCGATGACCAGCCACTCACGCTGAGCTTCGCCAGCCTTGGGGGTGTACGTGCGCGTCACAATAGTGCTGCTTTCTTGATTCGAACGGAGATGTTCGTGAATCCCGCTCCGGGGGGTTTGGTTCGGGATGCCGGACCAAACGCACCAGTGGAGGGCTCACGTTCGCGGTGCGAGGCCAGCAGGGCACAGGCACCAAGGGTCGATTCTACGGCATCGGGACGCCGGGGCCAAACACGCTGCGAAAAGCGGAGCGGTGCTGCTGCCGAAAGTCGGGGTGCTGGACTAGTCTCGCAGCACGGCCCGCGATGACGCGGTTGCCGCTGCGTCCGCGGATGACGAGAGATCCAGGCACCGATGATGGATTCGAGTGGTTTTCGCCAGATAGGTGGGTTTAGCCCGATCGTGATACCCGCCGTGCTCGGATTGCTGGTCGCGTCGGCGATCGCCGTGTCGGTGGTGCGTGTGTCGGTTGCGCTGCGGGACGACGCCGAACGTGAGGCCGAGCTGGACGGCTGGGCTTTCGCGAACCTGTCCTGAGCTGCCTTCTGCCTGGCCTTCGCCGTCGGGATGCCGCGGCCGAACACCCGATGGGCCTTTGGTCCCTTGACTCGGGTCCGCGCGAGGTTCACGCTGTGTTCGATGGCGGTACTGGGGTCGCTGCGGGGGTTCCGACGCGCGGGGGTGCGTCGGAAGTTTGGGGGAATCGATGACCGTTCTGTGGTCGCGCTCGGCTGGGGTTGCGCGCGGTGGTCCGGGGGTTGTCGTTGTCGGTGGGTTTGCTGTCCCCGCCCGGGCGGATGTCCCGCCATCTGTTGATCGCGGACCGGCGGTGGGTTGACCGGTATCCGCGGAGATCTGACCGTGCACATCGAGCGAGGCTCCGGCGGTGCTTTCGTCGAGCCCGGACAACGGTCCGGGCCGACGCTGCTTCCGTATGGAGCTTCGGGTGACGGTCACTGGGCCAGCGAGCGAGGCGAGGCTTCTGGGGTGTCGCGCCTCGCTCGCTGTCAATCTGCCCCGCCCGGGCACGCGCGCGGTGCCCGGGCGCCGCCTGTCCCGCGCTCGCCGCGCTCCACGAGCCCCCGTGCACGCCGGGCGCCGCCAGCACCGTCCCGCCCACCGCGCTCGTCCTATCCCCTACTCACGCCGCCCGCCAGCCTCGCCTTTCGGTCGGCGGCGGATCCCACGCCCACGCGATCGGCGACTTCGTCTTCAGCGCGACCGGATCACCCCGCCCGGGCGGTGGATGCAGAACGAAAGCTCCGAGATCCGCGCGCGTGATCCGCCATCCGTTGTTGTGAAGCAGCATGTGATGGAACCGACACAGCAGGATGCCGCGGTCCACGTCCGTGCGACCCTCATGCTCCTGCCAGTGATCGCAATGGTGCGCTTCGCAGTACGAGGCGGGGACGCAGCATCCGGGGAACATGCATCCACCGTCGCGAACCGCCAGCGCGATCCGCTGACGCGCCGAGTACAGGCGCTGTTCGCGACCGAGCTTCAGCGGATTCCCCTGCCGGTCGAAGATGATCTCCTGCGCCCCGACATCGCAGAGCGCCCGGTCGATGACCGACCCGGGAACCGCGTCGCCCCGATCCTCGAAGTGCCCGGTCGCGACCATCCGACCGAAGGCATCGCGGGGTCCGATCGCGTCCTTGACCACGACCATGCGCACCCCGGGCTGCCGCGCGCCGAACACATCGCTCGCCGACGCGAGCGCGCCGGCCCTCCACAGGTCCAGCATCAGGTCGTAGGCGAGCTGCTCGTCCGTCCGCGGATCCTTGAGCAGAGCGTCGGCGGCTGCCGCGGCATCCGAATCCACGAACCGCGGACCACCCCGTCGCGGCCGCAGTGCGGAATCCCAGATCGCATCGACCCAGGCCCACCCTTCGTCCTCGAAGATGATGCTCGCCCGGTGCACACCGTCCTGGTCGGTCCACCGGCGGATCGACCGGCCCTCGTACCGACGCGCGAAGCGCTCCTCCGCGCCGACCGGGTCCAGTGCGTCCCGCACCTGGCGAGCGCGGCGCAGCAGCTCTTCCACCGGCATCCCGTCGATTTCGGTCAGCAGCTGCTCGGCCGCGCACGACCACACCTCGCGCACCACGTCATCGGAGGCGTCGGCGGTCTCGAGCGGCGGCTCCCCCAGCCCGCGGCGAATCGCGTCGTGCTGCGCCGGCGTGATCCGTCCGCTCAGCATCGCCGCGCGCAGCGGCTGATGCCACGGCCCACCAGCCGTCAGCGAGCGAGGCGCCGTCTCGGCCGCATCGGATGCCGGCGCCACCGTCGGCTCGCCCTCCAGCAGCGCCTGGCCGACGCGCACTGCGCGTGCGGCATCCGCCTTCGTGCCACCGGTGATCGACTGGATCAACGCAACTGGAGTGCTGTGCCCGTGCACCGCCGCGACACCGGAGTGACCGAGGTCGCGGGTCGACCGTTCGGCGAGGACTCCGGCGCCGACGGCCATCAGGTTCTCCACTCCGTTGTTGAGCGCAGCCGCCGTCGCCACGAACGACAGCGCCTGCTGGCTGTCCGCGCGACGGAGCAATCCGGACAGCTCGCCGAGCTCGAAGTCCTGCCCGAACTGCGCACGAAGCGAGTCGAGGTGACCCTGAAGCTCGGACAAAAACGCCATAGTTCATGGTGACATCGGCCCCTGACATTCCGAGATAGGTCGCACCCCATTGTGAACAACAACACCGCCCGGGATGCTGTGGAGGAATGGCCGCGCATCGACCGGGCACACGCCGTGCAGCCATCGCACGACCGCGGCGTATCCCCCGCCCACTCGCCCCGCAGCCAGCGCCCACCCCCGCCCCACATCCAGCGCCCACCACCCCCGCCCCACATCCAGCGCCCACCACCACCGCATCCACCCGCCGCACCTACCCGCGCGCCCAGCGCACAACCCCCGCGCAAGCCCCACACACAGCCCTGCCCGAGAATCGGCGATCATCCGTAACACGCGACTGGCATGCTTACGCAATGACAGACGCCCCGGCATCCCGCATCGAGTGGATGGACGTGCTTCGGGGCACCTCGATCGTGCTCGTCGTGTTCAACCACGCGATCCTGTTCGCGAGCTCCGTGCCGACCGGGTCGCCCGAGATCGCGTGGGCTCTGAATCAGGTCTTCGCGCCGATCCGAATGCCGCTGATGGTGTTCCTGTCGGGCCTGCTGGTCGCGCCGTCCCTGGCACGCGGCTGGAAGGTCTACCTCGGCGGCAAGGCCCGACGCGTGCTGTATCCCTACCTCGTCTGGTCCGCCATCGCGCTCGTGCTGCTCTACCTGTGGGGCATCCGCGATGGTCTCGTCGGGGGCGCCACCCCCGCCCCGGTGACGGCGTGGGAACCACTCCGGGTGCTGTACGACCCGCTCGAGCACCTCTGGTTCCTCTACGACCTGTTCCTCTTCTATGTGATCGCGCTGGCGATCACCCGCATCTCACCGCTGTGGATCGCCGCGGCAGCTCTGGTTGCGGCCGCCCTCGTGCCTGAGTTCAGCGTGCGGCGGTTCCTCTTTCTGCTGGTGTTCTTCCTTCTCGGCGTCTGGATGTCGCAGCATCCGGGAACGCTGAATCGGGTCTTGTCACGGCGGTGGGTCCTCTGGGTCTGCGCGGCGGTGTCGGTCGGCACGGTGGCGGCTGTCGTCGTCGGCACCGGGTTGCGCTATACGGCGCTCTCAGCGCCGTTCGCCGCCGCCGGCATCGGCTTGGCCATCCTGGCCGCGCGGCGGATCGGCAGCGCCGGTGTGCTGCGGCCGCTGCGGTTCGTCGGTCGTGACAGTCTCGTCTTCTACATCGTGCATTGGTGGCCGACCAGCATCGGGGTCGCGATCGGCGCCGCAACGGGCAACGGGTGGGTCGCACTGCTCGCCGGCACGGTAGCGGGACTGCTCGTCAGCACCGCAGTCGTGTGGCTGATCCGCGTCTGGCCACCGCTCAACTGGCTCTTCTCAGCACCCCAGCGTCACGTCGTGCCCACCGAGTCCCGCGCACGGGATTCGTTCTAGCTGCCCTCACCGAACAACGGATGCTGCCCTCAACGGCGGATGCTGCCCTCACCGCGCGGGGCGCAGGCCCTCCCCCGCGTCGAGGTGTCCAACCGGTCGCGGAGTGGTGCGGTCGGTGCGCGACTTGCGCCGCATCGCCGGGCGTTCGACGAAGAAGTACGTGAACGAAGCGAGCGCGACCGAGATCGCCGTCACCGTCGCCAGGCTCAGCGCCCAGCCGGACACAGAGGTGCCGTCGTGCGGCACGTGCACGCGAACCCACCACGCGACCGGCTCGTGCCACAGATACACGCTGTAAGAGATGAGTCCCAGGTAACGGAGAGGCAACCACTCCAGAACCCGTGCCGCGCCGTTTGCCGAGTGGTCCGCTCGGCCTGGCAGAACGACGACCAACACCACCGCCGCGGCACTCACGCCGACGAGGGTCGTCGCGATGGGTCCGCCGTATCGGGCGCCGACGAACGCGAACACGAGCCCGAGCGCGAGACCGCCGTATCGCATCCATGAGCGGGTGCGCACGACGCCGCGCTGTTCCAGCCAGACGACGAGGGCAGCGACGCCCATTCCGAAGCCGAAGAGCTCGGCCTGGGCAAGGACGCTGCGGTCCAGGACCGCGAGCCAGGTCGATCCCCACAGGGCTTCCAGCTGACCGGCCGGTGACTGTCCGGCCACCAGGACCAGGACGATGACCGAGGTGGCCACTCCGACGATCACCATCAACCAGACCGGGGCCAGTGCCGCCTGCACCGGCTTCCATCCCTTGGCGACCAGAAAGCTGCCCAGCGCGAACAGCGCCGGCAGCAGCAGATAGAACAGCAGTTCCGCGCCGAGCGACCAGGCCGGGCCGATTCCGGTCATGATCGTGCCGGGAAAGAAGCTCTGCAGCAGCGAGAGATTGGCGACGAACGTCCACGGGTCGGTGATCATCCCGACCGGAGGCGGGTTGCCGTTGAGGGTGGCGGTGAGCGCGTTCTCGGTCAGCAGAGTCTGCAGAACGAAGTTGGCGAGCAAGAAGATCACGATGTACGCGGGCAGGATGCGCAGCATCCGGTTCCGCAGATAGCCGCCGATGGTGGGGGCGGGGCGCCCCGCGATGAGCGAGTACACGAACGGCCGGTACAGCAGAAAGCCGGACAGCACGAAGAAGACCGTGAGCCCGTGCTGCGCCATCTCGGTGAGGCTGAAGACGCCACCCACTGCGCTTCGCCCGTCGGTGAGATAACGGGTGGTGTGATGCGCCACGACGAGCAGAGCTGCGATGCCGCGGATGCCTTCGATGCCGGCCAGACGCCGACCCCACGATGGCTGCGCGGCGAGGTCGAGCTCACGGGGTGTGCGAGACATGCTCGGAGCATAGTGTCAGGCGACCTGAACCGTTCGTGGGTGACGCAAGCAATGCGCCGAATCACGTGACTAGCCGGCGAAGGCCTCGCCACGGACGGATGCTGTGGCGGAAGCGCCGCACATCCAGACGTGGCGCAGCACGACCTACGAGAGTTGCCGGTGCCGGCGGACGCGCCAATTGGGTTGGAGACAGAGATGGGCCGGTCGCACTGCTGGCGGGCGCTCTGGTCGTCGGCAGCGCGGTCGCGTGGCCGGTCCCCTCCCGGCCACCGCTCTGCTAGCTCCTCTAGGGACCCAATGCCACGTCCTCCCCACCGAGTACCGCTAACGGGGCTCCCTCTAACTTCATTTTCAGCGGCGAAGCTACCGTTCCAATCGGTCCATCGACCGCGCCTTGTGCCGACGCTGTAATAGCTCCTCAGCACCGACCGGGTCAAGGCGCGTCCCGCACCTGGCGAGCGCGGCGCAGCAGCTCTTCCGCCGGCGTGCCGTCGAGCACCCGACCGGCAACGCTGCGAGTGCACAAACACGGTCCCTTTGGCGTCGGGTCATGCGCGACTGAGCAAGAAAGCGTGAGGGCGATCCGTACGAGGGCGGGAGCCCCGCAGGAATCCGGAGGTAGATCGCGTCAGAGCGGGGGAATGTGATTTCCTCAATCCGCGCGTCCAGACGGACCAGGTGATCTGGATCCGAGCGATGCACTCCCGTCCGCGATCGTGTGCGGTGGCTCCCAACCGGGTATATGCCTCTGTCGAACCCACGCGCCGGGCGCAGGCGAAATGGCACGTGGACCGAACCAATCTGAACAAGATTGGGCCGATACCTGGGTGTGACGCGCGCCGCGTAGGATTCCCATCGGGTCATCGAATTGGGGGTCGCATGCCATCAGGGGCTGCAGTCGGTCAGAGCGCACTCCAGCGCGTGAAGAAGAAGACCTTTCGTCCCGACATTCAAGGCCTGCGTGCCCTTGCTGTTCTCGCGGTGATCGTCGACCATCTAACCGGTTGGCCCGGTGGCGGCTTCGTCGGAGTCGACGTCTTTTTCGTTATCTCCGGATTCCTGATCACTGGTCTATTGCTCCGTGAATACCAGCGATCTGGGCGGATTTCTTTTGTGGACTTCTACCGCAGGCGAGTGAAGCGCATCATGCCGCTCGCGCTTCTGGTCATTGTGGCCACCGTTGTTGCGGCATACTTCCTGTTCACGACGCCCCGTCTCATCGAAACCTTCCAGGACGGCGTCTGGGCTACCTTTTTCGCCGCGAACTGGCACTTCGCCGCTGCCGGCACGGACTACTTCCAGTTCGGCGGTCCGATTTCGCCGCTGCAGCACTACTGGTCTCTCGCGGTGGAGGAACAGTTTTACTTTGTGTGGCCGTGGCTGATGGTGTTCATCCTCTGGACTGCAGCGAGACGGGCCAACGGCGGGGAGGCTACGGGGCGCCAGATCGTCGGCGTTGCGATCGTCGTGGTTTCCGTGGGGTCCTTCGCGTGGGCCATGTGGGAGACCACGACCAACCCCACATGGGCGTACTTCTCGACGCTGGGGCGCGCATGGGAGCTTGGTGTAGGGGCGATGGTCGCGCTTGTCGCTCCCCGGCTAACGGCTATGCCCCTGTGGGCGCGCACTGCTGGAGGGTGGGCGGGGCTCGCCGGTATCCTCGTTGCGTTCTTCATCGTTCCCGACTCGAACGGATTTCCGGCGCCCTGGGCGGCGCTGCCGGTGCTCTCCACCGCCTTGGTCATCGCTGCCGGAACCGGCGGCGAGCAGCGGCACCTATGGCCGCTGACGAATCCCGTCACCAACTACACCGGCAACATCTCGTATTCGCTGTACCTCTGGCACTTTCCGGTCCTCATCACGCTCTTGACCGTGCTACCCGGTCAGAGCTTCCAGTACGTGGCCGTCGCCCTCCCGCTAACAGTCGTGCTATCGGTGGCGAGCTACCACCTTGTCGAGGACCCCATCCGCAGATCCTTCTGGTTGGAGAAGCGACCGCACGGATCAAAGCACCACTCACCGCGCGCGACGGAGCGGAAGGCAGTCAGTTGGGGTTGGCTCGGCGTCCTGGCTGTGATGACCACCGTCTTGGCCAGCCTCGCTCTGCAACCGCCGAACAATCCCGCCGTGGCCGACTACGTCGTTCCGTCCTTCGAATTCGGCGACGGGCCCACGAATGAGGAGAAACTACCGCTGTGCCTCGGTGCGGCGTCGTTAGACACCGCAGCCAATTGCGACCAGAACCTAGGCACCCAAATCTTACCCTCCATCGACGCGCTCACCGAGGACACTGGCAACTCGTATTCGTGCTTCCCGAACACCGAACAGCCGATGAAGTCCTGCACATACGGGAACGCTTCGGCGGAGACGAAAGTGGCTGTGGTGGGCGATAGCCACGCCGCCTCCTTGCTCCCCGGTCTTGCCAATCAGGTCGGCGAGCAGGGATGGAACTTAACGACATTCGTTGGCGCGGGATGCATCTGGTCCGCAACTGACAGTTGTCCCTCGATGCCACAGATACAGCAGGCGCTTGTTGCCGGCGACTTCGACATTGTGATCACCTCCGCGTATAGGGGTAGCGGTTCAACGAACAAGGAACAGCAGGCGAGGTCGTTCGCAGACGCTTGGACGCCCGTTGCTGCGACGGGTGCCCGCATTGTCGCGGTCGCAGACGTCCCAGGGTCCGCATCTGAAGCCGTCGCGTGCGTGACCCGCCTGAACTTCGACCTCGCGAGCAATGACTGTCAGATCCCAACCGCAGCTGCTTACCGTGTCCAGGACGCCTTGATGCAAGCCGTGGCGCGGGTCGAGGGAGCAGCACTCGTGGACACCCGTCAGTACTTCTGCGGGCAAACCTGCCCGGCCGTCATCGGCAATGTGATCGTGTACCGCGACGACATCTCGCACATCAGTGCCACCTACAGCGAGACTCTGGGACCGTACCTAGCAAGAGATATCGCCGCAGCTGCCTCCTAGGGGCATACCGCAACGTCATCTCGGAGCGGTGGCCCGAGTCGCACTCTTCCTCGCACGCGCTCAAAGGTGCATCATCCCGACCCTGTACGCGCGGATCGGCGGCGTCGAAGCCCGTGGCGCGGTTACCTTTAGAGGAAGGCAATCGTCGCGGTCCGCTGCGCCACAACGTCGGGGCGTTCTGATCGCCAAGGCGTGGCGCGGCAGCGTCGCGCCCGCATTCGACAATGACCAGCCAGCCGGCCGAGGAGCGACCTCTACGACCTCGTTCCCATCATCATCCGCAATCCTCGCTATGAGATTCGCATATGAGAGTCGCCGGCAGAGGTCGGCGCATCGAAACCGGTTCGCCTTCCGTGCACGAGAAAGGAGATGCGAGACGTATCCCAGATCCCCCAGCTCGAAGTTGCGCTTGGTCGCCACGCTCCCCAGGACCTGTTCCCTACGAGTTCTGCCACGACCGTTCCGATCGGTGTATGAGCAGTCTCGAGGGTTGGCATGTGCGCCAGAGTCGCCGTCTTGGGGCGAACCAGGGCCGATGACTTGCAACATTACTAAGGCGCGCGGGTTGGCCCGCGGAGGGGTACACACCGCGGTCGATCGTGCTTGGAAGCGTCGACATCACGAACCGGAAGCAGCGCTTCGTGCCGGGCGGCGCGATGTCCTGCAAGAGACCGTCACGCAACATGACATTCAATAAAGGAGGACGGCCAGGATTTGCCGGTGCCGGCGGACGCGCCAATGGAGTTGGAGACAGCGTCCGACGGCACCTACCCGACCGCTCCTCGCATCCGCCGCCTTGGAGGACAGCAATGTGCATGGTTCGGACCCGGGCATGAACGACCCTACCTGGCAGCCCAGACACGGTTGGGGGCCTTGTCATCGCGCGCCTAGTTCGATACGGCGCTCAAGCGACGGTGCGGCGGCGGCGGCGCCGTCGGGCACGCTTGCTTGGGGGGGCTGAGCGCGGTCCGACGGCACCTGACCGTCACCGGTGATCGGCGTACCGCCGTGGGGCAGCGGTGTCCTGCGCGAGTTCGGGCTGACACCGACCCTAGGACCTAAGCGCAAGCCCTCTCATCGGGGGTTTCTACGGGCGCATGGTGGGGACTTACAGGGAAATGTGGCGTACGCCCCGGGCATTCGGCCAATTTGCACGGTCGCGGCTCGTCTTTATGTGCTTCCACACAAGTCGAACGGGACCTCGCTGTCGCTATGTGAACCGAACTTCCGCCACAAACGGGTAGCGTTTCTGCCGTGAGGGTTCACTGGATCGACTCGGCGCGCGGTGTCGCGATTTTGCTCGTAGTGTTTTACCACTCTGCGCAGTGGGCGGGCGCCGCTGGCTTCCTATCAGAGGTCTGGTTGCAGGCGAACGATCTGCTTGCTACGATGCGGCTCCCTTTATTCTTCGCGCTCTCAGGGATGCTCGCAGTCAAATGGATGACAATGCCGTGGCGGGAACTGCTGAGATCCAAACTTGCAGCTCTGCTGTGGCTTTACCTCGTTTGGCAAGCGGTCACTACGGCGGTATACATGGTGGTGCCAAATGTCAGCACGCCGGGTAAGAGCAATGCCGCAGAACTCATCACTGCGCTCGCCACTCCTCTGCGCCCGCAAGGTGCTCTCTGGTTCATTTGGGCTCTGGCCCTCTTTTTCGTCCTCTGTCGGGGACTGTGGGCCTACGTGCCCGGCTGGGTATTTGTATCAGCGAGCGCGGGCGTGTCTACCCTGGCCTTTGGAGGTGTAATCACACTTGGAAATGTTGGCTGGGACGGCGCGCTCGAAAACTTTGTGTTCTTCGCTGCGGGCGTGACGTACGCACCATTCATGAGATGGCTTGCCAAGCGACTACGCATCGCGGGAGCGCTCCTCGCTGTGGCAGTCTGGGCTGCATTCATCCTGCTCGTTCCGGTCTGGGCGCTGCCGGGGCTGAATCTCGTCTCGCGCGGGCTTGGCCTTGCGGCGGGCATTGGGCTAGGCGTAATCCTCGCAAGGGCCAGCCTCGCACAATGGGCGGGGAGGAATACCTTGTATCTGTACCTGCCCCATTACACCACTCTCACCGTGCTGGCGTACGTCGCTTCGACACTGCCCTTGCCGGATGCAGCGCACTCATGGCTACCGCTTGCCCTATTCGCCGGTACGCTCGCCGTCTGCTTGGGGCTGTGGGCTCTCGCATTGCGAAGCCGCACGGTGGCCTCCTTCTTCTCGACGCCCGATTGGCTGAGTCGCCTAATCGGGCGCAAGAATCTCGCGGAACGCTAGGGTCCTCGCCGGCACCCGAGCGCGAGGATGGTTGCTTTCCCCAGTCATGGGCTTGACGACGAGGTGCGGCGGAGGGCTTCGAGATCGACAGAACCTGCGCGTACGGAAGAGGGATTAGGCCCGGAGTGTCCGCCCTCCTCTCTTTCCAGCGTCCGCGCCTGCATCTCGGCCATGGTGAGCCCAAGCAGTAGCCACGTCACGGGGAAATATGTCGCGTTGGAGAACATGCTGTTTACCAGCACGAGGATCAGCGAGAGACCCGCAGTTGTCCGCCAACCGCGCCAGGCGGTGACAATGAATAGGACGATCAGTGGGACAGCGAACCACGCCCCGTCTACCCACATCGCAAGTAGCCAATTGCTCGCGACATTGTTAGCCGTCTCGTTATGAACGTCGATCACGCCCCAGACGGAAACCCGGCCGCTCGCACTAATTCCATGACCCCATATGGGGATGTCGGTCGCAAGTTCGATCAGAGCATTCGTTTGCCGGATTCGCGCCTGACCCGAGATATCGGTGGGATCAGATCCGAACAGGCTTGCCACGCGCACGAGCAGATCCCGACGCAGCGATTCATTCATCACAAGCGCGACTGCAGCGACGGTGGACACGGCAGCCAACGCCGCGAACCGGCCGGACCGGCCGCGTGACTTGCTTCTAGCCTTCCGGTTGCGAGTGAGGTATGCGAGCAAACCGATGATGGCAGCCGCCGCAAGACCAACCCAAGCAGCCCTGGCGAACGCCAGAACGACCGCGGCGACGTTGAGGCTCAGCAGGATCACTCGCGCAGAGCGAACCATGGGGATTCGCCAAGCGAGGACCACACCGACTGCCGCGAACATACCCAACCAGTCCGGTTCGGGATAGATCCCGGTTGGTCGCCCGAGCGCACTTACAGACACGTGCCACAGTTCGGTCGGTACAACCCCGACGACTTGCAGCAGCGCCGCCAGGGACGAGAACGAGATGACCGCCAGCAGGCCCATCAACATCGCGGCGCGATCAGACTCGTTTGATCGAACCATGATCACAATGGCGCTAGCTGCAAGCGCAATGAGCTGTAGACCAAGGGTGGCGCTGTTTACCAGATCTCCGATAAACGCAGTGGAAGCCAACAATAGTGCGGCTGCCGCAAGGAGGATCGCGCTGGTGACCCGGCTACGGCCTGGTTTTCGTGACGCGATCAGCCACAGAAGGACAACAATCGTGAAGACGTGAATGCGCACCACCTGGACGGCAACAAGGCCAGCGCTGACCCCGACGAGCAGCGCCGTGATCTGCTGACTCCGCCGCAACGTCAAAACCACAACTGCCATGGTGATGGCGACGACAGAGACTGCGATCATCTCTAACGTTGGGCTACCCACAGGGTGATGATACCGGGCAGTGCCGTCACTCCCTAAGCGAACAAGCTGACGCCGCGCCGCTCGGGCATCGACCTGACGGGCCGACTGCGCGGATGCTCCGCGTGCAATGCCGCTTCATCATCGGGGCCTGGACCGTGAGCCAATGCTGGGGCTTCCAAAACGACGGGCCTGACAAACGTAAACATGGCAGCAGTCGCTTGTAGCAGCATGACGCACATGGTACATTCCGACGACGCATGGCGATGGAGCCGTTCGTCTTGTGCCTCTGGGGGTCACAGATGCTTGGTAGAGCACGACGCGAACGCGCGCAAACTCACAGGTTGTGTGCATACGGAACCAAGGCCGGGGAAACCAGCGAACCTCGCTGCGAGGCGATTATTACGCTCGAGGGATCGACGGCCGCGGGTCATCCGGGCTACTGCTCACACCGCCACGACGCGCTCGCCCAGGAAGACCAACTCATCTAAACTTACAGTTCTCATCTGGCGTTCATCCCGTCAGCCGTGGCAACGCTCGCCTCCGGCCGTCTGGCACTTCAATGATGAGCTGTCGAAAACGACTACACCAGCAGCAGCACAACTCCAATGGCGTTGAAAGACGCATGTGCGACCAGCGCGGCACCGAGCCGCCCAGTGATCAGTGTCAGGATGCCACACCCCAGGCCGACGCCAAAGGTTCCGATCGCCAGCGACATCGCCACATTGGAGCCCCACGGCACGAAATGCAGCGACGCGAACGCGAAGGTTGAGACCACAATCGCGATCACCGAAGCCACCCCGGCACCGCCGACTATTCGGGAAGCGCGGCCCTGCGATAAGCCGTCGACCAGCGCCCGCAGCACCAGCCCTCGAAAGAACCACTCCTCGACGAACGGCGAGATCAACACGGCGCCGAGCACGAGCACAACAGTGGTGGCAAGCGCGGGCTGACCGAACGGCCCACCCAGTGTCCCGAATGTCGGCGCAACCAGCTCGACGACCGCGCGCACCAAGAGCCCCACGCCCAATCCGTAGGCGAGGTCCATCCAACGCCAGGATCGGGTGCCGGTAGCCCGAGCGATCCCAACCCTGGACGCCGCAATACCTGCACCGATCACTGCGACCGCCATCGGCAGGTTGATAAGCACGAGATCGAGGACGGATAGCAGCCATTCGGGCAGCGCGACCCACCTCGCACGCAGGTTCAGGTAGACGGTGAGCAGCAGGAGAGTTCCGACGAACCCCAGCCCGGCGAAAGTGAGAGCGAGGCCGGGCCGCGAGTACGCCCGCATGAAGGAACCCCCAGGTTTCGACGAACCGGCGTTCTCCGATGGCGCTGCCGCGCTTACGGCCATACCCGCCTACCTCTCAGCTCGAAGGACCCACAACGAAGGCCCCAGACTTGCGCCCGGGGCCCTCGTTACTTGCTGAAGAATCAGTTGCTGGACTGCGCGCGGCGACGTGCAACACCGGCTGCGATGGCGATGCCACCGATGCCGAGGGCACCGACGCCGAGCCACAGGGCTGCAGCCGGGAGCTCGTTACCCGTTGCCGGGAGGCCGCCACCGGTACCACCGGTGCCGCCACCGGTTCCACCAGCGCCGCTACCAGCGGCGACGACCGTAACGGCCACTGAACCGAGGGAGTTGCCCGCGGCGTCACGGGCCCAGACGGTGTAGTTGCCCGGCTCGGTTGCCGTAAAGGTGACCGATGCGCTCCCGTTGACGACCGGCTTGACGACAGGTCCGACGCTCGCAAGCACGATCGACGACAGCGCACCACCGTTAGCGGTGAAGGAGACGCTGTCGATCTCGTCGCTCAGGTTCGACACGGTGATCACGGTGGAGTTGCCGGCCGTGATCGTCGGCGCCGAGACGCTAGTAATCGGCTCGTCGTCGCCGTTGTACAGGGCCTGCGCGGCAGAGCCGCCGCCGAGGACGAGAAGACCTGCGACAGCAGCCGCAGTGAAGACTTTTTTAAACATGTGGAGAACCCCCGGGGGAATGGTTTCGCGACTGGACGGCTGGCGGAACCCTCTATGGGATTCCTATGTCTTGGGAAAGCTTAGCAATACCTCAAGACATATGGCGAGTCGAATTCGTTTCGGCGAGGTAACAAAATCGTGGAGCAATGTCCCCCGTTCGGGGGACACACCATGAACAGATCGTCAATATTCCGCGGAACTACACCAGGAACGTGCCCACCAAAGAAATGACTAAAAAACTCAAATTGAAGCCGACGTGCGCCAGAACGGCGCCCCAGATGCGCCCGGTCAGCATAACGAGCATGCCGCAGACCAGCCCAAGCAGCGCGACCGACACGAGCCGATCCGTCGAGATCGCACCGGTGAGCCCGTGCAGCAGCACGAAGAGGCCTGTGCTGAGGATTACCGCCGCCAGACCAGCGATTACCCGGCCAAACGGCCGGCGCAGCAGCGTATACAGCGCGACGAGAATGACACCTCGAAAGAAGAACTCCTCAATCAGCGGCGCGATCACGACGACCGAGACGGCGTCGGTGAGCCACCAGAGGCTTGACAGCTGACCGTTCACGAGCGGGTACGACGGAATCGCACCAGACCCTCCGATTGCCACCTCGAGCCATCCCTGGATGACTCGCAGCACTCCTGCCAGCGCGACTCCGTACAACAGGTCCACGGCTCGGAACCTCAGAAGAGTGACCGGCTGCGTACGCGTAAAGGCCCAGAGGACAGGTATCAACATCCCGATCCAGACGATGGCACTTGCGGATGCGGCCCCAGTCGGTGTCGGCCAGAGCCACGAAACGGCCGCCCCCGCCAGGACGGAGACGCCGAGCGTAAGGAGCCCGAAAGCCAATAGCCATTCACGCCACTGTGTCACTGTGCGGCCACCAAGCCGCCAATCAGTGCTTGGCCCGGGGGCTGCCATAGACATACCCCGGCGCGCGGCTCTGGTGTGAACCGGCCCTGCCCCCGTGACATCAGTCATCGCCGCGCCGGTCCCGAGATCAGGCGCTGTCACGTCGATAGAGTGGTCTGACACGCGCCCACGTTACCTTGTCTTGCGGAGGCCCCTCGGTGTTCGACATCCTCACCGTGTGCACGGGAAATATTGCCCGTTCACCGCTCGCAGAGCAGCTCCTACGGGCACGGCTCGCCCCGCTCCAGGGAAGAGTGCATAGCGCCGGCACTAGCGGGTTGGACGCTGTCGCGATGACACCCGAAGCGGCCTCGCTGGCCAGCCGGCTCGGTGTTCCAGCGGCCGACTCCGCCGCGCACCGCTCCCGCTATCTCACCGAGGCCCTCCTGGAATCGCCTGACCTGATCCTCACGATGACGCGTGATCACCGACGCCGCGTCGCCGAACTCGCTCCCGCACGGTTGCGCAGCACTTTCACTGTCCGCGAGTTCGCGAGGCTTGCAGCAGCGATCGCCGACGGCGAGATTCGTGACGCAGCTGCCGCTGCCGGGTCCGATCCGTCGGCGCGCGTCCGTGCGGCGGCGGCGGCGGTCGCATCACATCGAGGAATGCTGCCGCCTCCTGCCGACCCAAGCGAGGACGACGTGGTCGACCCGTACAAGAGGGGCATGGCTGCTTACGAACGGTCCGCCGCGGAACTTGAGCGGCCCATCGACGAAGTCGTCCGGATCATTCGTCTTTCCGTGGGCTGAAGACAGTGCCCCCGCTGTCCGTCCCGCGGCTGGGGGCATCTAGCGCCAACCAGCTCCTCGCCTGGATGACCCGGCCCGGGGGCTGACCAGACAGCCAGGTCAAGGATCAACCGCGGAGTTGGACGAGTCTGCCAGCAGGCGCAACCGAAGCGAGCCTTCGAGGGCGTGTCGGACATTGGCGTAAGACGGCGCTGTTGTTCAGCGGGGAGGAAGAGTAGCATTCGTGAGCCAGCCCATCTGGGGATCGGGCGGCATCTGGGGAGATTTCGAATGACAAGGTCAATTGTTGACGGCTTGCGCAGCTTCGGTGGTTGGTTCTTCGAACAAGCGCTATTGGTGGTCGTCTTGCTTTATGGGATCGTGGCGTATCCGCTCCCGGCCCATTTGCGCACTAAACAACGGTGACGCGACTGGGCGCCCATAACCATCTGGTTTGGGCTGCCCAGCGACGATAGTTCGCGACGCCCGCCGTTCCCGAGCGATAGCGTGCGTGCGGGGTGATCGGGCTCTTAGAGACCACGTGCGTGATTGGCACCCTGTACGGGTCCGCGCACCAACCCGATCTATGGCCTATGGCAAGATGAGGGAGGCTTGCGCCCCCCGACTCAGCGCACCGAGAGGCATCATGGAGCTTACCGACTACATCCGCCTGCTCCGCAAGAACTGGCTGATCATCGCAGTCGCCACGCTCATTGGAGTGGCCGTCGCCGCGGGCTGGTCGTTGACTCGCACGCCACAGTACGAAGCGTCCAGCACAGTGTTCGTCTCGACTCAGGCCGGGGGCACCGTCGCTGAACTCCAGCAGGGGCAAAATTTCACGCAATCCCGCGTAACGACATACGCGAACCTAGTTCCGACGCCGATTGTCTTGAACCCCGTGATCGCACAACTTGGTCTCGGCATGACCGCGGGCGAGTTGGCAGGACGCATCACGGCGTCCAGTCCTCTCAACACGACCTTGATCACGGTAACCGTTACCGACGCCGACCCAGTTGCAGCCGCAGATATTGCCAACGCCATCGGTGGAAGCCTCACCAGCGCCGTCGAAGCGATTGAGACACCGAACGGTATGGACTCAAGTCCGGTGCGTCTTACACGGGTAAAGGATGCGCTTCCGGCCCTGGCTCCCGCTAGTCCGAACGTCCCGCTAAACCTCGCTCTAGGTGCAGTCGTGGGGCTCGCACTCGGAATCGGTATCGCAGTGCTGCGTGCCCTCCTCGACACACGCATCCGAACACCGCGCGATGTAGAGCTGGTTACCGATCGACCCCTGATCGGAGCCATCGCGTTCGACCCGAGGGCAAAGGAACGTCCACTCATCGTCCACGTTGACCCGCTCAGCCCGCGTGCTGAATCATTCCGCGCGCTCCGGACGAACCTGCAGTTCCTAGACATGGGCGGTCGCTCGAGCTTCGTAATCACCTCCAGCGTTCCAAGCGAGGGCAAGTCGACGACCACCATCAACCTGGCAATTGCTCTTGCGGACGCAGGCAAGCGGGTCGCACTCCTTGACACCGACCTACGCAAGCCGAAGGTGGCGGAGTACCTCGGCATAGAGGGAGGCGTTGGTCTCACAGACGTGTTGATTGGCCGCGCCCGCATCGGCGAGGTGATGCTGCCCTGGGGCGGACGCACCCTGTACGTACTGCCGGCTGGAAAAATTCCACCCAACCCAAGTGAGTTGCTGGGGTCGAAGCAGATGCACACCCTGCTTGAGGTGCTCGAGCGCGACTTCGACGTAGTGCTCTGCGACGCGCCGCCTCTGCTTCCTGTGACTGACGGCGCGATCCTCGCGAAGGCTACAAGCGGGGCGATCGTCGTCGTCTCCGCCGGACACACGAACAGGCATCAGCTGACGGGTGCGGTGGAAGCACTTGAAACTGTGGGAGCAAAGATCGCTGGCGTCGTGTTGTCCATGGTTCCAACGCGCGGCCCGGACGCTTACTACACTTATGGCGCAGGGTACGGATACGGTTACGGATATGCGGCCGCTCCCGAAAAGGCGGTGCGCGGCCACAAGAATCGGTCGGCCAGAGGCAGATCGGCACGCCGCCGAAGCGCGGGAGTGTGGCAAGAGCCGGGAACAACCGGCACAGCGCACTCAGCGGCCGCCCTGCCAAATCATGAGCAGGGTCCTACTCAAACACCGGTGACCAGCGTAACTCCACGTCGGTCAGCCCCCACGTTGTGACTGCGGACAGATGCCTCGTCTTGCCGATCGGTCGCGCAGTGCACGTCTGATCGCAATCGCAGCGGTGACGGTGCTCGGTCTGGCTGTTGCTACTCTCGCGGTGCTCGCACTGCGGCATGCGACCCCGCCGTCAACGTGGCAATCGCCGGCACCGGTGCCGACGTTCACGCTTGGCGTGCAGACGCCGTCTCCATCGCCGACGCCGACTTCGCGCCTCACTCCCCCGGCTGACCAGGAACGGTTCCTAAGCGCTAGGTCGGGCACCCTTTGGCGGGCCGTTGCGGGGTCGTGCGGCCGCACGCAGCCCTTAGTTGAGCGCTCAAACGATGGGGGTTCAAGCTGGGCGGATGTGACGCCGGTTTACAGGGGGATAGCGCAAATCGCGTCGCTGGACGGGGTGGCTGTTGACGCCGTCGAGGTGGTTGCCGCCATTGGTCCTGCCTGTAAAACGGAAGCAATGCGCAGCTTCACCAACGGGCAATACTGGGAGGCGTATCCCGATGTCCTGGCATCATCGCGCTACATCGATCTCCTCGACCCCTCCATCGTTCAACTGCCTAGCGGGCCGGTTGCCGCACCATGCATCCACCCGCATGGGTTCCGCGCTCTGCTATCCGTGGCGGGGCTAATATGCGACGACCACGCCTTTGTATTACTTGACGAGACGTGGGTGCGCTTGCCGACTCGGAAGGTCGCGGCTATCGCTGTCGCGGGCAGTGACCTGCTCGTCGCCCACGCTGAGGAAGGATGTTCGGGCCTGGCGCTGACACGATTCATCGCCGCGGATAGTGCGCAACCCGTACCGGAAGGCTGCGCAGAGGGCGTCGATATTCACTCTCCGGTCGCAATCGCTTCGGATGCAGTGGGGACCCTTGTCTGGTCTCCGGACTCCTTCACGGTCGTGCCTTGACGCGCCGCAAAGAACCAGATGCGGCGCTTGCGACCAGCCGTAGACCCCGGACACCGCGAGACACCGCCCCGATATGGAATCTCGGCGCCGCTGACTCGCGCACGCGTGGACTCGACACGTCCCCGCTCCCGGTGAGAAACATTCCCGTTACCGGCGCCTGTTAGTCTCGGCTTGGGGAGATTGAGCTACAGGAGAACGCCTTTGACGTCGAGTCTGCACACCGACGCGACATTGACGTCGCCGGAGTCCGACGCCAATCGAACGGCCACTGGCGCCGCAGCGTCGTTGGAAGCAACGAGAGTGAGGACGGCTACGTCCCGCTGGCGGGAGCGCTACGCGCGGCAACTGCGAGTCAGCGATCTGCTCGTGCTGGTATGGGCGGTTTATGGAACGCAGATGATTTGGTTCGGCGCCGGCAACGCCCAGTTATCAATTCGGGAAGACAGCCGCCTCAGCGAAATCTCATACTGGCTCTTTTCGGCGGGCCTCGTTGTCGCCTGGATGTGGGCGCTCACGCTCATCGACTCACGTAGCTACCGCGTGATTGGCACCGGGACTACAGAGTATGTCCGTGTCATCCATGCGAGCGTCGGACTATTTGGCCTGGTAGCAATCCTGGCGTTCCTCACTCGGATTGATGTTGCGCGGGGATATCTGCTTATAGCGCTGCCCCTTGGCATTCTTGTGCTGGTCCTCGAGCGTTGGCTGTGGCGCCAGTGGCTAATCGCGAAGCGATCTGCGGGCGAATACTCTGCTCGGGTCCTTCTCGTGGGCTCACGGGACTCGGTCGCGCAGATCGCGCGGGAGCTCGGGCGTTCGCCAAGCGCAGGGTATCGAGTGGTGGGGGCCTGCGTCCCTACGGGGAAGATCGCTGACCTCATTGAGGGGACCGATATCCCAATAATGGGGAACGTCAACGCTGTCGAGCGCGCGATTCTGGCAACTGACGCCGACACTGTGGCAGTCACCAGCACCGACGACCTGCCTCCGAACAAGGTCAAACAAATATCCTGGAGCCTTGAGGCTGGCCGACAGCACCTCGTGCTGGCGCCGAGCATCACGGACATCGCTGGGCCTCGCATACACTCCCGCCCTGTAGCCGGGCTTCCCCTGATCCACGTAGAAACCCCTCGATTCTCGGCCGGGCAGCGATTCGCTAAACGTTTCATGGATGTCGTGGCGTCGTCACTTGGCGTTGTCCTGACGAGCCCACTGCTCTTGGCTCTCGCGCTGGCGGTCAAGCTCTCGTCACCCGGACCGGTGCTTTTCAAGCAGGTTCGGGTTGGCCTTCGTGGGCGCGAATTCCGGATGCTGAAGTTTAGAACTATGGTCGCTAATGCCGAAGATCTCCTCGAGTCTCTGGAGGGTGAGCGGGACGCGGGCAACGAGGTCCTTTTCAAAATGAAGAACGATCCCCGGGTTACTCGCGTTGGACGCTTCATGCGGCGCTTTAGCTTGGACGAATTGCCCCAGCTGTTCAACGTGATCGCGGGGTCTATGTCCTTGGTTGGGCCGCGGCCGCCTCTCTTTTCTGAGGTTGCCAGGTATGCCGATCACGTGCACCGGCGTTTTCTCGTCAAACCCGGCATTACGGGAGCATGGCAGGTCGGGGGACGGTCATCTCTGTCCTGGGAAGACTCCGTGCGGCTGGACCTCTCATATGTCGAGAACTGGTCGCTAATTGGCGACTTCGTCATTCTGCTCAAGACGGCCCGCGCGGCACTCGCGCCAGGATCCACCGCGCACTAGCAGGTCTTCAACTGTCCGTACCCCTTGTGAAAGGTCTGTCTTGCCCTCTGTCGCGATCATCGGCACCCGTGGTTACCCCAGCTACTACGGCGGCTTCGAAACCGCCGTGCGGAAACTGGCGCCTTACCTTGCCGATGCGGGGTGGGATGTCACGGTCTACAGCCGTCCAGGGACGCTGCTGGTCGACGACCCGTCGCGAGACGAACGCATCCGATCCGTTGAGACCTGGGGGATGGAGAAGAAGTCCCTCAGCACGCTTTCATTTGGACTGACCGCGGCACGTCACGCGGCCAGGGCCAAGCCGGACGCCGCTCTAGTCATGAACGTTGCCAACGGTTACTGGCTTCCAATTCTGAAGCGAGCGGGTGTCCCGACCCTGGTGAATGTGGACGGAATCGAATGGGATCGGGCCAAGTGGGGGAAACTAGCCAAAGCTGTGTTCCACACCGGCGCCCGTTGGACGGCGAAGCACGCTACGCGGCTCGTCTATGACTCGCAGGAAATCGCACGACGGTGGAACAACGAGTTCGGCTTACAAGGTGAGTTCATCCCGTACGGCGGTGACCTGTTGGATGAGGTGCTGCCGGTGGAACCTGGGCTGGAGCACCGAGGTTATGTCCTCGCGGTTGCTCGTTTCGTACCGGAAAACACGATCCCCGAGTTCTTCGAAGCCGCGCGGGAGATCGCGAAACGTACCGATGTGGTGATCGTTGGTTCGAGCGGCTACGGCGGCGAACTCGATGAAACTGCGGCGCGCCTTTCCGCCGAAAATGACCGCATCCATTGGCTAGGACACATCAGCGATGACCGCCGACTCTTTTCACTCTGGCAGCATGCCGGCGTATATTTCCACGGTCACAGCGTCGGCGGCACGAACCCAGCACTCGTTCAAGCGATGGCATGCGGAGCGCCGGTGGTCGCCCGCGACACGGCGTACAACCGTGAGGTCCTCGGCGGGCTCGGGCGCTTCATACCGGCAGACGCGCACGCGATCACTGAAGCGGTGACGCGCCTATTAGGCGATCGACGCGCGCTCGACCAACTCGCTGTCGAGGCGATAGCGCGGGCCAACGCGATGTACACCTGGGACGCTGCCAACTCCAAATACGAGAAGGCGCTCCGACAGTTGGCGGAACGTTGACCAGCCGCGTGATTCATGTCATTCCTGAACTCCGCGCAGCGCACGTGCAGCGCCTAGGTCGGTGGGCTCCCGACGATGTCGTCCTTTATCGAAAACTGAAATGGGATATGACGCGGCAGCCGGACGCAAGCCAGGCAACCAAACTCACCGTTGCCTCGCTCTGGCACGCCTTGCGCGCTACTCGCCACGTGGTCGTTGAGTTGCCTGAACCGTTGTGGATGCGCGAGCTCGGCTTCACTACCTCTGTTGCATTAGCTGTGCGACTGATGAAGGGTCGGCGTGCTCGACTGGTCGCATATTGCATCGAGAATAATGAGACGACCGCCCTGGTCGGTTATCGCGGACGCCTGCAGTCCTTGGTGAGCGCGCTGGTACTCAAGATTGTCGGCGCGACGTATAGCAGGATCCTAGATGGACTCGTATTCGGTAGCCCCGGATCGATGACAACCTACGCCAATATTCCACGTATGTTGAACGTCGAACATGAACTGATCTTGGAGCTTCCGGCCCCCTCACCCCCGCTAGTGACTCGAGACACCGACGGGGCGCTTTTCGTAGGAACGCTCGATAATCGAAAAGGGGTTGCCGAATTGCTCCCCGCGTGGGCCGCCGCCGAGAGCACTATGTCGGCTAACATCACGATCGTCGGCGATGGGCCCCTCGCCGCTGATGTAGCTCTGTGGACATCAGAGCGCCCCGAGCGCCGGACATACCTGCCCCATGTGGATCATGAATTAATGGTCGAAATCTATCGCACACACCGCGTCCTAATTGCGCCGTCTATTCGTGACGGCCGGTGGCGGGAACAGATTGGCCTGCCCATTAAAGAAGCGCTTTCCCATGGCTTGACTATAGTGACGACTACGGAAACGGGACTTTCGGGTTGGCTGAGCGCTAATGGTCACACCACTATTTCGGCAGCCTCGGATCTCGAAACCGCAATCTGTGCGTCCTTGGCGGCACCGCTCGACCCGTCGGTGGTTGCGGCAAGCCTTCCCTCGCGCGACGGGCGCCAGCGCGCTGACGATTGGATGCGACGGCGATGAGTACACCAAGTCAGTCGTCCACATTGGCAGACGTTGCAACGATCGTCGTCCACCATAAGAGGCATGACACAGTCGGCGAGGTTATCAGTGGATTGATAGCGGGCGGAGTGAGTGCTTCGAGGCTGGTACTGGTTGACAACTCGGAGTTGCCGCATCTCGATGAGGCATTGCGGCTCGCGATCCCCCAACCTGTGGAAATCTTGAGGGTTCCCAACCGCGGCTATGGCGCAGCCGTCAACGATGGCCTATCACTCCTGAGGCGGAAGGGCTTGTCGACCACCTTCACGCTCGTGACAACTCACGAAGTCGCTGTCGAGGACTCTTGCATAGCGCGTCTCGCCGCTGCGCTCCGCAGTGACGATTCGCTCGTGGCAGTGGGACCGGTGCTTCACTCACGGGACGAGCCCTCGTCAGTGTGGTCGGCAGGGGGCCATCTCAGCAGGATCCTGAGGTCGCCGAAGCACGACACGAGCCGTCCTACGGAATCGCCAGGCAACGTTACGAAAAGCTCCGCCTGGCTGGACGGCGCCATCGTGATGTACCGGACGGCGGCACTACCCCAGCGTCCATTCGACGAGTCGTTCTTTCTGTATATGGAAGAGGTCGACCTCCATCTACGTCTTGGATACGCAGCAGGGAGAATCGCTGTCGTAGTCAATGCTCGCGCGACACAGCATTCGGACGGAACGCCAGCGTTCTACTTCGCCCGCAATCTCCGGCTCCTCCATAAGCGCCATTCGCCCTTACCGGTGCGCGTGGTGGGCGTATCGATACCGTTGCTTCGTCGCGCAGCTGGACTAATTCTCCGTCGCCAGCGGGACGAACTCCGTGAGCTCCGTCGAGGTGCCACTGCGGTCTTACCCAGAGCCGACGCTCGTGTTGTCGTAGTCAATCCTCTGGGATCGGCTTTGAACCACTACACGGAAGAGATCCGACAGGTTCTGGCAGCGTCTGGGGTGTCCACCGATGTTGTAGCTGTCAATGAGCCGTCGGCTGCCCCGCACCTCAGTCGAGCCGCCTGGTTGGCCTCGTATCTCCGGTCCTTGCGGGTTGCGCGCCGAATAGGCAAGTCGACGAACAACAGTTTTGTCTTATCAACATGGCCCGTCCTGGGATTGTGGGACACATTGTTGCTTCGAGCCCTCGTCGGACCATCGGTCTTGGTCGTCCATGACCCCGTACCGCTGGTACGCGCGGTCGGCTATGGCCGAGCCGCCGCATTCACAGCACGCCGACTCATCGGCAAGGTGGCGCTGGTGACTCACAGCAAGAGAGCACAAGATTCGCTTACAAGGGCCATAAAGCTCGAATCCAACTCTGTCATCTTGGTGCCGCATCCGATGGTCACGGAGCCCGCCCAAACGAATAGTGCGGGCATAGTACACATCGCAGTAATGGGTCAGTACAAGGCTGACCGCGACATCGAGCTGCTTGTGGACATTGCGCGTCTCGCCGACCCGGCGTGGGAACTGACCGTCACGGGACGTGGTTGGCCGAGCGTCGAGGGATGGAAAGTGGACGCCAGGTTCGTCACAGAATTGGAGTTTCAATCTTCGCTCTCATCCGCATCCGTTGTACTGGTGCCCTATAAGCGCTTCTACCAAAGTGGTGTTGCGATCCGCGCTCTTGAGGCGGGGACACCCGTCGTCGGCCCACGCAACTCGGTACTGGCGGACATAGTTGGTGAGTCGAGCGGCTGGCTTGCCGATGATGACGCGGGATCTTGGATCGAGGCGATTCGCAGCGCACTCTCGACCGGGGCGACCGACATTCGTCAAGTGCAAGAGTCGTCCATTCGCCGCGCGGTTGTCGGATGGGACCGCTTCGCATGCCGCACGAGGGACCTATGAACACCAATCGTCATGAAGCGGTCAATCCGCAGGCCCGAATAGTCGTCGTGACTCTAGCGTCCAAAACATCCGCTGCCATGTGGCGGACGATGCGCGACGTCATCGACGTGATCACATTCGATCACGCCGCGCCGACCGGGTCTCGGTTTGGCAAGCGCAGCCTAGGGCTGGGGTTGGACTCGGTTCTCGTCGCGATTCGGGCCACGAAGCGACGACGTCGCGTGACATACCTTGCTACTAACCCCTGGATCGGCGTCTGCCTGCGCCTTCTTACGAGAATGCCAGTGGTCGTAACTGGACTGTACGCCACGCCGGGAACGATCAATTGGAATGTGCTGCGCAGAGTTCTCGGTGACAGCGGGGTGATTACACTTTCAACGGTTGAAGCGTCCAACTGGCGTATGTCGGGCGGCAGAGCTACGTCCGTAGTTTATGGCAACGATTTCCCATACTTGCCGTCTGATCGACCCTCAGAGCCCGACACCTTGAAGATATTCGTTGGCGGGTCCTCCGATCGCGATCATGCTGCTCTTGCTTCGCTTGAATCTGAAGTTTTGGCTTCAGGCAAGGCGATTGAGCTTATTGTGGCGGTCGGAGGGGAGGCACGGGTTCGCCGAGCGGGCACCGCCTCGGTGCGTCACTACGGTCAAGTCTCACAGACGGAATTCGGCTCTCTGATGGGGAACGCAGACCTCACGTTCCTGCCACTTGTCATGAGGGAACGGGCCGCTGGCCACATGATTCTGGTCGGCTCACTACAGGTAGGTACTGCAGTCGCGATATGCGGTGGCGGCGGAATGGACGGCTACGTCGATGGGCAGTTCGTGACGGAGATCCCGCGTGGCGGCGAAATTTTGCCCTACCTGATACGCACAGCCCAAGACCGGCCGGGGCGTACGGAAACGCGAGCGTATTGGGAGCGCTGCTTCAGCCGCACGGCATACGTGCGCCGGCTGGAGGATGCAGTCTCGAGCTTTCGAGACAGGTCGGCATCCGATAGTGCGAGCTGGGCGCCATGACTCGGGCGCGCGCCCTAGTCGGGATCGTCACCTTCAACCCTGAGATCGCTCTACTGAGTGCGTGCATCGACCATGCATCTTCGCAGAGCCCTGCGGTCGTCGTATTCGACAATGCATCGGCCAACATTACCGAGGTACGGTCCATCTGTTCTTCTCGCGGAGTTGGTCTGATCGAGTCTCCGGCGAACAATGGAATAGCGAATGCACTCAATTCAATTCTTCAGGAAGCACTCAAGCGCAATTTGGAGTTTGCTCTCCTGCTCGACCAAGACTCGCTTCTGCTGCCTGGTTCTTTGGAAGCACTAGAGCGAACCGCGAGCGATAGTAGGATCGCGCTCGCGGCGTCGTCCGTCGCAGATCGCAATGCCGGGACGGTGCAAACCGAGACGCGCCCGGTCGCGTACGCAATCACATCGGGCTCGCTCGTGAGCACGAGCGCTTGGCGCGAAATCGGCGGCTATGACGAACGGCTGTTTATCGACTTCGTCGATTTTGATTTCTGCGTTAGGGCGAGAGCGGACGGCTATCAGATTGTCCGCACCGGCGAGTCCGTTATTTCGCATGCGATTGGCGCCGCCGACCGCAAGCGGTTTGGCACGATATACAATTACTCGCCATTTCGCCTCGAGCACATGGCTGCGGACATGGTGTACTTCGCGCGGAAGCACCGGCACACACCACCCGACCACAAGCCGCGCCGCTCCAGTCGTTTTGGAGTCGCGCTTGTCTTGGCACGAAAGGCTGCTCTGATTTCGCTCTACGAGACGAGCAAGATCCGCAAGGTCGGTGCGCTCATCACCGGGGCAATACGAGGTGCGCGCATGCCAAGGCTGTACACCTGATGCGGCGACTGCAGATGCGATGTGCTCAAGGGCGGGGCCCGCGAAATTCAACCCCGCGGACGACGCCGCACCGATTACCGGCAAACCACCTCGGGGGTGATGATGGCCGGTAAGCGATGGGGAAATGCGCTCGCGCCGATCTTGTCGGTCGCGTCACAGGGCATCGGCGTCGGGCAGTTGATCCTACTTCTTGCACGAGTCGGCGCGAACGACGCAACTGACGTTTACCTTTATCTCTTCAACATGGGAATGTTGCCAACGCAGATCGTCACGGTGGGAGTCGTATTTCCCATGCTTCTCAACCGCGAGCGAATTACTGCGCGACTGGCCAGATTGATCCGCCGCTGGATCCCTTTTGTCGGGAGCGGGTTTGTGCTTCTCGCGGCATTCTGGATGGCTTTGAACGGGCGACTCGAGGAACTGCTACTGCCGATCGTCGCGGCCTCGGTGGTCAACGCATTCTTGCAGGCAAGGGTGTGGATCCGTGCCATCGGCGCAGAAGCCGCCGGTGACCCAAATTGGATTTCGGGCATTGCAATCCCCGCGAATGTGCTGGCGGTTGGAGCGTTGCTACTTCCGTTACCCACTCCCGAATTGCTCATTTTTGCCATGGTGTCCGCATTGGCCGTCGCCAATCTCGGACTTCTCGTATTCATGACGGTCCGAAAGGTTGGGGACAAGTCGTTTTCCGAATTGCCAGTCAGCCGACTGCAAGGGTCCCGGGCAGAGACCTGGTTTTTGACGAAGGCGGGTGTCAGCTACGGGGGCCTAGCGGTGATTCAGTCGATGGCCGTCCTACTGCCTCCCGCGGTACTCACGATCCTCAGCGTTGCCGCCAAAATCGTTGCTTCGTTGGTCGCCACATTTGTCAACGCAGTCATGCCTAGAGTGATTCACCGCGAATCCTCTTCGCTTCGACCAAGTATGAGGTTCCTCTCGTTCCTCTACATCGGGGCGGCAGTCGTAGGTGCCGGAATCGTGGGTTTTGCGGCTGTATTCGGAGGTGAGCTGTTACTGCCAGCCGTGTGTGTCGCGCTGTGGGTGGTCGGCGCTGTAGCGAACTCCGTTGCACAACGGACGGCGTACCGGTTTCTTCCACCCAACGCATCCCGCATCACCATTTCCATCGTGCCTATTGTTGCCGTTCTGACCGTTGCCTCGACGCTCTCGCCAAATTTTCAGTTGGCGACACTGCTTTGTGCCTACGCTGCGGTCGACGCCTCCACGGGAGCCTTGCTGCTTGCCGCTCTGAAGGAGAAGCTCAACGCCGTCGTCGCCGGTATGGCGGTCATCGCGATTTCTTGCCTGTGGGTCCTGAGCTTGCTATAGGCATCGGCACGCACCGGAGAGCGTGATGAAGCACCGGAACACAAATGGGCACAAATGGGTACGGAGAGCCCGAACGTCAGAGAGAATCTCCCTTGGCTGGGGCTCGATTGTTGGAATGTAGAAGTGCAGTTGACAAAGGGAGAGCGATGAAAGGCATCATTCTGGCGGGTGGTTCGGGGACGCGGTTGCATCCGATCACGTTGGGGATCTCCAAGCAGCTGATTCCGGTGTACGACAAGCCGATGGTGTATTACCCGCTGTCGACGTTGATGCTGGCCGGGATCCGAGACATCCTGATCATCACGACCCCGCATGATGCGGAGCAGTTCGAGCGGCTGCTCGGGGATGGGTCGCAGTTCGGGGTGAACCTGACCTTCGCGCGGCAGCCGTCCCCGGATGGGCTGGCGCAGGCGTTCACGATCGGCGCGGATTTCATCGGCACCGACAAGGTCGCCCTGGTCCTGGGCGACAACCTGCTGTACGGGCCGGGGCTGGGCACGCAGCTGAAGCGGTACTCGGATGTGGAGGGCGGGGCGATCTTCGCGTACTGGGTCGCCGACCCGACCGCGTACGGCGTCGTGGAATTCGACGCCGCCGGGACCGCGGTCTCGCTGGAGGAGAAGCCCGCCCGTCCCAAGAGCAGCTACGCCGTGCCGGGCCTGTACTTCTATGACAACGACGTCATCGACATCGCCCGCAACCTTGCCCCCTCCCCGCGCGGGGAGTACGAGATCACCGACGTGAACCGCGCCTACCTGGAGCGCGGCGCGCTGCAGGTGGAGGTCCTGCCCCGCGGCACCGCGTGGCTGGACACCGGCACGTTCGATCAGATGACGGACGCGGCGGATTATGTGCGCACCATGGAGCGGCGCACCGGGCTGCGGATCGGGGTGCCCGAAGAGGTCGCCTGGCGGCAGGGGTTCCTCAGCGATGACCAGCTCCGGGAGCGTGCGGAGAAGCTGGTCAAATCCGGGTACGGCAGCTATCTGCTGGAGATGTTGGAGAGAGGCCACTGATGGGCAACCTGCTCGTGACCGGCGGTGCCGGGTTCATCGGATCCAATTTCGTGCACCACCTGGTCGATCACACCGATCATCACGTCACGGTGCTGGACAAGCTCACCTATGCCGGCAACCGCGCCTCGCTGGCCGGTCTTCCCGAGGACCGGGTGCAGCTGGTGGTCGGGGACATCACCGACGCGGCCCTGGTCGATGAACTGTTCTCCCGCGCCGACGCGGTGGTGCACTATGCCGCGGAGTCCCACAACGACAACTCCCTGCACGACCCGCGCCCGTTCCTGGACACCAACATCGTGGGCACCTACACGCTGCTGGAAGCGGCCCGCAAACACGACACCCGGCTGCATCACATCTCCACCGACGAGGTCTACGGGGACCTGGAATTGGATGACCCGGAACGGTTCACCGAGACCACCCCGTACAACCCCTCCTCCCCGTACTCCTCCACCAAGGCCGGTTCGGACCTGCTGGTGCGCGCCTGGGTGCGCTCCTTCGGGGTCCGCGCCACGATCAGCAACTGCTCTAACAACTACGGCCCCTACCAGCACGTGGAGAAATTCATCCCCCGGCAGATCACCAACGTGATCCGCGGCATCCGCCCCAAGCTCTACGGCGCCGGACAGAACGTGCGGGACTGGATCCACGCCGATGACCACTCCTCCGCCGTGCTGACCATCCTCGAGAAGGGCAGCATCGGGGAGACCTACCTGATCGGCGCCGACGGGGAACGCAACAACAAGGACGTCATCGA
>NZ_JANJFE010000016.1:0-262211 GCF_024623505.1 Microbacterium sp. zg.B48
TGGGTTCAAATCCCACCGTCACCGCCACGAAAATACCTGATCAGCGCTACTTTCGAGTAGCGCTGATCTGCGTTTGTGAACAGATTTGTGAACAGATTTCGTTCCTGGGTTGTTCACGCTTCGCTCTCCTGCGGACCGTTTCGATGAGGTTCGAACGGTCGTCCACCGCGGAAAGACGCGGATCTCGGGTCGGGACTGGCTCCGACCTACGGTGGGAATCTCGCCCACTGGAGGGTGACGGGGACACTAGATACCGCTTGCCTTGACGAGTCTTGTACGGCTGAACGCTATCCATCGTCTGTCGGCCTGCCTCGGGAGCACAACGTCAGCTCGCGCATGGGGGCCTCAGTTGACCGCTCGATCGGGTCGAGTGCGATGTCATC
Source organism: Microbacterium sp. zg.B48 (assembly GCF_024623505.1). Taxonomy (NCBI): domain Bacteria; kingdom Bacillati; phylum Actinomycetota; class Actinomycetes; order Micrococcales; family Microbacteriaceae; genus Microbacterium; species Microbacterium sp. zg.B48. Next base: position 384 of record NZ_JANJFE010000016.1, read on the forward strand.
GACGCCCCCGCGTCCGAGCCGAACCGTGCGGACCCGTCGTCGGCAGGCAGAAAGAGCGCGACTGGCGGAGAGCGCGAGGCTCGAACTGAGTTCTTGGGGTTGACCTGGTCACCAGGATGTTGTTGTTCATCTGGGGCTTGACATTGTTCTGGGAACAGGGCCTCTACTGGGGCAGAAGTCGAGAGCTTCTCGATGTGACGACCTACACAGCAAAGGAACCCAGCCGTGAACCCGCGTAAGGAACTCTTAGGCAACCTTCAGGATCTCGTGAGGCCGGTGGGCGAGATCGTCCGATCCGTCGTGGCGATACTCACCCGCAGCCGACCGGGACTGGACGCGATCGGGGAGAGATCATGAAGCTCCTCGACGTGGCGCTAAGCGCCGCCATGCTGCTGTCCGCAATCATCTTCTTTGCCTACATCGGGTTGTACTTCTTCGACTTCGGTCTCTTTAAAATTCTCCCCCCGAGCATCGTCGGATTCTTCGTCCGCGTTGAGGCGCTGCAATACGTGGCGCTCGGCCTCTTCGTCGCGGCGCTGATCGCGAAGGTTCCCTTGCGCCGGGAAATCAAACGACAAGAAGCCGAAACGCAGATCTGACCAGTGGTAAACCGCGCAGGACGACCCTTCAACCGTCGGTGCCACATTCTGGCTGAAGGATCCCGTAGGGACTTGACCTTGTTGTGAGAACACGGTCTCTACTGACGACGTTCAAATCCCTCCGCCTCCGCTCACGGGCCGTTGGTGACGCCGGCGATGCTGGGGGCGTAGAACTGGGAGAACTCGAGGCCGGCGGCGTCGCAGCGAGCACTCGATCTTGCTCTCCGGCGGCTAATAGGGCGTGCCCACATCCTGCCCACAAGCGACGGCGCTCGGGGCCGAATGAACCGAGTCGGGCCAAGCTTCCACCCGGCCCAGAACGGCGTGATTCCGCGGTATCCGACCGATCGGGAACGAGCAGGATTCAACCTCTTTGGGTTCAAATCCCACCGTCACCGCCACGAAAATACCTGATCAGCGCTACTTTCGAGTAGCGCTGATCTGCGTTTGTGAACAGATTTGTGAACAGATTTCGTTCCTGGGTTGTTCACGCTTCGCTCTCCTGCGGACCGTTTCGATGAGGTTCGAACGGTCGTCCACCGCGGAAAGACGCGGATCTCGGGTCGGGACTGGCTCCGACCTACGGTGGGAATCTCGCCCACTGGAGGGTGACGGGGACACTAGATACCGCTTGCCTTGACGAGTCTTGTACGGCTGAACGCTATCCATCGTCTGTCGGCCTGCCTCGGGAGCACAACGTCAGCTCGCGCATGGGGGCCTCAGTTGACCGCTCGATCGGGTCGAGTGCGATGTCATCGACGCCCCCGCGTCCGAGCCGAACCGTGCGGACCCGTCGTCGGCAGGCAGAAAGAGCGCGACTGGCGGAGAGCGCGAGGCTCGAACTGAGTTCTTGGGGTTGACCTGGTCACCAGGATGTTGTTGTTCATCTGGGGCTTGACATTGTTCTGGGAACAGGGCCTCTACTGGGGCAGAAGTCGAGAGCTTCTCGATGTGACGACCTACACAGCAAAGGAACCCAGCCGTGAACCCGCGTAAGGAACTCTTAGGCAACCTTCAGGATCTCGTGAGGCCGGTGGGCGAGATCGTCCGATCCGTCGTGGCGATACTCACCCGCAGCCGACCGGGACTGGACGCGATCGGGGAGAGATCATGAAGCTCCTCGACGTGGCGCTAAGCGCCGCCATGCTGCTGTCCGCAATCATCTTCTTTGCCTACATCGGGTTGTACTTCTTCGACTTCGGTCTCTTTAAAATTCTCCCCCCGAGCATCGTCGGATTCTTCGTCCGCGTTGAGGCGCTGCAATACGTGGCGCTCGGCCTCTTCGTCGCGGCGCTGATCGCGAAGGTTCCCTTGCGCCGGGAAATCAAACGACAAGAAGCCGAAACGCAGATCTGACCAGTGGTAAACCGCGCAGGACGACCCTTCAACCGTCGGTGCCACATTCTGGCTGAAGGATCCCGTAGGGACTTGACCTTGTTGTGAGAACACGGTCTCTACTGACGACGTTCAAATCCCTCCGCCTCCGCTCACGGGCCGTTGGTGACGCCGGCGATGCTGGGGGCGTAGAACTGGGAGAACTCGAGGCCGGCGGCGTCGCAGCGAGCACTCGATCTTGCTCTCCGGCGGCTAATAGGGCGTGCCCACATCCTGCCCACAAGCGACGGCGCTCGGGGCCGAATGAACCGAGTCGGGCCAAGCTTCCACCCGGCCCAGAACGGCGTGATTCCGCGGTATCCGACCGATCGGGAACGAGCAGGATTCAACCTCTTTGGGTTCAAATCCCACCGTCACCGCCAGCGTCGAAGCCCCGCGAACCCGTGAAAACACAGGGATCGCGGGGCTTTCACTTTGCCCAGGGGAGGCGTCGATCGCTGGCATCAGCCGAGGGGGTTGACTCAGGGCTCACTCAACCAGGGCTACTGGACCCGGTCATCAACGGTAGAAATGCCGCATGCTCAACAGGATCGATCGTGCTGCCGGAGTCGGCCACGGCTCGGTCACGGTCGCGCCGCGCGGTGAGGTGATATCCCAGCGGGGTGGCTGCCCTATGGAACGGTTGGGCGCCTTCACTTTGCCGCGGGGGTGAACTTCTGGAGGAATGCGGTCAGTTTTGATTCGTAAGACTGCGGGTCGACATTCCAACTTTGGATGTGGCCCGCGTCCGGCACCGGGACGTACTGCGCGTCGGGGAGAGAGTCCGCGAACTGCTGGCTCTCGCTCGGCGGCACGAGCGGATCTGCGAGTCCTTGGAAGAGCAGGATCGGGAGCCGTTCGAAGGTCTCCGTCTGGTCCAGTTCGTTGAGCACCCCGAGGTCGATGCCGCCCCGCCGGCTCACCGCAAGCTGCACAAGGCCGCTGAAGGCCCCGAGGTGGAGGCGGTCGGCCTGGTGCTGAAGCACTCCGGACCAGTTGAGGACGGGCGCGTCGAGCACCATGCCGACGACTTGGTCCGCGTACTCGGACTGGTGCATGAACTGAGTCACGATGCTGCCGCCCATCGAGTCCCCGTACAGCACGAACTGCCTCGCTCCCTGCCCGACCGCATACTGCGCGGCGGCTTCCAGGTCGCGCCACTCCGTCTCACCGAGCGCGAAGAGCCCGTTCGGGCTGGGCGGTGACCCCGCGTCGTTCCGGTAGCTGATGATCAACGCGGGCAGGTCGGCATCCACGATCGTCGACAGCGGCCGCAGCGCGCTCTGACGGAGACCGTCGATCCCATGGACGAACAGCACCCAGGTCGATCCGGTCCCGTCGACCTGCCACGCGGGCATCACACCAAGCTCGCCTTCGATGTCGACGGTCGTAAACGGGATGCCCAGTGCCGCGGCGGGATCGGTGTTCCACACGTTCGGGTTGAGAAGCACCGTTGTGCCTACCGGCAGATCACCGACAATCCCCGAGATCGGCCGGGTGACCGTGGTGCCGGTCGAGGCGGAAACCGGACCGACGATCGCGGACCCGGACTGCGGGCCCGCCGCGGTGTCCCACACGAGCCCATACGTGCCAACCCGCTGGCCGGCGTCGGTCTTGGAAAGGGTGACCTCGCCATCGGTGACCGAGATCACCTCGCCTGCCGCCGTCGTCATGTCGTGGTGCGGGACCAAGAGCGCCTGCGCGCTGAGGAGGGGGATGACCACTGCGGAGGCGAGCGCGGCGATCGCGACCGAAGCACCGACAATCCAGGGCCAGCGACGCCGGCGATGTCTCGGCGCTGCGTGCTCGGGTTTGCCCAATCCAACCTCCAAGGCGACAGCGCTGCAGGGCATACCCCACAGGAAGACGCGACAGGGAAGCTGAAATCCTGCTTCCGCGAACCACCATACTGGGCGACCGTGCGGGGCGAGGGAAATGACCCTGGTCCGCAGACACCACGGAGCGCGATCGTCTGCGAGGTTCTCCCTCTCACTCGACCGAAACCGGAACCAACCTCATGGACCGGTCCCGCTGGCCGCCTGGATGTACGGGGATGCTGAGGGAACCTTCCTTGCTTGGCGGCACAGCGCACCTCCCAGGGACGCCCGTCATGGCCAGTCATCGGAGCAGTGCCGTGGCCGCCGCGCGTAGATGGAGTCGATTGACTCAAGCGGGCGCCGCGCCCGTGCGTCGACACTGCACCTGGGCGCCTCATCTGCGGATCCCGCGGCACACGAACAGTTTCAGGAAGAGGCAGACATGCCGGGCACACTTCACTTCGCGGTGAAGACCTCGTCTGGGGAGCCGGATCGGCCGACCGGAGTGGCCGCGCCCATGACACGTTCGTGTTCGGATGCGGATGCCGTGGCGGTCCACCCCGGCGCGACAGCGTTCACAGGGCTGCGGGCTGCGGGCTGCGGGCTGCGGGCGAATCGTGAACGTGTCATCGGTGTCAGGACCTGTCGACGCATACGGCGGCGACGTTGCGTACCACGCGGCGAAGGCCGGCATGGTCGGGCTGACGCGCGCGACCGCGATCGATACGGCCGTGGCTGGCATCAAGGTCAAGAAATTGGTCCAGACGGAGTCACGATGGCCACCCCTGCCCGGGATCCGCAGCTGCAATCTTGAACTGCCGTCGAGTACGCACAAGCTAAGCGATTGTGGCGGCAGCGCGATCCTTCCGGAGAGTTTGATGTCGACGGGCTCGGTTCAGTATCGCTCGCCCGACTGATGTCCTGGGATCCAAACGCACGCTTGCGCTTGACCTGGTGGCTGGCACACGGTTTTTGCTCGGTTCGTACAGCTGCACCACACTCACCCAGAGGATCAACTGCCCATGGCCACTGTCGCAACGAACATCGTCAAGACTCTCCGCGCCAACGGTATCGACCACGTCTACGGTCTTCCGGGTGACTCCCTAAACGGGTTCACCGACGCACTTCGTAAGGACGGCAGCGTCCGTTGGGTGCACGTGAGGCACGAGGAGTCTGCGGCCTTCGCGGCCGCGGCGGATGCAGCGCTCACAGGAGACCTCGCCGTGGTGGCGGGCTCGTGCGGGCCCGGGAACCTGCACCTGATCAATGGTCTCTATGACGCCAACCGCTCGCGGGTGCCGGTGCTCGCCGTCGCCGCTCATATCCCGACGAGCGAGATCGGCACCGGGTACTTCCAAGAGACGCACCCGCAGGAGCTTTTCCGCGAGTGCAGCGTCTACGTCGAGTACGTCGCCGATCCGAAGCAGATGCCGCGCCTGCTCGAGATCGCGATGCGTGCGGCGATCGAGCTGCGCGGAGTCGCGGTGCTGGTCATCCCTGGTGACATCGCCCTGTCGGAGGTCGCGGACGATCGCGCGGTGGTCATCGAGCGCACTCGTCCGGTGATCGTGCCGAGCGGCGGCGAGCTCGAGCGCGCGGCCACACTGCTGAACGCCGCGAAGAAGATCACGATCCTCGCCGGTGCCGGCGTTGAGGGAGCGCACGACGAGGTCATCGCCCTGGCCGACCGGCTCTGCGCGCCGATCGTGCACGCACTGCGCGGTAAGGAGTTCATCGAATACGACAATCCCTTCGATGTCGGTATGACGGGTCTTCTCGGGTTCGCATCCGGATACCGGGCCATGGAGTCGGCCGACACCCTTCTGGTGCTGGGTAGCGACTTCCCCTACGAGCAGTTCTACCCGGAGCAAGCGACGACGATCCAGGTCGACATCCGGGGCGCGCAGCTGGGGAAGCGGCATCCCCTCGATCTCGGACTCGTCGGTGACGTCCGCGCGACGGCCGAAGCCCTGCTGCCGCGGCTCGCTGAGAAGAGCGACCGAGAACACCTCGACGACGCGACCGCCCACTACCGCAAGACGAGGGCGAAGCTCGATGACCTCGCCACCCCGACCAAGGCGGGCCGGCCGATCCACCCGCAGTACCTCGCCAGACTGTTGAACGAGCAGGCGGCGGATGATGCGATCTTCACCGCGGACGTCGGCTCTCCCACGGTGTGGGCCGCCCGCTACTTCTCGATGACCGAGAACCGGCGCCTGATTGGATCGTTCACGCACGGATCCATGGCGAACGCCCTGTTGCACGGCATCGGTGCCCAGGTGTCACATCCTGACCGCCAAGTGATCGCCCTCGCGGGCGACGGCGGCCTGGCGATGATGCTGGGCGAGCTGCTGACACTTACGCAGAACCACCTCCCGGTCAAGACCATCGTGGTGAACAATTCGTCGCTGAACTTCGTAGAGCTGGAGATGAAGGCCGCTGGGTTCGTGACCTACGGCACCGAGCTCACGAACCCGAGTTTCGCCGCGATCGCTGAGGCCATGGGCATCTTCGCCCGCCGCGTCGAGAACAGCAAGGACCTGCCGGACGCCGTCCGCCAGGTGCTGGAGCACGACGGACCCGCACTGCTGGATGTCGTCACCGAACGCCAGGAGCTGTCCATGCCGCCGGCGATCGAAGCCGCGCAGGTCAGGGGCTTCGCGCTGTACGCGATCCGCACCGTCATGTCGGGTCGAGGCGACGAACTCCTCGATCTCGCACGCGCGAACTGGCGCCAATTCCTCTAGGAAAGCGGAGTGTCTGGGGGCATAGCGAGGACCTCAGGATCCACTGCCGAAGAGCAGTACCTCGAGGCGATCGCTCGAATTCGGGCGTCGGGGATGACGGGCAATCGCGCCCGCCCGCACCTCGCGTACGGGGAGTGGTTCCGCCGGGAAGGGCGGCGCCAAGATGCCCGGGGACAGCTGCGGGTCGCGCACGAGTTGCCGTCGACTATGGGCGCCGAGGCGTTCGCCGAACGCGCCGCCCGGGAGTTGCGCGCGACAGGCGAGTATCGGCGAACGCGCACCGCTTCGCCGGCGACCGCGCTCACTGACCACGAATTGCAGATCGCTCGACTGGTCGCGACGGGCGCGACATCCCGGGAGGTCGGTGTGCAGCTCTTCCTGAGTCCTCGGACGATCGAGGCTGACCTGCGCAACATCTTCCGCAAGCTCGGCGTCACCTCTCGGCGCCAACTCAGGGAGATGCGGCTCCCCTGAACCCCAGGTTCGGAGCGATTCATCTGTCAGTGTGCACGTGTCGACCCTGCGATCGGCTCGGGACGTCGGTCGCGGACGATCTTTGAAGGATCGCCGCGATCTCCGCTCGGGCACGCTGCAGCCGTTCGATGCTCAGGGACAGGTCGGCGACGATCTCCGCGAGCGCCTCTGGCGATGCGTCACCGCGTCCGCCGACATGCGCGATCTGTTCGAGCGGTACTCCGAGCGCCCGGAGGCGCCGAATCTGCAGCAGCCGCACAAGGTGGCCCACCTGATACTGCTTGTAACCGTTCGACATCCGGTCTGGCACGTCGAGGATCCCGACGCGGTGGTAATGGCGCACGGCGTTGACGGTGGTGCCGGCGAGATCCGCGACCTCCCGTGTGCTCCATCCCATGAGGCGGTCCCTTTTCATTCGGCGGACATGTCTGCGGTGCGTCCGCGCGTGAGAATCGGACCTCATTCAACGCCCTGTGCCGGGCACAGGGTCAAGCGATGCGGTGAGTATGCGGAACGCCACACCGCTTCCGCGTCCTCGATCACAGGGTGCACCGCGTCTCCGCCGGGGGCAACGCGAGCTTGATCAGGTAGTCGGCGAACCCGAGGGTGGCAGCGGCAGGCCAGGCCTCGCAGGCGTGGCGCGTGGTGCCGGCCTGGCATGTCTGACGAGCCGATACGGCGTCGAGAGGCCGGGAGCGCTTGACCCGGTTCCGGCAACACAGTGTCTGCTGACTCGTGTCGGCTGCCCCGCCGCCGCCCCGGAATCGAAAGGACCCGCATCATGGGCTACATCACCGTCGGAAGCGAGAACAGCGCCCCCATCGAGTTGTACTACGAAGACCAGGGAGCAGGCCGACCAGTCGTCCTGATCCACGGCTATCCGCTCAACGGGCACAGCTGGGAACGTCAGGCCCGCCGACTGCTCGCCCAGGGCTACCGTGTCATCACGTACGACCGCCGCGGCTTCGGCGGGTCGTCCAAGGTGACCACCGGCTACGATTACGACACTTTTGCGGCTGACCTCAACACCGTGCTCGAGACGCTCGACCTGCGCGACGTCGTGCTGGTCGGATTCTCGATGGGCACCGGGGAGCTCGCCCGCTACGTCGGCCGCTATGGACACGAGCGCGTCGCCAAGCTCGCCTTCCTCGCCTCGCTGCAACCCTTCCTCGTCCAGCGCGACGACAACCCCGAGGGTGTGCCTCAGGAGGTCTTCGACGGCATCGAGGCCGCTGCCCAGGCTGACCGCTTCGCCTGGTTCAGCGACTTCTTCGACAACTTCTACAACCTCGACGAAAACCTCGGCTCACTCATCAGCGAGCAGGCCGTGACCGCGAGCTGGAACGTCGCCGCCGGCAGCGCGCCGGTTGCCGCCCACGCGGTCGTCTCGTCGTGGATCGAGGACTTCCGCGGCGACGTCGAGGCCGTGCGTGCGGCGGGTAAGCCCACGCTCATCCTGCACGGCACGAAGGACGGCATCCTCCCGATCGACGCGACTGCCCGCCGCTTCCGCCTGGCAGTGCCGGCTGCCGACTATGTGGAGATCGAGGGGGCTCCGCACGGACTGCTGTGGACGCACGCGGACGAAGTCAACAGCGCGCTGACCGCCTTCCTCGCGAAGTGACCCCGGCGCTCGAGAAGTGACCGCGGCGCTCGAGAGGACGGACGTGTCGTGAATGCGCGGAGTAGGGCGTCTTCAACGAGCCTCGCAGCGCCCACTGCGCCGGGTAGGCCAGGAGATCCTGTCAGGGGGGGTGCGGTCTACGGCCTCATGATCCTCCTGGTTGTCTGGTTGCTGCCCACGGTCGCGGATCCCGCCGTCGCTGGAGTCGTCGGCCTGCTCGCATCGGGAGTGATGGGTCTGGTGGCTCTCGCCGTTGCGGTGCTGATCCGCATCCGTGGTCTTGCGGCGTTCGGCTTCCGCCGCGCCAGGCCGCGCCATATGGTGCTCGGTGCGGTGCCGGGCCCGGCTGCATACGTGCTGGGGGTGGTCGTCGTCGTCGTCTATATGGCGGTTGAATCCGTTCTTCTGCAGGGTGAACAGCGTGCGCTGACGTCGTTTGAGGTATGAGACGAAGTCGCAGGTGTCTCCGGTTCCTGGCCCCTTCGCGAACTCCTGGAGGATGCGCTCGCAGAACGCGGGAAAGTCGTCCGGAGATCGGCATCCGCACCCACGCGGATCAGCTGACGGTCTTCCTGACCCCACTCATGAGTGGGTTACGAGATGAAACCCGTCTAGGACCCGGGCCAGACCGCGACTCTAGACTCAGTTCAATGGTCAGCACCCGACACCTCAGCGACACGGCGCGAGCGAACTGGAGCTCCCTGCTGTCAGCGCTCATCGGCGTGGGGGGCGCGCTGGCCATCGCCGCGATCAACGGTGAGCTGGCCCGCATGGACCTGATCTCCCTGGGCATCAGCGTCTATCTGTTCAGCTGGCCGTCGTTCGCGGCGATCTACCTCGTCTGGACCCATGCTGCGTACGCGGCGCACAGCTCGTGGGAACTGGGCGTCCGTGCACAGCGGGAGAGCGAGTCCCGGCGTCACTGGTGGTCGACGCTCCTGGGCTACGGCGGCGCGTCCAGTTGGACACTGACGGCCGCCCTCGTCGCGGTGCTCGTGACCGTCATCATCGCCCAGAATCCCGCGTACCGCAGCGACCTGCTGTACGTCGCGCTGGGCCTGCTGTGCGTGGCCGCCTCGTGGGCGCTGATGGTGTACTCGTTCGCGCTGCAGTATCTGCGGCTGGAGGCGGGTGACCCCCAGGTGCAGCACGTCGACGTCGCGGTGGACGGGCACGCCCGGTTCGGTGATTATCTGACGCTGGCGGTGCTGGTCTCCACGATGGCGGCGACCGTCTCGGCGACAATCCGCACGCGCCCCGCCTGGTCGCTGGTGCGCACGAACGTCCTGTTCGCGTTCACGTTCAACTCGGTGATCGTGGCGATGGTGGTGTCGCTTCTGCTGGGGGGTCTGGTCGGCTGACCGGTGCCGTGTCGTCCCGTTCCGCCCGGAGATACTTCGGCGCCTGCACCCGCCAGGCCTCGGTCACCAGTTCGGTGAGATGATCCGGGTCGATGCCGCGCATTCGGAACGCCACCTTCGGCTCGCCCCACGTCGTGGTCGTGCGCAGGAACACCTCGGGAGCCATCTCGACCAGGGCGAGCGCGTCCAGCCGATCGGCCACTTTCACTCCGACCACCAGTTCGGCGGAGATCACGGCACGAATGTCCGGCGGGATGCTGGGCCATGGGTGGCACTCCCACGCGTAGAGCTTGCCGCGCACGAACCATGCCGTGCCCCCGGTCGTGTCGCGCTCCTCGGAGCCGGGAAGTGCGGATGCGATGCGTCGCAGGTCGTCGAGGTCCGCCACGAACCCGACCCTACGCCGCACCCACGACAGCAGTGCCGCCGGGTGGGGGTCGGCACGCGCCGCCGCCGGGTGGCTTCGGTACAGTGACCGGATGGCATCCGAGCCCTCGGCCGTCGACGCTGCCCGCATCGACGAGAAGCTCGTCAGGATGCTGGTGCGCGAGCAGTTCCCGCAGTGGGCGCAGCTTTCGCTCACGTTCGTCGAGCGCGGCGGCAACGACCACCGCATGTTCCGGCTCGGCGGGGACCTGGTGGTGCGGTTGCCCAGCGCACCCGGCTATGTGGCACAGGTGCAGAAGGAGCAGCAGTGGCTGCCGCGTCTTGCTCCGGCGGTACCGCTGCCGATCCCCCTCGTGCACGGCTCGGGCCGCCCGAGCCGGGACTTTCCCGCTCCCTGGTCGATCTACAGCTGGCTGGCCGGTGAGCCCGCCGCGCGCGTGAGCATCGACGATCCAGTGGGACTGGCCGCCGCGCTGGCCGAGTTCCTGGTCGCGCTCCGGCACGCCGACACGACGGGAGCACCCAGGCCGGGGCAGCACAGCGCCTTCCGCGGTGGTCCCCTTCAGCACTGGGACGACGAGATGGGAGATCTGTTCGCCCGCCTCCAGGGTGCGCAACGCGCGGACGCGCAGGCGCTCTGGCGCGATGCCCTGGACGCGCGATCCACCGGCGAGCCGGGCTGGGTGCACGGCGACGTGTCCCTCAACAACCTGCTCATGCGCGACGGCCACCTGGGCGCGGTGATCGATTTCGGATGCGCGGCGGTGGGTGATCCGGCGTGCGACACAGTCATCCTGTGGACCTTCTTCACCGGTGAAGCGCGCGCCGTGTTCCGGCGGGAACTGGCGGTGGACGACGCGACCTGGACGCGCGGGCAGGGCTGGGCGTTGTGGAAGGCGCTGATCATGCTCACCAACATCCCGGCGCAGCAGCGCGCCCTGGCCGACCACGTGCTGGACCAGCTGCTGAGAAGCAGATGAGAATCGTCGATCACTGACGGATGCCGCGGGGCGAAGGGAGGTCGCTATCGCGAAGGTTGCGCCCTGCGCTGGTGTCCGCCTACGCCACCCGCTTCGAATGCCGTCGCGCCGAACGTGCGCTCAGTAGTACTGCTTGGCGGCCGCCACCCGGATCGAGTCCTGCGTGATGTCGTGCCACCCGAGCGCGATCTCGGCTGCGGTGCCGGCCGGAGTTTCAGCGGCTTCGATGATCCGATCGCGGAGCAACTCGCCGTCTTCCCAGCCGGTGACGTCCAAAGCGATGACATCCAGGGATCGGCCGCGGCTTCGCTCAATGGTCGCATGCAGTCGCGTGGCGGCCTGACCAGCCGTGGACAAGCAGGTCCCCTCACGCAGCGCGCCCCCGTGCGTGTAGACGACGAACAGGTGATTCAGGCGTGGTTGGGCGGCGGCGTAATCGCCGAGCTCAGCGCATATCCGGCGGAGCCGCTTCTGCGCGGAACGGCGTGATGATTCGGCGGCGAGGTCAACGCTCCACACCATCGCCGTCGGTAACACCGATCCAGCGGCTTGGGCGACGGCCAGCGGAACGAGGACAGGAAGCTGGTCGCCTCGAACGATGATCTCTGCAGTCATGGCATTTCCTCTGGTCGGCGTCACGAACGAACGTGCCGACCAGACTTCCCGGCTCACCATGTCTGCGGACCGAACCGCAGACATCCATGACCCTACGTCATGTTCGCCGTGAGGAGCAGTTTTCGTCGCTGTGGGGTACTCGTCACTCAGGAGACCGAACGCTGCCGGCGAGTCGGCCGCGAAGTCAGCGCGATGGGGTCGGATGCGTTCGGGCGAATGCGCCGGGCCAGGTCGAGGAGCGCGGTGACCGGCGGGGATGTGTTCGATCGGAGGGAGGCCAAGCCGACCGTCCGCCGGATGGGCTGTGGCGGTGCTGCGACGTCGAGTCCAGTCGCCCGCGCTTCCAGGGCGAGAGTGCGGGGAACGACTGCGACTGCTCTGCCGAACCGGCTCACCGCCAGCTGCAGGTCGCACTCGGCGATATCCAGGTGGCCGGAGGGGTTCGCCCCCACCTGCATCCAGAGTTCGTTTCCGCGTTGCTTCGGGTATTCCCTGAGCGGCCGGTGAAGCATCGTGCGGCCGTCGAGCATCGGTTTGGTCGCGAGCGGGATCGAAGTGTCCACCGTCCCGGTGATGCCACCACCGGCGAATACTGCGTAGAACTCCTCATCGAGTACGGGAACGACCTTCAGCGTTGAGTGCAGGGGGAGCTCCACGACCGCGATGTCGTTTTCCCCGGACTCGACAGCGGCGGTCGCGGCTGAGGAACTGTCCGAGGGCACCACGCGGATCTCCACGTCGGGGAGGATCTCGTGGAATTGCGAGATGAGGAAGCCGAGAATTCCGCGGCTGAGGCTTGCGGTCCCCACGATCGACAGCGAACCGTGCAGACCGTCGCGGACTGACGTCAGCGCATCGCGAATCGAACTCGTTTCGCGCAGTGCACGTCGCGCCGGTCCGATCAGGGCGCGTCCAGCGTCGGTCAGCAAGACGCCGCGTTGGGTGCGGAGGAATAAGCGCGCGTCCAGCTCTCTCTCCAGCAGTGCGACCCGGCGGGTCAGAGCCGGTTGGGAGATGAACAGCGCCTGGGCCGCCGCAGAGAACGAACCATGCTCCTCTACCGCGATCACTGCTTCCAAACCGCGTAGGTCCATGCGCGCTTCATCCTTGATGTCGGTACTGCATTCGGATGGCCCACACCCTAATCCGGTCGACGCGCTGGGGGAACCGCCCGCGGTGCGGCCGGTTCCCCCAGAGCATCACCCGACGGCCTTGGCGGCGCTGACGATGAGCTGCGACACCTTGAGAGGCGCTCCGTACATCGCGAGATGAGGGGACTTGCCCTCGACGATCTTGCTCCCCGCCCGCTGCGCCATGAATCGCTGCGTCGCCGGCGGAATGACCTGATCGTCGGTGCCGACGAAGTACCAGCTGGGGATGCTCTTCCACCCCGGAACACCGGGGAACGGTGTGCCGAGGGCGCTCAGCGCGATGGGCGACTGATCGGCTGCGAGCACCCTCGTGACCACAGTGGGAAGGCTCGCGGCGAACAGCGCCTTGAAGCGGTCGGCCTTGATATAAGCGTCGTGATCTGGGTGCGGGGGGTCCTCCACCATCGGCGCGTGGGGGTAGTCCACGGCGTCGAAGTCAGCCGCCGGGTTGATGGCAGACCCTGGGTTCTGGATCGTGAGCGCGAGCGCGCTCTCCCCATCGTCTGGCGCGTAGGCATCGATGTAGACCAGTGCCTTGACGTTCGGCAGCCTGCCGGCTGCGCCGGTGATGACGACGCCACCGTAGGAATGTCCGACCAGGATCACCGGTTCAGGGTGCACCGTCGACACGTAGGACACGACGCTCGAAATGTCGTCCTCCACACCGCGCAGCGGGTTGGGCGCGTTGACGACGGTGTACCCCTGCGCCTGCAGAAGCGTGGTCACCGGGTCGAAGCTGGATGCTCCGGCCCAGGCGCCGTGCACCAGCACGATGGTGGGTTTCGCCGCGGGCTTCCCGGCCGCAACCGCGGTGGGCGCGTGGTCGGCGGAGGAAGCCGACGCGATCGCTGGTGCGGTGAGTGCGAGCGCGGCGGTGGTTGCGAGGGCCGCAATGATCATCAACGGCTTCCGGCGTCGGGTTCGCGAGCGCCGCTGGCCGTATTCGTCAGTATTCATCTGTGTTCCTTTGTGATCGGGCGGGGACGCTGCCCCGCTTCGGACTCCTGGCGGATTCTTCACATGATCCGCAGGAGGTTAAGGGCCGCCAGCGTGCCGCCTGGCACCTGCTGGAGCCTGGATCCCTCTGCAAGCCCACCCAGGTCCACGGTGGCGTAGCGAAGGTCCTCCAGAAATGCGCGGAACGCTTCCTTGGACGGCACGTCGTCGCCGCACACGAAGAGCACCCTTCGCAGTTGAGGAGCGGGGGAAGGATCCGAGGCCAGCACAGCCGCCGGAAGCGTGTTCAGCGCCTTCACGACATGGGCGGCGGGGGCGAGCTCGGCGATGCTCTCACTGGTGGACAGGACCCCTGGAAGCAGGGGAGGCACCCGCAGATGATTGGTCGAATCGACCAGCGTCCGCCCGCCCCAGTCACCGACGCCAGCCAACGCCCGCGACACGTCCTCTCCGGGAACGGCAAGGATCACGGTGTCGTGCTCAGCAGCGTCCAAAGCCGTGCCCGCCACGGCGCCGTGCCCGAGCCGATGGATGATGGCGCGCATGCTCTCCGGTCCCCGACTATTGCTCAGCACGACGCTGTGACCGGCCGCGATGACCCGCGAGGCGATCGCTTGCGCCAGATTCCCCGCACCGATGATTCCCAGCCTCATGGACGTGACATCTCCTGGGTGCCCTGCGCGAGGCCAGGTTCAGATCGCCGCGGCGGCGTCGATGATCACCTTCGCGACGTGCCGCGAGTGCGTCACCATCGCGAGATGCGGCGCCTTCTCCTCGGTGACGACTCCACCCGAGCGCGCGGCCATCGCCGTCTGCTGGGCGGAGGGAAGCACGCGATCCTCGGTGCCGATGAAGAAGTAGCTCGGAAGGGTCCGCCATGCGGGCTCACCGGAGAAAGGGGTGGCGAGGGCGGCCAGCGCCGCCGGGCTCTGGCTGGCGGCCAACACCGCCGCCTCGCGGGCAGGGATGCCGGCTGCGAACATCGCGTGGAACTTGTCGCGCTTGATGTAGCTGTCGTACTCGCCCTGAGCTGCGTCGGGCGAGGGGAGAACGAAGTCGAAGACGGTCGTCGGATCGGCGACGTTCAGCAGTGACCCCGGCAGCTCATTCGTCAGGCTGCTGGCGCTTTCGCCGTCGGCTGGCGCGAATGCGTCGACATAGACAAGGGCGCTCACGCGCGGCAGGGAAGTTGCGGCACCGGTGATCACCACGCCGCCGTAGGAATGGCCGACCAAAACGACCGGGCCGGTCGTCGCCTGCGCGACGAAGTCCGCAACCGCCTTTGTATCGTTCGGAACACCGCGGAGGGGGTTGGGTGCGTGGAGCACGGTGAGGCCGTGGTGCTGCAGATGGGCGGTGACCGCGGAGAAACTCGAGCCATCGGCCCAGGCTCCGTGGACGAGGACGACAGTGGGCTTGTCAAGTGAGATCATGGTGCGATCCTCGCCGCCGACCGGTCCCACTTCGGGGCCGAATGCGCGTTTGCTATCGCGTCATGTCAGGTGCGCATATCGTCAGCGACACCGGCCTTCGGCTTCGCGGCAGCTCCCCGCCTGGAACGACGTATGCCAGCCGCGCCCTTCTCAGAGCACCTTCGACAAGAAGGCCTGGGTGCGCTCGTGCTGCGGATTGGAGAGCACCTCGGCGGGCACACCGGACTCGACGAGGCGACCGTCACTCATGAAGTGCAGCGAACTGCCCACCTCTCGGGCGAAGCCCATCTCGTGCGTGACGACGACCATGGTCATCCCGCCGGTTGCCAGGTCTTTCATGACGTCGAGGACCTCGCCCACCAGTTCCGGGTCGAGCGCCGACGTGGGCTCGTCGAACAGAACCACCTCGGGCTGCATGGCGAGCGCGCGGGCGATGGCGACGCGCTGCTGCTGGCCGCCTGAGAGGCCGCGGGGGTAATGGTCCTTGCGTGATGCCAGACCGACACGGTCCAGCAGTTCCGCAGCCTGTTCGGTGGCCTTCTTCTTGGAGACGCCTAGCACCTGGATGGGCCCCTCTGCGACGTTCTGGAGCGCCGTCATGTGACCGAACAGATTGAAGTGCTGGAAGACCATGCCCACGTTGCGGCGAGCAGCGGCGATCTGCCGTGGGTGCTGCTCGAAGAGCTTGTCGCCGCGGCGGGTGTATCCGATCTCTCGGCCGGCGACCCACATGTCGCCGCGCTGGAACGACTCGAGGTGGTTCATGCATCTCAGGAGAGTGGACTTGCCGGATCCGGACGGGCCGATGATGCACGCGACCTCACCGCGTTTCACGTCCAGTGAGGCGCCCTTGAGCACATCGACCCGGCCGAAGGACTTGTGGATCTCCACCGCGCGGACCATGACGTCGGCGGGCGGAGCGAAGCGGCTGTCGTCGGATTCGGTGTTCATCGACGTTCGTGGCCCTTTCCGAAATGACGCTCGACGAAGTACTGGCCGATGGACAGCACCGTGGTGAGGACGAGGTACCAGAACGTCGCCACGACGAGCATGGGGATGGTGTTGAACTCGCTCGAGTAGATACCGCGCACCGTGTTCATCAGCTCGCTGAATCCGATCACCATTGCGATCGACGTGAGCTTGAGCATCGAGATGACGGCGTTGCCGACCGGGGGGATGATGATGCGCAGGGCCTGCGGCAGCACGATGCGTCGCATCGCCCTCGCCGGGCTCATGCCGATCGCATAGGCGGCCTCGCGCTGTCCCGGTGGGACCGACAGAAGCCCCGAGCGCACGATCTCGCTCGTGTAGGCGGCGTCGTTGAGCCCGAAGGCGATGACGGCGGCAAGCAGCGGCGAAGCGAACACGTCGTTCATGTCGATGCTGTAATCACCCCAGCCCAGACTCGGCAGCACCGAGGCGGAGAAGAAGATGAAGATGAGCAGCACCGGCAGTGGCACGCCCCGGAAGAACCAGGTGTACACGAACGCGGCGCCCGAGATGATGCGGTTGTGGCTCATCCTCATCACAGCCAGCAGCGTTCCCAGGGACAGCGAGATCACTTCGGCCAGCACCGTGAGCAGGATGGTGTTCCAGACGCCGCGCAGGACGGCGCCGTCGAAGAGGTAGTCGCGGAATACCGGCCACTCGAAGCCGGGGTTCGTCGCGGCCCAGCGGATGATCTCCACCGCGGCGACGAGGATGAGGACGACCGCGATCCAGCGGCCGGGATGCTTCCGAGCGATGACCGTCGGCGCCGCGGTCGGCGACGGCTCCGGGGTCATCGCCGGCGCGGGGGGTGCCTGCTGAGTCACGGTCGTCCTCATCTCTAGCGGCGGTCAGTCGGTCAGCAGGACGATTTCGTCGGCGGTGAGCGCCGAGTTCGCCTGGCCGTATTTCTCGAGGATCTTCAGGTAGGTGCCGTCCGCCACGACCTCCTTGAACGCCTTGAGCAGCATCTCAGCGAGCTCGGTCTCCTCCTTCGGGATGCCGATGCCGAACGGCACGTAGCTGTACGGCTCGACGACGAGGTAGTCGCCGCCCGACTTCTCCACGTAGCTGGCGGCCACCTGCTCGGTCAGCAGCCCCACGTCGACTTTGCCGGTCGAGAATGCGAGATCCTGCCCCGCCTGGTCGTCGTATGCCTGGAAGGTGATCGGCTCGTCCTTGCAGACGCCGTACCAGTTGCTGCCGTCGTCTTCGGTCGTGGCGTTGGCCAGCTCGATGTCGTTGTACGACTTGGTGGCGTTGAGCACGGCGACTTCGACGCCACACAGGTCGCCGATGGTGGTGTAGAGATCCTCATCCTCGGCGTTGATGACCATCGTGTATCCGGTCTTGGCGTCGGGGATGAAGTTCAGCGCTTTCAGCCGGTCGCCGTAGACGCCCAGGCCGGAGACGGCCAGGTCGTACTTGCCCGACTGGGTGCCGGTGACGATTCCGGTGAAGTCGACGTTCTGGATGTCGAAGGTGATGTCGAGCTTCTCGCCGATCGCGGCGAGCAGCTCCGGCTCGATTCCGTCTTTCACGGTCGTGCCGTCGCCGACCTGCCAAGGCTCGTAGGGCCAGGACATGCCGACGGTGAGGGTGGTGATCTCGGGGGCTTCGTCGGTGGGCGCAGCAGCGGCGCAGGAGGTGATCATCGCCGCGGTCGCGGCGACGGCGAGGGTCGAAACGACAGCTCGGGTCTGGAGCTTCATACGTGGGCCTTTCGGGGGTCGGTGGAGCTGGCGGCGAATGGAGAGCGGTAGGCGGCATATCCGCGCTGGATCTGTATCTGGTCGGCGACGTACTTGGCGTCGTGCCAGACACCCCAGATGAAGCTGGACCCGCGTCGGGAAAGCCACGGCAGACCGAGGAAGTAGACGCCTGGTTCGCGGGCGACACCGCGAGCGTGCTGGGGACGCCCGCGATCATCGAACGTGTCCACCTGCAGCCAGCCGAACTCCTGCGCATAGCCGGTGGCCCACACGATGGAGCGGACGGATGCCGCGGCGAGGTCGAGTTCGCGGACCGGGTCCAGGACCGCGCGCGGCAGCGGTCCGAGCACATGCGCCTCCGGTTCCTCGGGGAGCTCGAGCCCGTTGCGCGCGATGTAGTCGTCCGCCTCGCGCAGCAGCGACAGATAGTCCGCATCACCGTTTTCGATGTCAGCCCTGAGCCCCGCACTGAAGCGCACGACACCGTTCCGGTAGGACTCGGTGCGGCCCACCAGCGTGATCCCCGCGGCGGCGAGGTCCCGGAAATCGACGGTGCGTCCGCCGTCGGCGCCGCTGACCGCGATCGTGACGTGTTCGGCGCCGAGGGGAGGCGTTGCCATGTCCCACTTGCCGAGCACTCCGAGCCACCACACGTTGTCCCGCCCCCGATAACGTCGCGGCGGGCGATCATGCGCGCCGACGGAGAGGTACACCGGTCGGCCGGCCGCCTGCAGCTCGGCGGCGATCTGCACGCCGGAGGAACCCGCCCCGACGACGAGGACCGAGCCGGCGGGCAGCTGTGCGGGGTTCTTGTAGTCGGCGGAGTGCAACTGGGTCACTCCGGCGACGGCGGGCAGCACGGCCGGGATCCGGGGCCGCTGGAACGCGCCGGTCGCGGAGACGACGAATCGAGCCTGAATGCGGCCCTCCGACGTCTCGACGGTGAAGCCCGGACGGTCCGTGTTCTTGTGCACACGGGTCACCTCCACGCCGGTGCGGACCGGCGATCCGATCCACGCGGCGTAGGCGACGAAGTAGTCCGCCACCTCTTCCTTCGAGATGAAGCAGTCCGGGTCCGCCTCGAAGGCGCGACCCGGGAAACGGTCATGCCACGCGGGACCGTTCGCCACCAGAGAGTCCCAGCGGCCCGAGCGCCACTTCTCGGCGATGCGCTCCTTCTCGAACACGATGTGGGGGATGCCCGACGCAGTCAGATGCTCGCTCATGGCGATGCCCGCTTGGCCGGCGCCCACGATGACGACTTCGGTTTCTTCGGTGCTCATTGCATCCGTTCTCTCAACGCCTGGACCGAACCCGCCTGTCGGATCGGTTGGTCCCTAATGCTGTGCGGCGCGGTGGAGGGGAAGCAATTGTCCTGAACTGATGCAGTCCGTCGATTTCGGAGACGAAATCACGCCGTCACATTCTCGTAATCCGGATGCGAGCCGGTCATCGACGCTCCGACGATGGACCGGCACGCGTCGACGAATGCACGGGGCCGGCGCGTCAAGGAGGTGATGGGCTGCGCGCTGGCCAGGACGATCGCGAGGCCGGAATCCTCATCGACCTCCACCGCCACCAGGCGGCCGCCGTCGTAGGTGAGATCGTGCGCGGGGCGTTGGTTGAGCAGTGTGAACATGCGACTGCGGGCGACCATCGCGCGCACCGTCTCGAAGCTCGAGAAACGATGCCGGATGTTCGGCACGAGCCCGCGATTTGCGAAGATCTGAGTGAAGTACTCGCGGGTGTACTGCCAATCCAGCAGCACCATCGGCTCTTCGGCCAGCTCGAAGATGTAGACCCGTTCCCGCTGAGCCAGCGGGTGGTCCGCACTGAACGCCGCGTACAGCGGCGCCTGCTTGAGTCTTTCCCGATGGATGCCGGGACCGAGCCCGAGATCGTACGTCAATGCCACTTCGACCACGTTGTCTCTCAGAGCGGGCTCCAGCTCGCCTGCGCTGAGCTCCACGAACTGCGGAGCGATACCGGGGAACTGGCTCGCGAGCCGTTCGGCGATCTCCGGAAGGTAGAACGGAGCGAGCGTCGGGAAGATGCCGACGCGCAGGTCGCCGGTGAGCTGATCGGGATCCACCGCGGAAATGGCGTCGTCCAGGTCGAAGAGGATCTGCCGGGTCCTCGCCAGGAACGCCTGGCCGGCGGAGGTCAGCATCAGCCCCTTCGCGCGCCGTCGGATGAACAGGGGGGTGCCGAGTCGCTTCTCGAGATTCGCGATCGAGTTGGAGATCGCCGACGGCGCAACGTACAGGGCGGCGGCCGCGTCCGCCATGCTCGAGTACTCGGCACAGCGCGTGAAGTAGATCAGCTGCGCGAGGGACACATCGCGGGGTTCCGGCATCTTCATGACGTCAGCATCGCTGGATGGCATTGCCGTGATGTTTCTCGCCCGTTACATCACAAAATCTGACGTGGACGTGCAGTTCCGGGCGATTGCTGCGGCCGTTCGGAAAGTGGAACCTGAGTGCGGACCCCCCAACCCGCCAGCAGAAAGCCGCCCGGAAGCATGACGCACCACACTCGCATCCGTCCGTTCAACACCAAGGACACCTACCCAGAGCAGAACCTCGACAACGACCTGTGTCAGGCGGTCGTCGCGAATGGTGTCATCTACATCCGCGGCCAGATCGGCCAGGACCTCGACAGCCGGGAGAGCGTCGGCATCGGGGATGTGGAGGCGCAGACCGAGAAGGCGATGGCGAACATCAAGATGCTCGTCGAAGAAGCCGGCGGGTCGCTCGAGGACATCGTGAAGGTGGTCGTCTACCTGGTGGACATCCGCTACCGCGAGACGGTGTACCGCACGATGGGGAGCTGGCTGAGAGGAGTCTTCCCGGTCTCGACCGGACTGGTCGTCTCGGCGCTCGCCCGGCCGGAATGGCTCGTCGAGATCGAAGCCACCGCCGTGCTCGCCGAGCCCAGCGCTGCCCAGACCGTCTGACGATTGGAACCGAACAGCATGAGCCAGCACATCGTCCTCAGCGCTCTGATCGTCCCGCCCGGCACGGCCACATCGTCGTGGATGCACCCCGACGTGGACCCGTCAGCCCCGGACAGCATCGAAACGTACGTCTCGCTCGCCCGGACGGCCGAACGCGGCTTCTTCGACCTCTTCTTCCTGGCCGACCGTCCGGGCGCGCAGCACCGGCACCTCGAGCAGTGGACGCAGACGCCCGCGTATCAGAATTCGCTCGAACCGATCACCGCCCTCTCCGCCATAGCGATGGCCACCGAGCACATCGGCCTCGGCGCCACAGTGTCCACCAGCTTCTACGAACCGTTCAACATCGCGCGCCAGTTCGCTTCGCTCGACTGGATCTCCCACGGTCGGGCTGCCTGGAACGTCGTCACGACGGCGAATGACGACGTCGCGCAGAACTTCGGCCTCGACAAGATGGCCCCGCACGACGAGCGCTACGTCCTCGCCAAGGAGGTGTTCGACATCGTCACCGCGTATTGGGACACCTGGGAGGACGATGCCTTCGTCTACGACAAGGCCGCCGCGCGCAACTTCGACCCCGCGAAGTTCCACCTCGTCGACCACCGGGGCAAGTACTTCACCGTCAAGGGCGGTCTGAACATCGCCCGGTCGCCGCAGGGCTACCCGGTCATCATCCAGGCGGGCGCCTCGGCGACCGGCAAAGAGCTCGCCGCGGAGACCGCTGAGGTGGTCTTCGGCACCGGCAAGTCTCTGGCCGCAGCGCAGGAGTTCTACACCGACCTGAAGGGCCGCATGGCGAAGTTCGGTCGCCGCGCCGACGAGCTCAAAGTGCTCTCCGGCGTGCAGGTCATCGTCGGCCGCACCGAGGAAGAGGCCCGCGCCAAGCAGGAGCTGCTGCAGAGCATCATCCCGATCGAGGCGCTGGTCACCTTCCTCTCCAACGACCTCGAAACCACGCTGCACGACCTTCCGCTCGACGAGCCGATACCCGCCGACCGGGTACCGGCATCCTCCAACAACCATCAGATCTACTTCCAGGAGATCGTGGAGCTCATCGGGCAGGGACACACCCTGCGCGAGGTCGCACGGCGCTACACCCGACAGACGACGGTCATCGTCGGCGACGTGGTGCAGGTCGCCGACGAGTTGCAGGCCTGGGTCGAGGCCGGAGGATCCGACGGATTCATGTTCAACGTGCAGTGGCTGCCCGGCGGCCTGGATGACCTGGTCGAGCTCTTGGTGCCCGAACTGCAGCGCCGCGGCCTCGTGCGCACCGAGCAGACCGATGGCACGCTCCGCGATCGGTTGGGCCTCCTCCGCCCCACGAACCGTCATGTCGACGGGCGCACCGGAGCCTTCGCCCGCGCCATCGAAGGGACCTCGGCATGACGATCTCCCTGATCGCCCGCGATCCGGCCACAGGCGCGTTCGGCATGGTGGTGGCATCCTCCAGTCCGGCCGTCGCGGCCCGCTGTGCACATCTGGCCGCCGGCGCGGGCGCGGTGGCGTCTCAGAACGTGACCAATCCTGAGCTCGGGATCCGTGGACTCGCGCTGCTTCAGGACGGCCATGATGCGAAGAAGACCATCGCCCTGCTCCTCGCCGGTGAGCGGTTCCCGGCCTACCGGCAGCTCGCCGCGATCGACCGCGACGGAGGCGTGGCGGTGTTCCACGGCGCGGCCGTGCTCGGCGTGCACGCGGCAGCCGAGGGCGACGCCTGCGTGTCCGCCGGGAACCTCCTCGCGAACACGGACGTGCCGGCGGCGGTGGTCGAGGGTTACGCATCCAGCCGTGCGCCCCGATTCGAGGAGCGGCTGCTGGCGGGGCTCGAGGCGGGCCTCGCCGCCGGTGGCGAAGCAGGACCGGTGCGCTCGGCCGGGCTGTCGGTCATCGATGACGTTGCGTGGCGGGTCACCGACCTGCGAGTGGATGAACACGACCAGCCGATCGCCGAGCTCGCCCGGCTCCTGACGCTGTGGCTGCCGCAGAAGGCCGATTACCGACTGCGCGCAGTCGACCCGACGGCCGCCCCGTCCTACGGCGTGCCGGGAGACGCATGAGCGCGGTGGTCGATGCCAAGACGGCCGTGACCCAGGAGATCGGTGCTCGCGGCGAAAGCCTCATCGCTCTCAGCCACACGGTTCACGCCCTTGCCGAACCCGCATGGGTCGAGCACGAATCATCCGCTCTCCTGCAGCGGTGGCTGGCGGGCGAGGGATTCGCTGTCGAGGCCGGTCAGGCCGGACTGCCGACGGCGTTCGTGGCGAGCCGCCCCGGTGACGGGCCGCACATCGCATTCATGGCCGAGTACGACGCCCTCGTCGGCCTCGGTCATGCCTGCGGTCACAACATCATCGCCGCCGCGGCGTGCGGTGCTGCGGCGGCGCTGGCCGCTGTCGCACCACACCTGCGTGTGTCCGTCATCGGCACCCCGGCCGAGGAAGGCGGCGGCGGGAAGATCCTGATGAAGGACGCCGGCGTG
The DNA here is from genome assembly GCF_024623505.1 of Microbacterium sp. zg.B48. NCBI lineage: Bacteria > Bacillati > Actinomycetota > Actinomycetes > Micrococcales > Microbacteriaceae > Microbacterium > Microbacterium sp. zg.B48. Next base: position 24,040 of record NZ_JANJFE010000016.1, read on the forward strand.
TTCGATGACGTCGACTTCGGGTTGATGATCCATCCCGGTCCGACGAACTTCTTGTACGCGCGACCGTACGCGGTCGCCCACCTCAGGATCGCGTACCGGGGCCGCGGCAGCCATGCCGCGGCGTATCCGGAGCGGGGGCGCAACGCCGCCGACGCATTCATCGTCGCTCAGGTCGCCATCGGCCTGCTGCGGCAGCAGCTGCCGGACGCGACCCGAGTACACGGCATCGTCACCGAGGCCGGGACGGCGGCGAACGCCATCCCGGAGAGCTCGGTCGGCAACTGGTACGTCCGAGGGCGGACGCTCGAGGAGCTCGGCCCGCTGGTCGAGCGGGTGCTGGACTGCTTCCGCGCCGGCGCACTGGCGACCGGATGCGAGCTCGAGGTCCGCGAGACCAGCCCGCGGTATGCGGAGTTCCGCAACGATGAGCCGATGGCGGCAGCCTTCGACCGCAATGCGCGCGCTCTCGGGCGTACGTTCGACCGCGGCACCTCAGGCATGAACACCGCCTCGACGGACATGGGGAACGTCTCCCAGCTCGTCCGCGCCATTCATCCCTACATCGGCATCGACACGGATGCCGTCAACCATCAGGCGCAGTTCGCCGACGCCGCCGTGACACAGAACGCCGATCGTGCGGTGCTGGACGGCGCCATCCTGCTCGCCCAGACCGCGCTCGACTTCGCTCAGGAAGAAGACCGATGATCGCCGAACCGCTCGAATCCGCCGTCGATGCCGGGATGTTCCGGGACGTGATGGGTCATTACCCCACCGGGGTCATCTGGGTGGCGGGCATCGTCGACGGCGCACCGGTCGGCATGATCATCGGGTCCTTCAACTCGGTCTCCCTCGAGCCCCCGCTGGTGTCGTTCATGCCGCAAAAGGCATCTTCCACGTATCCGACGCTCCGACGGGCCGATCGCATCGCGATCTCGATCCTCGCCCATGAGCAGGTCGCACAGACCCGCACGCTGGCCGGCAAGGACCCGGATCGCTTCGCGAGGGTCGCCTGGTCGCCGGCGGCGAACGGTGCACCGGTTCTCGACGGAGCGGTTGCCACGATCCAGGGCAGAATCGCTCAAGAGGTCGAAGCCGGGGACCATTGGATCACGCTGGTCCACGTCGACGATCTCGAGGTGACCAGGCCCGTCGCGCCGCTGCTGTTCTTCCAGGGCGGGTACGGCGGCTTCTCGCCGACAGGCCTGTCCGCACACCTCGACGGGTCGCTCATCACCGCCGGACGGATCGCCGAAGCAGCGCGGCCGCAACTGGACCGGCTGGCCGAAGAGCTCGAGTGCCATGTCGTGGCGATGGTGAAGATCTCAGCGTCCGAACAGACCATCGGAGCCAGCGCGTTCGCGCGGTCCGCATCCTTCGAAGCGGAGGAGGAGCGACTCGGATCCCGGATACCGATCGTGCCGCCGCTGGGTGAAGCGGCCATCGCGTGGGACGATGCCGCGATCGACGCCTGGGTGTCCCGGCTGTGGCCGCCGGACCGGCAGGTCAGCGATTCCTATCGGCGCTCCGCCGAGAAGGTCCGGGCGCAGGGCTATACGGTCAAGCGCACCGAGGGCTACGCGGCTCAGGACGATGCGCTCTCACTGGCGCTGCAGGAGTATGCGCGCAGTGAGCTGTCGCCGGCGCGGGACCGTGCGGTCCGCGGCATCCTGGCTGCCAGCCGACCCCTCTTCATTCAGTCGATCGCGCCGGAGGAGACCGCGATCGAGCTGACCTCCATCACGGTTCCCGTCTTCGAACCCGCGGGAGGTGCGCCCCGCAACTCGGGCATCGTCCTGCGCGCCAGCGGCTTTCCTCGAGCAACGGATGGCTCCACCGCTCTGGGCTGGGTCGCGGCGCTTCAGTCGGCTGCCGCCGAGGTTCGCGAGACGTTGCGCACGTCCGCGGCGCTCGATTACCAGCGCTACGTCGGCGCAGGACTCCGGGACCGCTGACCTCGGCCCCTCACAGAAAGTCAAGCCCCTCGCGCCGCCTCCGCCCTGCGCTCAGGCTCGTGTCATGAGCTCCCGCGATCACTCAATCGATGGCCCCACGGGCAAGCCGAGCCAGGCAGAGGGGGAGGACCCGGATCGTCCCGACGAGCACGATCCGCTGCCGGCCGACGGTCACCCCTCCCAGGCTGAGGGAGAAGACCCGGACGAATAGCCTTTGCCCCGGCGCCGCTGACAACGCGCCGGGTGAGTGTCGGAGGCGCTGTCAACCCCGTTCCACTCGTGATGGCAGGGAGCGATCCTCACTGCATGACATTCCACCCCACCCGCGCGATCGTGACAGGCTCCGACTCCGGTATCGGCAAGGCGACGGCGATCGCGCTCGCCGCGGCCGGAATGGACATCGGCATCACCTGGCACTCCGATGAAGACGGCGCGCGGGACACCGCGCGCGAGGTGGAAGCGCTCAACCGCACGGCGGTCGTTCGGCGTTTCGATGCCACCGAGGTCCCGGACTGCGCGGACGTGATCGACGAGCTCGCAGCTGAGCTCGGAGGCCTGGATGTCTTCGTGAACAACGCCGGCACCGGCGACAATGCGCCGTTTCTGGAGATGACTCTCGAAGAGTGGCGCCATACGGTGAGTGTTGACCTCGAGGCTGCTTTCGTCTGCCTCCAGCGTGCCGCTCGTCACATGCTCGGCGGCCAAGGGGGCAGGCTGATCGCGATCACCAGCGTCCACGAGCATCAGCCGCGTGTCGGTTCCGCCGCATATGACGCGGCCAAGCACGGTCTCGGTGGCCTGATGAAGACGATCGCCCTGGAACTAGGCCATGAACGGATCACCGCCAACTCGGTCGCCCCCGGCGAGATCGCAACGCCCATGACCGACCAGGAAGACGAGAACCCGCACGCGGTCTCCCGCCCGGGCGTGCCGCTGGGGCGTCCCGGCGACGCCCGCGAAGTTGCCGCGGTCGTGGCATTCCTCGCCTCCGCCGGAGCCTCCTACGTCACCGGAGCCTCGTACGCCGTGGACGGTGGCATGCTGCAGATGGGTCCCCAGGCCGGCTCCCACATCGTCTCTGACGACTGGCGTCAGGGGTGACCGACGGATGCCGCGGCCCGGCTAGGCGGCGGCATCCTGCTCGAGCAGCTGCTTGAGCCCTTCGATGATCTGCCGCGAACCGTCCGCGGTTTCCGAGCCTTCGCGGGTCTGGCCACGTGCACCGCGATGCACCAGGGTGATCCGGCATCCGGAGTCGGTCGGTTCGATCTCCCAGTGCAGCGAGCCCTGATCGTCCGATGCGCCGTACCAGGTGGCGACGAAGGTGTGCGCCAGACGCCGAGGTGGCTCGTACTCCAGCACCTCGCCGACGATCTGGGGGTCGCCTTCTTCGTCCACGAACTCGATCGGCGAGCCGACCTGCCAGGTGGTGCGCGGCGACGTGCCGAAGTAGTACCTCTTCACCGTGCCCGGGTCCGTGAGAGCACGCCATGCCGCGGTGGGCTCGGCGGACACCAGCACCTCGTAGATGCGATCGTCGGTCATCAGTTCGTTCCTTTCTCGAGATCGTTCTTGAGCGCGAGCAGCCCAGCGGATGCGCGCGCTCCGAAGTCATCGATCCAGCGCTCCGCGAGCTGGACGATGGGCACGGGGTTGAGGTGGCAACGGCGCACGCGTCCCTCTTTTCGCGACACGATGAGTCCGGCCGTTTCGAGCACGCCGACGTGCTTGAGCACGGCGTGCCGGCCGAGGGGCGCAAGTGCTTCGGTGAGTTCGCCGACGCTCCGGCCGTCGCGCGACCGCAGCGCGTCGAGGATCCGGCGACGGGACGGATCTGCGATTGCGTGGATCACGGACTCGGTGTCCATGCCGCGACAATAGGTGACTCTCGAGTCACCTGTCAACCTTCTCGCGGTGGCTCCACTGCCGGACGTCAGGCGTCGGGGGGTATGCGCTCGGCGACGCTTCCGTTCCCGGATCTGTCAGGTTCTGCCCGGCGAGGCGGCGATGGCCCCGACGACGGGCGAGCCCGCGCACGGCGGGCCCGCGCCGGTGCTTCAGGCGGCGCGCACGCGAGCGGCGTCGTGTGCGGCGGTGTCGATCACGTCCGAGACGATGCCCTGCTGGGTGATGAAGACGTCGTGGCTGGCCCCCGGTACGTTCGTGATCTCCGCCCCCATGCGTTCGGCCATGTGCTGCAGCATCGCCTGATCGAAGGATTTGTCCTCCTCGGCGATGACCGCCCAGCTCGGCTTCTCCCGCCAGGCGGCGTCCTTGACCGGGACACCGAAAGCCGACATGTTGATGGGGACCTGCGAGTCCCGAAGGAACGCCGCATCCGCGTCGCCGGCGTCCGCCGCGAACCCCAGCTTGAACTTCTCGTGATTGAGGAAGCCGAATCCGTCGTCGCCGACATCGATGACGAAGTCCGGCGTCGGGGCGAAACCCTCGTACTGCTGGGAGGTGGTCTCGCCTGCGTCCGGAGCGAGCGCCGAGACGTAGACCAGTCCGGCGACGTTCGGATGCACCCCTGCCTCGGTGATGACAGTGCCGCCCCAGGAATGCCCGACGAGGATCGTCGGCCCGTCCTGGAGGTTCAGCACTCGGGTGGTCGCCGCGACGTCGTCCTCCAGTGAGGTGAGCGGGTTCTGCACGATGGTGACCCGGTAGCCCCGAGCCGTCAGGTTGTCGTATACGCCTCGCCATCCTGACCCGTCGGCGAAGGCGCCGTGCACCAGCACGACGTTCTTGATGTCTTGATCAGTGCTCATGATGTGTCCAATCCGTGCGCGACGGGCCGCCCGCGCGCTCTTAGGGTCCGCCGACGGATGCCGGTAGGTGGGATGTAATATATTGGATGTTGCGATGCGCGGCAAGAGGGTCCGGACGCTGGATCTCGATGGATCAGATGCCGCCGAGGCGTCTGTGCCGGGGGGATGGAGAAGATCGACGGCCGGGAGCGAGCGATCGTTCCTGGGCGTCGGGCAGACGGGTCAGCGGATCGTTCGCACGTCTCTGACGGTGTCCAGGACCACCCGAATCGCGGCCGTGACGAGCGCCGGCTGCTCGACCGGGATACCGTGCCCGCTGTCGGAGTCGGTGATGTGCACAGCGCCCAGCGATCGCGCGAGCTCGGCTTGGGCTGCGACCCAGCCCGGCCACGTGGATTCACCGGGAGTGAGCTGCAGGTCCCAGGGGTGATCCGAGGAGATGACGACGACGGGAACGGTCGGCAAGGCGGCGTCAGCCTGCAACTCTGAGATGCTCATCTCGTAGGCCGGCACCTCCGACCCGAGCGAGTCCGCGCTCGCCGTGATCACCGCCATCCACCGCGCCCACTGGTCGGCGGAGAACGTCTGAGCGAGGTACGCGCTGGCCGAGTCCAGCAGGACGAGCCCGGCGACGTCGGAAGGATGCGTGCGCGCCAGCTCCTGTGCGATCAGACCGCCCCAGGACAGCGCGACGACCACGTACGGTCCGGGTTCGCCGGCGGCATCCATCATCGTCAGGAGATCCTCGGCGCCCTGGCGAGCGGTGGTCGGCTGGGCGACAACGGTCGAGGGTGAGAGTTCGCCCGATGCCCGGGTCGTTCCCGGCCGGTCGTAGGAGCACGCCCGCGTGGTGCGGGAGACATCGTCGAAGGTGGACACCGCAGCGGGGTCTGCGTCTGCGAGGAGCGTGTCCCATTCATCGGCGGCGCCCCGCGTCCCGGAGATGAACACGACGGTGGGCGAGCCTGTGCCGGCGCACTCCAGGATCATGGTGCGGCCGCCTCCGATATCGACCGACTCGGTCGACACGATGTCACCGCCGCTCGGGCGTGGCGACGCCGGCGGCGGGGCTGCATCCGAGCACGCGGCCAGTATCAGCACAACGACGGATGCCGTGGCGAGCGTCGCGAGGAACCTCACCGGCCGGCGGCTCTGGTCCACGTCCGTCATCTCCCTGTCCTCATTCGCTGCCCGGCTGGGTGGGCATCACCGTAACCGCCGCTGCGAAGACGGGCTGCAGTGCCTGGATCACCTGTCCGTTGCGCCGAGAGGATCGGCCCCTCAAGGTATCCACAATCGCGACGGTGCGATAGGGGTCGCAGGAGCCGCGGAACCTCTCGTCCTGAGAAAATCCGCCATCCGGCCCTCACCCCCGTGCAAGAGATTTACTCTCTCGTCATGACAACATCGCCATCAGCGATCACCACGACGGGACAGCTGCGCGCGTCGGGGCACACCTATCGGCCGCTGCGCGTGGAGCTGCGTGAGAACCTCCTCTCAGCGCTGGCCGACGGGCGCGACCCGTGGCCCGGCATCCACGGGTTCGACTCCACGGTGATCCCCCAACTGGAGCGCGCGCTGTTGGCCGGACATGACGTGGTCCTGCTGGGCGAGCGCGGTCAGGGCAAGACCCGGCTGCTGCGCAGCCTCTCCGGACTGCTGGACGAGTGGTCGCCGGTGATCGCCGGGTCCGAACTGGGTGAGCACCCGTTCCATCCGGTCACGCCCGCCTCGGTTCGACGCGCAGCCGAACTGGGCGACGACCTGCCGGTGACCTGGCGGCATCGCTCCGAGCGATACGTCGAGAAGCTCGCCACTCCGGACACGTCGGTGGCCGATCTGATCGGTGACGTCGACCCGATCAAAGTGGCCGAGGGCCGCTCGCTCGGAGACCCCGAGACCATCCACTACGGTCTGATCCCACGCAGCCACCGTGGAATCGTCGCGATCAACGAATTGCCCGATCTTGCCGAGCGCATCCAGGTGTCGCTGCTGAATGTGATGGAGGAACGCGACATCCAGATCCGCGGCTACCTGCTTCGGCTCGACCTGGACGTCCTGGTCGTCGCCACGGCCAACCCCGAGGACTACACCAACCGAGGACGGATCATCACGCCGCTGCAGGACCGGTTCGGCGCGGAGATCCGCACGCACTATCCGCAGACCATCGAGGAGGAGGTGGCCGTCATCCGCCAAGAGGCCGACCTGGTCGCCACGGTTCCCGCCCACCTGCTCGAGGTGCTGGCGCGCTTCACCCGCAATCTTCGGGATTCGGATGCCGTGGACCAGCGGGCGGGTGTGTCGGCGCGCTTCGCCATCGCCGGGGCCGAGACGATCGCGGCCGCAGCTCTGCACCGCGCCACGCGTCAGCACGAGGAGGTCGGGGTGGCGCGACCGGTGGACCTCGAGACCGCCGTGGACGTGCTGGGGGGAAAGATCGAGTTCGAGACGGGTGAGGAAGGCCGCGAGCGTCCCATCCTCGAGCATCTGCTGCGCACCGCGATCGCAGAGACTGCTCGCACGCACCTGCGGGGCATCGACGCGGCAGGGTTGGTGGACGCGCTGCACGACGGGGCCACGGTGATGACGGGTGAGCAGGTCCCCGCCGCCGATGTCCTCGCCGCGATGCCGGTCCTCGGCGAGTCCGATCTGTACGACGAGGTGGCCGAGCGACTCGACGCGCGGACCCCGGGCGAGCGGGCGGGCGCTCTGGAGCTGCTGCTCGAGGCGCTCTACCTGGAGCGGCGCATCAGCAAGGACAGCGCGGCGGGGGAGAGCGTGTATGGGTGAGCACGGGGGCCGACGCTGATGGGGCGCGGATTCCACCGCGCGCCGGCGCAGACCAACCGGTACGGACGCTACTCCGGCGGGCCGGACCCGCTTGCCCCGCCGGTCCCCGTGCAGGAGGCACTCGAGGCGATCGGGCACGATGTGATGTCCGGCACGTCGGCCGAACGCGCGATGCGCGAGTACCTGCGCCGCGGCAGCCGCGACCAGCAGGGTCTTGACGACCTGGCCCGGCGCGCTCGCGAGCGCCGCGCAGAATTGGTGCGCCGCCATCGGCTGGACGGAACACTGGACGAAGTGCGACAGCTCCTGGACCACGCCGTGCTCGAAGAGCGCAAGCACCTCGTCCGCGACGTCGAGATGGACGATGACGCCCGATCCTTCGCCGAGATGCGGCTGGAGAACCTGCCGCCCAGCACCGCGGCGGCGGTGAACGAACTGTCCGACTACCAGTGGCGCAGTCCCGCCGCGCGCTCCGACTACGAGCGGATCAAAGAGCTGCTCGGCCGCGAACTGCTGGACCAGCGGTTCGCGGGCATGAAGGACGCCCTGCAGAGCGCCACCGACGCCGACCGCGAAGCGATCCGCCGGATGCTCGGCGACCTCAACGACCTGCTCGAAAAGCGCCGGCTCGGGGACGACACCGCAGAGGACTTCGACGAGTTCATGCGCAAGCACGGCGAGTACTTTCCGGAGAACCCGCAGAACCTGGACGAGTTGATGGATGGCCTCGCGGAGCGGTCGGCCGCCGCGCAGCGGATGCTCAACTCGATGACTCCGGAGCAGCGTGAAGAACTGATGGACCTGGCCGCCCAGGCGTTCGGGTCGCCGGATCTCATGCAGTCGCTGGCGCGCCTGGACGAGAATCTGCGTTCCCTCAGGCCCAGCCAGGATTGGGACGGTTCGGCATCCTTCTCGGGCGATGAGGCCGCCGGCCTCGGCGAAGCCACCGGGATCATGCAGGAGCTCGCCGATCTGGATTCCCTGTCGGATCAACTGGGCCAGTCTTACCCCGGCGCCCGCATGGACGACATCGACGTGGACGCGCTCGCCCGCCTCGTCGGTGAGGATGCCGCCGTCAGCGCGCGCGCCCTGCGCGACCTGGAACGGGAGCTGAACGAATCCGGGATGCTGCGTCGCGCCTCGGATGGAGCGCTGCGCCTCACACCGCGCGCCATGCGTCAGCTCGGCCGTGCCCTGTTGCGCGACATCGCCACCCGTCAGTCTGGACGGAGCGGGGCTCGCGAGACGCGCAATGTCGGCGCGGCCGGCGACCGCACCGGCTCCACCCGGGAATGGGCGTTCGGCGACACCGAGCCGTGGGACATCCCGCGCACGGTGTCCAACGCCGTGCTGCGGACGGTCACCGACGGCGGGGACGCGTCGACCGGAGTGCGGCTGGAGACGCGCGACGTCGAGGTGGTCGAAACGGAGGGACGTACGCAGGCTGCCGTCGCGCTGCTCGTGGACACCTCGTTCTCCATGGCGATGGACGGACGATGGGTGCCGATGAAGCGCACCGCGCTGGCCCTGCACCAGCTCATCTCCAGCCGCTTCCGCGGCGACAGCCTGCAGCTGATCGCCTTCGCCCGGGAGGCGGAGGTGATCGACATCGAACAGCTGACCGCGAAGGACGCGGTCTGGGACAAGGGCACGAACCTTCACCATGCGCTGCTTCTGGCCCAGCGGCACTTCCGGCGCAACCCCACCGCCCAGCCCGTGCTGCTCATCGTCACCGACGGTGAGCCGACGTCGCACCTGGACCCGAACGGCTCGGTGCACTTCGGCTACCCGCCCGGACAGCGCACGGTGGCCCTCACCGTGCGCGAACTGGACATGGCGCGACGCCTCGGCGCTCAGACGACGTTCTTCCGACTGGGGGATGACCCCGGCCTCGCGCGGTTCATCGACGCTCTCGCGCGTCGGGTGGGCGGACAGGTGGTCGCGCCCGAGCTCGACGATCTCGGACGAGCCGTCGTGGAGAGCTATCTCGGCTCCCGCGATACCGGACGAGGTTCGCCCGAGGACTTCGGGGATCTGCTCCGCGGCAGATCCTGGTGGTGACCGGGCGGGAGACCGATCCGCCACGCCCCGGCCGATGAGGCCCGACGCCCGCGCCCGCGATTCTCGCCTCGGCTCCGCGGAAAGGCAAGGGGTCGCGCCAAGCCGGATCGAGCGTCAACGTGGACGGTGGGTCCGACTCGCCCGAGTACACCCGGAAAGGCGATCATGCGAGCACTCACCTGGCAGGGCAAGCGCAAGGTCAGCGTCGACGATGTCGAAGATCCGCGGATCGAATACGGGACCGATGCGATCGTCAAGATCACGTCAACCGCCATCTGCGGATCCGACCTTCATCTCTACGAGCTGTTCGGGCCGTTCATCGATCCCGGCGACATCCTCGGCCATGAGTCCATGGGAGAGGTCGTCGCCGTCGGCAGTGAGATCACGCGCCTGGCGGTGGGTGACCGTGTCGTGGTCCCCTTCAACATCTCGTGCGGGCTGTGCTTCATGTGCACGCACGGCCTCCAGTCGCAGTGCGAGACCACCCAGGTCAGGAAATACGGGAGCGGCGCCGCGCTCTTCGGGTACACGAAGCTCTACGGCCAGATACCGGGAGGGCAGGCGGAGTACCTGCGGGTGCCGCTGGCCGATTACAACCACATTCCCATCGGCAGCGAGCTGCCCGACCAGCGCTACCTGTTCCTCAGCGACATCCTGCCCACCGCCTGGCAGGGCGTGCAGTACGCCGACGTGCCCGCCGGTGGCACCCTTGCCGTGATGGGCCTCGGCCCGGTCGGGCAGTTCGTGGCTCGCGTCGGTGTGTACCTCGGATACCGCGTGCTCGCCGTGGACCCCGAAGCGGACCGACGCGAGATGGCGGCGCGTCACGGCGCCGAGGTGTTCGAGCTGACCGACGACACGGTCCAGGAGCTGCGCGATCTGACCGACGGCCGCGGCGTGGACTCGGTGGTCGACGCCGTGGGAATGGAAGCGCACGGCAACACCGGCGTCAAGATCGCGCAGGACGCGATCGGGCTGCTCCCGGATCCGGCGGCGCGAGTGCTGATGGAGAACGCGGGCGTGGACCGGCTGGCGGCGCTGCACGCGTCGATCGATGTCGTCCGGCGCGGCGGAACGGTCTCGATCAGCGGCGTCTACGCGGGCGAAGCGGACATCCTCCCCATGAAGACGATGTTCGACAAGCAGGTCACCCTGCGGATGGGACAGTGCAACGTGAAGAGGTGGATGGATGATCTGGTCCCGCTCGTGGAGGACCCGGCCGACCCGCTGGGAGTCATGGATCTGACCACGCACGAGCGGCCGCTGGAGGAGGCCCCCGCGCTGTACGAGATCTTCCAGAAGAAGGAAGACGGCTGCATCAAAGTCGTGCTGCGGCCCTGATTCGGGTCCGCAGGCAGAAGCGGAACCCTCCGGATCGGGAATGAGCGCAGCGGGAGCTGATCGGATGCTGCGCAAACGATATGACCGGCAATCGGTGGCGTACGATCGTGCCATGACGGACGCGACTGCGCTGGCCGCGGCGACTCCCGGCGCCGACCTCGGGTGGGTGCTCGGCGTGATCCTGCGCGACTGGCATCAGCACGTGGCAGCCGCCGTGGACGGCATACCGCACGGCCTGCGCGGGTTCCAGATTCTCTCCGTGGTGGGCCACAACGATCCTCCGACGCAGAGTGGGCTGGCCCGCCACCTCAGCATCGACAAGACGGTGATGCCGTATGTCATCGACGCGCTCGTCGACGCGGGCCTCGTCGAGCGCCGGGTCGACCCCTCCGACCGCCGGGTCCGGCGGATCGTGATCACCGACGACGGCAGGATGGCGCTGGAGCGGGCGGAGCGTGAGGTGCGCACAGCCGAGGACGCCGTCTTCGACAGTGTCGACGACAGCGTGCGCGCGGAATTCCTGCGGCAGGCGGGGAATCTCGCCATGTCGATCCACTCCGCCCAGCCTCAGCTCGATCCGTGCCTGGCGGTCCGCGACGTTCTTGCAGAACCCGCCGGAGAGGGCGCGACCGTCCGCTGAGCCGGTGCGATCGCCGGGGGGAAGACCGGCTGGCGCGCGGCGTGGGTCATCCTGCCGGCCCGGGAGGCATCGCCAGGAGGCGGCGGAGATCCCGCTCGGGGAGGGATGCTCCGAAGGCTCGTGACCCGGGTTCGAGCACTCTCCCGCCGGCAAGGCGGCCGACCTCGAGCGGTGCGAACCCCATCGCCTGAACCAGCACCGCCACCGCCGCCGTCGCCTGTCGGTCATCGCCGGCGATGGCGATCGCCGTCCGGCGCGGGTCGCCCACCGGCCAGCGCGGCGGTTCCAGGTCGTGGTAGCCGATGTGGTTGAAGGCTTTGACGATGATCGAGGCGGGCAGTTCCCGCTGCAGGACTTCGCTCGTCGAGTCGGCGGCTGTGGCGTAGAGCTCCCTGGGTCCGTCGACCTCGGGCCAGTGGTTGGTCGCGTCCACGACGACCTTGCCCGCCACCGCCGTCGCCGGCAGTTCGCGGTACGCGGAGAACGGCAGCGCCAGGATCACGATGTCCGCACGCTCGGCGACCTCCTGCGCCCAGCCGATCTCGACGCCGGGTGTCAGAGCGTCCCGCATCATCCGGAGGCGGATGGGATCACCGGATGCTGCGGCGAGGACGCGGTGCCCAGCGTGCTCGGCCGATCGCGCCAACACCATGCCCAGCTTGCCGAACCCCAGAATCCCCACGACCGGGCGTGGCGTGGCGGCGCCTGCCCCACTCATCTCGACTCCTCGCGATGGGAATAATATGTAGAGCATACGGTTTGTACTGCAATCGATGCATTGCGGTGAGGGGTTCTCATGGAACTGGGCATTCTGCTGGAGGCGGGTCGGCGGCATCCCGACGATCTGATGGAGTTGGCGCTGGAGGCCGATCGACGCGGGGTCGGCGTCGCCGTGGTGCGCCGATCAGCGCGCCACGAAGACGCGGGCGAGCCATGGAGTCCCTGGACGATCGCGGCGTGGATCGCCGCGCGCACCGAACGACTGCGCGTGGGCATCGTGCCCGCCGCCGCCCCCGGTGCCGCATTCGGAGCGAGCACACCGGCGTTCGCGGTGACGGAGCTCAGATCCGTGACCACCAAGGCCGAACAGAGTCTGGAGTCGCTGGCGCCGGGGCGCGTGCTGAGCAGCGCCACCGCCTGGGTGGTCGCGCCACCGCGACCGGACGCGGCTGGACTGAGGGCACTGGCCGTACGCGGCATCCCGATCCTCCCCGTCGAGAACGCGGCCGATCTCGATAGAGCGGTCGCTCTCGCCGAACAGCTGCGCGACGTTCCTTCGCCACCGGCCCCCCGGTCCGCGGAGTCCTTGGCGGCCCGCGTGCCCGGAATCGACTACGACGCCGTCCCGGCGTCTTTGGCTCCGACGGCTGTGGAGCCCGGCGACGACGCCTACGCCAGTGTCTCATCGACCTACCTGCGCGGTGGGGCTCCGGGCCTGGTTCTGCGTCCTCAGACAGTGGCCGAAGTGGTCGACGCGGTCGCGTTCGCGCGCGAGCACACCGGCGTCGCGCTCGGCATCCGCAGCGCCGGTCACGGCATCAGCGGCCGCTCGACGAACCGTGGCGGCCTGATCATCGACGTCGGGGGACTGGACGCGATCCAGATCATCGATCGCCGGACCCGGCGGGTGCGCCTCGGACCGGGCGCGACGTGGCAGCGCGTGGCGCAGACGCTCTCGCCGCACGGCTGGGCGCTGGGGTCCGGGGATTACGGCGGCGTGGGAGTCGGCGGGCTCGCGACAGCGGGCGGGATCGGGCTGCTCTCGCGCAAGCACGGCCTCACCATCGACCGCCTCCGGGCAGTGGAGCTCGTGCTGGCCGACGGCACGCCGGTCCGCGCCACCGAGACCGAGAACAGCGATCTGTTCTGGGCAGTCCGCGGCGCCGGCGCGAACTTCGGCATCGCCACGGCATTCGAGTTCGAAGCATCCGAGGTCGGCGAGGTCGGGTGGGCCCAGCTCAGCCTGGTCACCGACGACCTGGAGGCGTCCCTGCGGCGCTTCGGGCAGATCGCCGCCGACGCGCCCCGCGATACGACGGTCTTCCTGGTCACCGGCCGGCCGCGTGAAGCGGATCAGTTCGTCATATCCCTGTACGGCGTCGTGGACGACCCCGACCCGGACGTCGTCGTGGATCGGCTCATGCCGTTCACCGAGCTGGGGATGCTCGTGCGGCAGCACGTGGTCATGACCCCCTACGCCGGCGTGATGGGCAATGCGGCCGAGGTCGGGCCGGAGGGCCAGCATGGATTCGGCGAGCCCGTCTCGCGGTCGGCGTTCCTTCCCTCGCTCACCGGCGAGTTCGCGCGCGACGCGGCCGAGTTGCTGCGCAGCGGTCTGGTCTACTTCTTCGAGCTGCGCACCATGGGGGGGCGATCGCCGACGTCTCCCCGCACGAGACCGCCTTCTCGCACCGGTCACCGGCCTTTCAGGTCGCGGCGATGAGTTCCAGCGATGACCGGCTGTCGGCACGATGGCGCGAGCTGGGTCACCACTTCGACGGCCTGTATCTGAGCTTCGAGACCGATCGCAGCCCGGAGCGGCTCGACGAGGCGTTCCCTCCTCCCGTCCTGGATCGCCTTCGCTCCCTCAAGCGCAGGTACGACCCGACGAATCTCTTCCGTGACAACTTCAACATCGCGCCGGCCGCCGAGGACGCCCCGTCCGTCGCCGCGGACGCGGCGTCAGGGAGTGCAGCATGACCGACTACGGGCACGATCTCCGCTTCGGTGCGTTCATCACGCCGACCTCGCAGCCGGCGAACCACGCCGTCGACATGGCGATCGCCGCGGAGCAGGCGGGTCTGGACCTTGCGACGTTCCAGGACCACCCCTACCAGCAGTCGTTCCTCGACACCTCGACGCTGCTCGCCTTCGTGGCTTCACGGACCCGCCGCATCCACCTCGCCGCCAACGTGGCAAGCCTTCCGCTGCGGCCGCCGCTGGAATTGGCCCGCGCCGCCGCGACCCTGGACGTGCTCTCCAAGGGTCGCTTCGCACTGGGGATCGGCGCGGGGGCGTTCTGGGATGGGATTGCGCGGATGGGCGGGCGCACGCTGACACCCGGGCAGGGTGTCGACGCGCTGCGCGAGGCGATCGGTCTCATCCGCGACTCGTGGGCGAACATGGACGAGCCGCTCACCCGCGACGGTGCGTACTATCCCGTCGTGAACGGCCAGCGCGGCCCCCGGCCGGCCCACCCCATCCCCGTCTGGGTCGGGGCATACAAGCTGCGCATGCTGACGCTGACCGGCGCGGTCGCGGACGGCTGGCTTCCGACCATCGAGTACGTCGACGGTGGGCGCGCCGGGATCGCGGCCGGCAACGCGCGGATCGACGACAGCGCGCTTCGGGCCGGCAGATCCCCGCGGGACGTGCGGCGCCTGATGAACTTCATGCGGGTCGGGATGTCGCCCGCCGGCCGAGGACTGTTGCAGGGCACTGCGCGCGAGTGGACCGACCAGCTGACCGAACTTGCGCTCGCCGACGGAATCAGCGCGTTCATCATCGGCGGCGACGACCCCGTGCTTCTGCAGCGATTCGGTCAGGACGTCGCACCCGCCGTCCGCGAAGCGATCGAGCGGGAACGGCGCGTCCCGCGGCATCCAACCTCGAGCGTGCCGTCCTGACGATTCCCGCGTCGCGATCCGCACCCGCGAATCCGTTCCCGGCCGGCTCATTCGCTGTTAGCGTGCCCCCGTGGAGTCTGGAGCTCAGCAATTCCTCGCGAAGGTGCTCGCAGACGTGCCCCAACCGGTGTGGGTCGTGGACCACGACGGATACATCTTGTTCGCCAACCCGGCCGCCGTCGCTGTACTGGGCTATGCGGAGGCCGAGGAACTCCTCGGCCGACAGAGTCACGAGACGGTCCACTACCAGCATCGGGACGGTTCCGCCTACCGGGCGGCGGACTGCCCGATGCTGGTTCCCCGGGAACGCGGCACCACCGTCCACGGTGACGAGGAATGGTTCACGCGCAGGGACGGGACGATGTTCCCGATCGCCTGGTGGTCCGCGCCCATCGACCTCCCGTCAGGACGCGGGGCCGTGCTGGCGTTCAGCGATACGACAGAACGGCGGGAGAACGAGCATGCAGCTCGCGAGCGCGACGCCTCCGTGATTCGCGAGGTCCACGCTCGGGAGGCGCAGCGCCGTATCCTGGACGCCACATTCGCGGTCCGGCGCCGGCTGGTCCGGGATCTGCACGACGGCGCGCAGCAGCGGCTCGTCAGCCTGCTGATCGGCCTGCGCCTTGCGCTCGAGAACCTGCCCGCCGGCCTGGACGGCCAGCGCGGGCTGATCGAGCGCGCGGCCGCCGACGCTCAGGCCGCGATCGATGAGCTCAGATCGCTGGCGGCGGGCATCCATCCGGCGATCCTGACGAGCCGGGGACTGAGCGCGGCCCTGTCTGCAGTCGCGGCCAGGAGCGAGGTCCCGGTCCACATCGAGGATGCGCTGGTGCGGCGCTTCGATGCCCTCGTGGAAAGCTGCGGCTACTTCGTCGTGTCGGAACTGCTGACCAATGCGGTCAAGCACGCTCACGCATCACGCATCACGGTCGCTCTGGCCGAGGAGGGCGAAGATCTCGTACTCCAGGTCCGCGATGACGGTGTCGGTGGCGCGACGTTCGATTCGGAGGGCACCGGCCTGGTCGGCGTGGTCGATCGCGTCGCGGCGATCGGCGGCTCGGTTCGGATCGACTCTCCGCGGGGAGCCGGAACGGCGGTTGTCATCCGGTTGCCCACGGGGTGAGGACTGTGGGGTTCGCCCATCGTCCGTCCCCCCGCGGAGGGCGTGCTGAGCCGCCGCCACCCCGCGTTCTGATCGTCGACGACGATGCCGGGTTCCGGCGGGTCGCCGTCGACCTGTCCGGTGTGTTCAGCTCCGCAGGAACCTGAGCACGGCAAGCACCCTCCGGTGCTGCGTGGGAGCATTCTGCGGAAGATCGAGCTTGGCGAAGATGCCCGTGATGTGGCGCTCGACACCGGCCACGGTCACGAACAGCAGTTCGGCGATCCGTGCGTTGGAATGCCCCTGCGCCATGAGGGCGAGAACGTCTCGTTCACGCGGAGTCAGCTTGTCCAACGGTTGCCCCGCGCGTCGCCGGTTGACCAGGCTGGCCACGACATCGGGATCCAGCGCGGTGCCGCCGGCCGCCACGCGTCGCAACGCATCCGTCAGCAGATCAGGGCTCGCCAGCTTCTCCTTCAGCAGGTACCCGACGCCGTCCGCGCGCTCCGAGAGCAGGTCTTCGGCATATTGCCCGTCCAGGAATTGGGTCAACAGGACCACCCCGATGCCCGGATCGGACCGCCGCAGTTCGAGCGCCGCGCGAAGACCGTCGTCGCTGAAATCGGGGGGCATCTGAATGTCGGTGAGGACCACCGCCGGCCGCAGTGCCCGGGCCAGGCCGATCAGTTCGGGCGCATCGACGGCAGTACCCACAACCTCGAACCCGGAGTGCTCGAGGATGCGCACGATGCCTTCGCGCACCAGCGGCTGATCTTCGCCGACAACCACGCTGATCGGGGTCCCCACCCGCGCATCATATGAGACGGCGGCGATCGGTGGTCGTTCTGGTCGGGATCGGGCGGCGAAAACTGTGGGGTTTGCCCGCGCCGAGGTGTGGTGGCACCGCCATTGTCGGGCGGGGAGGGAACCGCGAAAGTGTGGGCATGAGCGACCTCATCGCCGAAGCAGCCGACGCGGTCGCGGTGGGGTGACCGACGATTCGCCACCACCGCTCATCCATCGAAAGACCCCAGAAAGGAAACGACAATGCCGTACTTCACCACGTCCGACGGGACGCAGATCTACTACACCGACCAGGGCAGCGGACGCCCGGTCATCTTCAGCCACGGCTGGCCGTTGAGCTCGGATGCCTGGCAGCTCGAGCTCAAGGTCGTCACCGACGCCGGGTTCCGCGCGATCGCACACGATCGGCGGGGGCACGGCCGGTCCATGCAGACCTCCACCGGCAACGACATCGAGACCTACGCGCGCGACCTCGGCGAGCTGGCGACGGCGCTGGACCTGCAGGACGCCGTCGCCGTCGGTCATTCCACCGGTGGCGGTGAGGCGGTCCGGTTCGCCGCGAAGTACGCCGACGGGCGAGTGCGCAAGGTGTTCACCGCAGGGGCGATTCCGCCGATCATGGTCAAGTCGGAAGCCAATCCCGAAGGCACCCCCATCGAGGCGTTCGACCAGATCCGCGCCAGCATCCTCGCCGATCGATCCCAATTCTGGTTCGAGCTGGCTCTGCCGTTCTACGGATTCAACCGGCCCGGTGTGACCGAATCCAAGGGACTCGTGTACGACTTCTGGCGGCAGAGCCAGATGGCTGGTCTCACGGCGGCGTACGAGTGTGTGAAGGCGTTCTCGGAAACCGATCTGACCGAGGACCTGAAGATGCTCGCCGTGCCCATCTTCATCGCGCACGGCACAGAGGACCAGATCGTTCCGATCCACGACGCCGCCCGAAAAGCCATCACGCTGGTCCGAGACGGAACGCTCAAGGAGTATGAGGGCGCCTCGCACGGCATCTGGGGCGAGTATCAGAAGGAGCTCGATGAGGATCTGCTGAGGTTCATCAGGGACTGACTCCCTTCTTCTTGCCCCGCCGACGAAGACCGGGGCAGGATGGAGAGCGGCTTCGTCCAGTGTTGGCACGAGTGTCACCGGAACTCACTCGCGGCGTCGGGCTGCCCAAACGAAAGGATGGACCCCGTTGTCCTCATCGATCACCGCAGCCGTCACGCGCGGGCTTCATGACGAGTTCGAGCTCGAGCAGCTGACTCTGGATGATCCGCGAGCCGGTGAGGTGCAGGTGCGCATGGTCGCGACGGGCGTCTGCCACACCGACATGGCTGTCCGGGACGGGTGGATCCCCACGACGTTCCCCATCGTCCTGGGTCATGAGGGTGCGGGGGTGATCGAGCGCGTCGGCGACGGCATCACGCATCTCGCACCGGGCGATCACGTCGTACTCACGGTCGCCAGCTGCGGCGTCTGCGTGGACTGCCTGAGCGGCCGCCCCTCCTTCTGCGCGGACTCGTACGACCAGAACTTCGCCGGAGGGCGCCCCGATCAGACCACGTCTCTGACGGATGAGGCAGGGGAACCGGTCAATTCGCACTTCTTCGGTCAGTCCGCGTTCGCCACCCACGCGAACGTGCCGGCGCGCGGCGTCGTGAAGGTCCGCGCGGACGTACCGCTGGAGATCCTCGCGCCCCTCGGCTGTGGGGTGCAGACCGGGGCCGGCACCGTGCTGAACGTGCTCCAGCCCAGAACGGACAGCACGCTCGTCGTGTTCGGCGCCGGGGCGGTCGGCATGTCCGCGCTGATGGCGGCGCGGGTCGCTCGTGTGCGAACCATCGTCGCGGTCGACATGGTGGATGAGCGGCTCGAACTGGCGCGCGAGCTGGGGGCCACGCACACCGTCAATCCTCGCTCCGAGGACACCGTCGACACTCTGGCGAGGATCAGCGGGTCCGGGGTCGACTACGCCATCGACACGACGGGCAACGCGGGTGTCGTGGATGCGATGTTCCAGTCGCTGGGGCACCGTGGTCACGCGATCCTGCTCGCGGCGGCCAACCCGGAGGCGAACGCTCCGGTCAACCTCGCGCTCGCGGTGGCCCGCGCCATTCGGGTCACGGCGGTCGTGGAGGGCGGGGCGATCCCGCAGCTGTTCATCCCCGAGCTGATCGAGCTCTACCTGGCGGGGGAGTTCCCGTTCGACAAGCTCATCCGGTCCTACCCGTTCGGGCAGATCGCTCAGGCGTTCCACGACAGCGAGTCCGGCGCGGTCGTCAAGCCGGTGCTCACTTTCGCCTAGCCCGCCGCAGCGAGGATCCTCGGTCGGGCGGTGCGGTGCAGGTCGGCGCACGTCCGCCCGGCGCACGGATGCCGCGGGACGGGGTGCGCGCCGGCGTGCCGGACGCTAGCCGGAGCGAGCGCGTGGGTGGGGTGCGGAGCTGGGTGCGAGCATCGCGCAGCCCCGACCGGGGCGCGGCCGTCGCAGCCCTTCGAAGAGTGGTCGCGATACGGTGCGCCGTCGCGGGGATCGGCAACGCCGCAATCCGATCCGGCTCACCACCGCCGGTAATAAGTGTTGCTATCTACCGGTAGTCAGTGTTACTGTCTACTGGTACCCAGCGACACAGAGTAGATGGGACGGTCCGCGATGGGCAGCCAGATGACGGAGATGCTCAAAGGCACCCTCGAAGGCATCGTGCTCGCCATCCTGGCGGTGCGCCCCGCGTACGGATACGAGATCACGGCGCGGCTTCGCGAGCAGGGCTTCACGGAGCTGGTCGAAGGAACGATCTACGCGTTGCTCGTTCGCATCGAGCAACGCGGATTCGTGGACGTCGAGAAGGTCCCCTCCGAAAAGGGACCCCCGCGCAAGGTGTACTCGATCAACGCGCACGGGCGCCGCCAGCTGGACGAGTTCTGGAGGACATGGAGCTTCCTCGCAGGACGGATCGAACAGCTCCACGAAGGAGAGAAATGACATGGTCGCCAAGTGGATCGAGACCTTGACCGGCTCACTGGAGCAGAAGAAGAAATACCGGCAGGACAAAGCCCGGATCGAGGGCCTCGCTGAGCCGTATGCCGCGGCGGCCAAGGCGATGCACCGCTACCTGTTGGTCGCCGGCGGCATCACCGACGGCGACACGCTCGTGATGATGCTCGGCGATCTCGCGGACCTGTGGGAGCGCGCGGCCGTCGACGGCACGCCGGTGCGGGACATCGTGGGCGACGACCCGGTCGAATTCGCCGAGGCCTTCGCGCAGGCGTACGCAGGCAAGCAATGGCTCGACAAGGAACGCGGCCGCCTGACCAAGGCGATCGATGATGCGGAGGGAGCGCAACGGAAATGACCCAGGAACCTGCGATCCGGGTGACGGGTCTGCAGAAGTCGTTCAAGGACGTGCACGTGCTGCGCGGCGTCGACTTCGACGTGCAGCCCGGTGCCATCTTCGCCCTCCTCGGCTCGAACGGCGCAGGCAAGACGACGATCGTGCGCATTCTGTCCACCCTGCTCGCTGCGGACGCGGGCTCCGCACACGTGAACGGGTTCGATGTCGCGACGCGACCTCAGAGCGTGCGGGAGTCGATCAGCCTCACCGGGCAGTTCGCGGCCGTCGATGAGGTTCTGACCGGACGCGAGAACCTCATCCTCGTCGCGCGGTTACGACACCTGAAGACACCCGGCAGGATCGCCGATGACCTGCTCACGCGATTCTCGCTGGCCGACGCCGGCAGCCGGAAAGCCGCGACGTACTCGGGGGGCATGCGGCGCCGACTCGATATCGCGATGAGTCTCATCGGAGACCCGAAGGTCATCTTCCTCGACGAGCCCACCACGGGACTGGACCCCCAGGCGCGCATCGAGGTCTGGCAGACGGTGCGGCAGCTCGCCCGCAGGGGAACCACCGTCCTGCTGACCACGCAGTACCTCGACGAGGCCGAGCAGCTCGCCGATCGCATCGCGATCCTGCACGAGGGACGGATTCTGGTGAACGGCACGCTCGCTGAGCTGAAGCGACTGCTGCCGCCGGCGAAGGTCGAGTACGTCGAGAAGCAGCCGAGCCTCGAGGAGGTATTCCTCACCTTGACAGCCCCGGACGGAGCCGGCGTCGGAGCCGACGCAGTCCGTGGTCCGGGCTCGATCGGGAAGGAGCCATCATGACCACCAGCCACTTCATCGGCGACACCACCGTCCTGACGGGGCGGTCGCTGCGCCACATCCTGCGCAGCCCCGACACGATCGTCACGACCGCGGTCACCCCGGTGGCCCTCATGCTGCTGTTCGTCTTCGTCTTCGGCGGCGCGATAGACACCGGATCGTCCTCGTACATCGACTACATGCTGCCCGGCATCCTGCTGATCACGATCGCCTCGGGGATCGCATACACGGCCTATCGTCTGTTCCTGGACCTGCAGGGCGGCATCTTCGAGCGCTTCCAGTCCATGCCGGTCGCACGATCCAGTTCGCTGTGGGCTCACGTGCTGACGTCGCTGGTGGCCAACCTCGTCTCGCTGGCGATCGTCGTCGGCGTCGCTCTCCTGCTCGGGTTCCGCACCGGAACGAGCGTGCTGGGCTGGCTCGCGGTCGCCGGAATCCTGATCCTGTTCACCCTGGCGCTCACCTGGATCGCGGTGATCGCGGGGCTCTCCGCCAAGACCGTGGACGGCGCGAGCGCATTCTCGTATCCGCTGATCTTCCTGCCGTTCATCAGCTCGGCCTTCGTCCCCACCGACACGATGCCTGCTCCGGTCGCATGGTTCGCTGAGAACCAGCCGGTCACGCCCATCGTCGACGCCATCCGGGACATCTTCGCCGGACAGCCGGTCGGCGCAGGCATCTGGGTGGCGATCGCGTGGTGCCTCGGCATCCTGATCGTCGCGTACCTCGCCGCGATGGCGATCTACCGGCGCAGGATCCGCTAGCCGCCGCGGCCGGCTGCGGTCGCATCCCGCAGGCGGCCGGATAGGGTGCAGGTGTGATCCCCGATCGGATGCCGAGGCCGACGCGGCTGAGCGTCGACGGGACGTTCAACTTCCGCCAAGTGTCGCCGGGTCTGCTGCGTGAGGGCCGGCTCTACCGCTCGGATGCGCTGCACCGGCTCACCGCGGCCGGACGCCGTCAGCTTGCGGGCATGCGGATCAGCCGGGTCATCGACCTGAGATCACGGCTCGACCGGCGGCTGACCGGCAGGGACCGCCTCCGCGGTGTCGGGGCGGAGTATCTCTCCATCCCGATCCGGGGAGTCGGCGGCCGGATCGATCCGGCGACGATCACCCTCGCCGCGGTGTATCGGACGATCCTCCTCCAGGAGGGCGCGCAGGTCGGTGCCGCCATCCGGGCGATCGCCGACGCCGACGGACCGGTGGTCGTCCACTGCACCGCCGGCAAGGACCGCACCGGGATCGTCATCGCGCTGATCCTCCTCGCGCTCGGCGTGGACGCCGATACCGTGACGGCGGATTTCGAATCGAGCGCATCCAATCTCGCCGGTGCCTGGACGGACCAGATGGTGCGCAAGGCCCGCCGGTTCGGGGTGTCGTTCACCGACCAGCTGTTCGAGGTGCTCGCCGGGTCCCCGGCCTCCGCGCTGCGGGACGCGCTGCGGATCGTGGAGGAGGAACGGGGCGGCCTGCGCGCCTACCTGATCGAGATCGGCGTCGACGACGTCGTCGTCAGGCGGCTGCACGCGAGCCTGGACCGACGATGACCGGAAGCCCGCCGACCGCACCGTCCCCTTCGTCCGCGGCGTCCGCTCCGTCCGCTCCATTCGCGTCGTCCGCGTCGTCCGCTCGCCTGTCACGACACGCCGGGGCTCGCCGCGATTCGTGACGGGCGAGCAGGAGCGGCGCGCCCGCGCAGGGCCGGGCCGGGCCTGGCGGGGCGGGCCAGTGGGCGGGCCCGGTCGGGTGCGGCGCGGCGGGGCAGGGGCGGCCGGCGGCGCGGGACGGAGCGGGCTGGGCTGGGTGCGGTTACGCGGCCGGTTCCGGGTCGTCGGCGCGTGACCACGCGATCGCGATGAGGCGGCGGAGCACCTCGAGATCGAGTCGTCGAGCTTCTTCACATACGGGCACCCCGCGCCCTCGGTGTAGGTGCCCAGCGCGGGCGGCGCGCCGGAGCGAGCGACCTGCGTGCCGCGCGGGACCTGCCGACCAGCATCCGTCACTTCGCTTGTCAACCGCTCACAGAAACCCGCGCCTCCTGCGTACGGTTGAGATCCAGGGCTTCTCTGCCCGACAGAGGGAGACGATGACATGGACCGCGATCTCGAGAACGCCTCGAACGCCGAAGACAACGAGGCCACCCGCAAGCCGGACGGTCTCGGTGAGGATGGAACCATCCCCAACTCACCCGACGGCGTGGGCGTCGGCGTCACGGGGGAACCGTCCACCTTCGAACCCGAAGAGGACGAGCAGGCTCCCTCGGAGTGATGAGAGCGGGGGCCGACCGGTTGGTACGGTCGAGCGGGGCCCACTCCCGGGTCTCCGCCTTCTGACCCTGGAGTCCTCATGACAACGTCTTCGCCCACGGAACGAACGTACGGTCGAGTCGGAGTCTGGCGTAGCGGCCCGCTGCTCACGCCGGAGCTGGCCGCCGCCATCGAGCGGCTCGGCTACGGCACGGTGTGGATCGGCGGCTCTCCGGATGCGGACCTCGCCTTGGCGGAAACGCTGCTCGACGCGACCGGCCACCTCAGGATCGCCACGGGCATCGTCAACATCTGGAAGTCGCCCGCCGTCGAGGTCGCGGCATCCTTCCACCGGCTCGAGAAAGCGCACCCGGGCAGGTTCACGCTGGGGATCGGTATCGGTCACCGCGAGGCACTCGGGGACCGGTACCAGAAGCCCTATGCGGCGCTGGTGGCGTACCTGGACACCCTCGACGCGGAAGGCGTGCCCGTCGACCGGCGCGTGATCTCGGCACTGGGGCCCCGGACGCTGGAGCTCGCGGCGGCCCGCTCCGCCGGCACCCATCCCTACATGACGACCGCGACGCACACGCGGTTCGCGCGCGGGATCGTCGGACCCGACGCCCTGGTCGCACCCGAGCAGCGACTCATCGCGAACACCGATGTCGAGGCGGCCCGCGCGGCGGCGCGCACGTTCCTGTCCCGCTATCTCTCGCTGTCGAACTACCGCCGCACCCTGGAGAGCCACGGATTCACTGCGGCGGACCTGGATGACGGGGCGACCGACGAAGCGGTCGACGCCCTCGTGCCCCACGGCGCCCCGGCGGTTCTTGCGGCAGCCGTGCATTCCCACCTGGATGCCGGAGCCGACCACGTCTGTGTTCAGATGCTGCCCGCCCAGGACGAGCCGATGGCCGCCCTGACATCGCTGGCCGGCGAGCTCGGTCTGCGCTAAACGAGCAGGGCAGGGGGCCCGCCGCGATGATCGGTGATGGCGATCGGCCACGGTACCGCGTGGAATCGGTCGATCACGCGCTGAATATCCTGCTGCTTCTGCGGCGACGCCCGGAGCTGCGCGTGACGGACACGGCGCGCGAGCTGGGGATCGCCCCGTCCACGGCGCACCGACTGATGACCACGCTGGCGGCGAGCGGTTTTCTGACCCAGGACCGGGTCACGAAGGGATACCGCGCCGGCTCGACTCTGATCGAACTGGGGGTGCACAGCACGAGTGCGCTGGATCTTCGAGCGGCGGGGGAGGAGCACGTCAAGGCTCTGGCCGGCCGACTGGGGGAGACGGTGAACCTGATGGTCCTCGAGGGCCAGTCGATCCGCTTCGTGGCCGGCTTCGAAAGCGACCAGCGGGTGCGCACCCATGTCCTGACCGGAACCCTGCTGCCGGCCTATGCGGTCTCCGGGGGCAAGGTGCTGCTGGCCGAGCTGTCCCGCGAAGCGCTGCGGGAACTGTACCCGGGCAGGTTGAAGAAGCTCACGCCGCGCACGAAGACCTTCACCCAACTGCTCGAGGAGCTGCCGATCGTGATGATGCGGGGCTACGCCGTGAACCGGGGGGAGAGTGTGACGGGGCTGAGCGCGGTCGCCGTCCCGCTGCGCGACCGCCTGGGACGCACGATCGCTGCAGTGGCGATGTCGGCCCCCAGCGACCGGCTTCCGGTCGCGCGCGTGCGCGAGGTCGTCATCGAGTTGCGCGAGTGCGCCGCGCGGATCCGGGCGGATCTCTAGGCGGTCCCGACGACGGGTGGCCCCCGAGCTGTGCCGGTGATTCTGCAGAGCAGAATAGCGCGGCATATCCTGTTCCCCTCCGGGGCGGTGGCCGGTTTGCTCGTGGACACAGCGAGGCCGCGCCGAGGCGGTCTCCGAAGGGAACTCTGCCGATGAAGACCGATGCCTTCTGCCACCTGCTGCCGCGCGAGTATGCCAAGCGTCTGTTCGCGATCGATGACAGCCCGGTCGCCCGCAACATCCAGAAACGGGTCAGCAACATCCCCGCGCTCGTGGACCTGGACGTGCGATTCCGGGTGATGGACGAGTTCGGCTCGGACTACCGGCAGATCATCAACACCGCTGCGCCGCCCCTCGAGGACCTCGGACCTGTCGAGCGGACAGTCGAACTCGCTCGAGTCGCCAATGACGGCATGGCGGAGATCGTCCGCGACCATCCGGACCGCTTCGCGGGGTTCTGCGCGGCCGTGTCGTTGGACGACGTCGACGCGGCGATCGCCGAGGCGGAGCGCGCGTTCGACGATCTGGGTGCCGTCGGGGTGCAGATCTACACGCATCACCACGGTGGTCCGATGGACCAGGAGCGGTTCTTCCCCTTCTACGAGGCGGTCGCCAAGCGCGGCAACAAGATGATCCAGGTGCACCCGTGCCGCGACTCCAGTTGGTCGGACTACAAGACCGAGGAGCGGTCGAAGTTCGAGATCTGGTGGACCCTGGGATGGGAGTACGACCTGTCGGCGTTCATGTCGCGGCTCGTCTTCGCCGGCATCTTCGAGCGTCTGCCGGAGATCAAGTTCCTGATCCACCACGGCGGCGCCATGATCCCGCATTTCGCGGGTCGGGTCGGACCGGGATGGGACCAGCTCGGCGCACGCACGCCCGCCGACCAGGTCGAGGACGTCACCGGGTACCCGTTGACCAAGCGGCCCATCGACTACTTCAAGAACTTCTACGTCGACACCGCCTACTTCGGGGCGGGCGACGCGATGCGGACGGCGATAAAGTTCTTCGGCGTCGATCACACCCTGTTCGGTTCCGACTCGCCCTTCGACCCCGAGAAGGGGCCCGGCTACATCCGGGCGACGATCGGGAATCTGCAGGAGATGGACATTCTCTCGGATGCCGATCGCGAAGCGATCTACCACGGCAACGTCACCAAGCTCCTGGGCCTGTGATGCGCAGCTCCAGGACCTGCAACATCCGTTCCACTCACACCCCATCAGAAACGAGGCCACAATGAAGTTCCTCACCACACGTCGGCTCGGCGGTCTCACCGCGGTCGCGCTCGCTGCCACCCTCCTCGCCGCCTGCTCATCCTCCCCGGCCCCGGCACCGGGCGGTCAGTCCGAGGACAGCGGCGACGGTGCACCCGAGAAGGCCAGCCTGACGATCGCGATCAACCCGTCGTCCCAGTTCGCGCCGATGTACTACGGCATGGAGTCGGGCATCTTCGAAGACCACGGGCTCGAACTGGAGATCGTCCCCCAGACCGACGTCGCCGCTATCGTGTCCGGCATCGCGAGCGGCACCTACGATCTCGGTTTCGCCACCGTGGTGCACGTGCTCACGGCGAACGCGAACGGCATTCCGATCCGCACCATATCCACGATCGAAGGCCAGGTCCGGCCGGACGACGAGGGCACCGTGACGATCGCCTCGGCGGCGTCGGGGATCACCGATTTCGCCGGGATGGAGGGCAAGAAGCTGGCGACCGTCGGTTTGTCGTCGCACAACACGCTGACCGCGTGGGCGCTCGCCGACGAGGCGGGGATCGACCCCAAGTCGATCGAGCTGGTACAGCTCCCGTTCGGGCAGATGGCCGCGGCGCTGGAGAACGGCGACGTCGACGCCGCCGTGATGCAGTGGCCGTTCGCGGAGGACGCGATGAAGGCCGGCGGGGTGCCCCTCGAGTACAACAACCGGGTGATGTTCCAGGACACGGCCACGACATTCTTCAACACGTCGCAGGCGTTCATCGATCAGAACCCGAATACCGTCAAGGCCTTCTCCGACGCCATGGTGGAATCCATCGAAGCGGCCACCGCGGACCCGGATGCGGCGCGCAAGGCTCTGATCCCCGGTCTCGGCCTCACTCCCGAGCAGGCCGCCGCGGCGCGCTGGAACATCGGCGGCGTTCCGCAGGTCAACCTGAAGGCTTTCGAGACGGCCAGGGAGTTCCTCCTCAAGTACAGCGAGGATGCCGCGGCGAAGTCGGCCATCGAAACGCTTGACGTGTCCACCCTGGTGTGGCCGGGCGCTCTCGAAAAGGGCTGAGCCGGCACCGACATCCCCGAGCTGACCAGAACATGAGGAGCACGATGAGCACGACAGCACGCAGTTGGGTCGCATGGGTCCTGCCTTCGCTGACCGTCCTCATCGTGCTCCTGTTCTGGCAGCTGGTGACGGTGACCGGCGTGGTCAGCCCCACCGAGTTCCCCACGATGACGGACTCACTCGCCGCCCTGTGGACGGAGCTCACATCGGCGCGGCTGTGGAGCGCCGTCGGTGCGACCCTGATCGGGTGGGTGATCGGGATGGTCATCACGATCACGCTCGGTCTCATCGTCGGCACGGCGCTCGCTTTCAACGAGTTCGCGCAACGCAGCGCGGCGCCGGTCATCGAGATCTTCAAGGCGATCCCGGCGATCGCCATCCTGCCGATCGTCATCCTCGTGGCCGGCTCCAGCCTGCAGATGAAGATCTTCCTGATCTGCTTCGCCGCGTTCTGGCCCTTCGTCATCCAGGTCATCTACGGAGTCCGTTCGATGGATCCGATCGTGCTGGACACCTCCAAGGCGCTCGGCTTGGGCGGTGTGCGCCGGTTCTTCACCGTCGTCATCCCGAGCGCGTCACCATATCTCGTGACCGGTATGCGCATCGCGTCCGCCCAGGCGCTCATCCTGGCCGTCGTCGCCGAGATCGTCGGTGGCGCTGAGGGCATCGGACGCAACATCCTGCTGGCCCAGAACACCGGCACCAGCGCGTACCCCACGATGTACGCCTACATCATCGTCGCCGGTCTGCTGGGCATCGCGCTGACCGGCGCCTTCTTCCTCATGGAGCGCAAAGTCATGCATTGGCACGAGTCTCAGCGCAACATCCGGGCATCGAACAAGGTGGCGAGCGCATGACTCGGCTCACCACGAGCGTCGTGCCCACCACGCGTCGCCGACCTGCGAAAGCGTCCAGGCATCTCGGCCGCCTCTTCCGCATCGTCACGGCGCTCTGGCTGCCCCTGCTCCTGATCGCGCTCTGGTGGATCTTCTCCGCGACGAGCCGGTCGCCGTTCTTCCCGCCGCTCCCTGACATCCTGGTCGAGACGTGGAACCAATGGGTGGTCTTCGGTGCGTGGACCAACGCGGTCTCCAGCCTGCGGAACCTTCTGTTCGGCTACGTGATCGGCGTCCTGATCGGCATCGTGGGAGGATCGCTGCTCTGGCGCCTGAAGTACCTGCGCATCGCGGTCAACCCGATCATCTACTTCCTGTACGTGCTGCCGGCACCCGCGCTGCTGCCCGCGATGATCGCGATCTTCGGTATCGGCGATATGCGGCAGGTCGCGTTGATCGCCCTGGGGTCCATCTGGCCGACCCTGCTGAACACGCTCGACGGCATGCGCGGCATCGACATCGTGAAGTTCGACACGGCCAAGGCGCTGCGGCTCGGCGGATGGCGCACCTATCGCTGGCTGGTGCTGCCGGGTGCGGCACCGCAGATCGCCGCCGGACTGCGGGCGAGCCTCACCGTCGGCATCATCCTGATGGTGGTCAGCGAAATGGTCGCGGCGCGATCCGGCATCGGCTACTTCATCCTGCAATCCCAGGCGGAGTTCGCCATCAAGAAGATGTGGACCGGAATCATCGTGCTCGCGTTGATCGGCACGCTGCTCAATTACCTGTTCGTGCTCATCGAGCGGCTCTCGCTGCGCTGGTATTACCGGTCGCGCGCGCTCGGCGGATCATAAGGAGTCCTCATGACCACCCTCACCACGACCGAGACCGTGCTCTCGGTCGACCATCTGCGCAAGATCTACAACGAAGGCACCGAGCAGGCCAACATGGCCATCGACGACGTGTCCTTCGAAGTGAACAAGGGCGAGTTCGTCTGCATCGTCGGGCCGAGCGGGGCCGGCAAGACCACGCTTCTGCGCTGCATCTCCGGACTCGCCGCCCCCAGCGCCGGCACCGTCACCTTCGAGGGACAGCGGCTGACGAACGTGCCCGACCAGCTCGGACTCGTCTTCCAGGACTACAGCCGCTCGCTGTACCCGTGGTACACGAACGGAAGGAACGTTGCGCTCCCCCTCGCGGCCCGCGGGATGCCGAAAGCGGAGCGAGCGGTCCGCGTCAGCGAGGCATTGGCCAGTGTCGGCCTGGGCCATGTCGAGAAGAAGTACCCATGGGAACTGTCCGGCGGAATGCAGCAGCGCGTGGCGATCGCCCGCGCGCTGTCCTACCGCCCGGAGCTGCTGCTCATGGACGAGCCATTCGCGTCCGTCGACGCGCAGACGCGCTTCGACCTGGAGGATCTCATCCTCAAGGTTCGTCGCGAACTGGGGATCACGCTGGTCCTCGTCACGCACGACATCGACGAGGCGATCTACCTCAGCGACCGGATCGTCGTGCTCTCCAAGAACCCGAGCGTCGTCAAAGAGGTCGTGGATGTCCCTCTGGGGGAACACCGCTCGCAGGTCGAGACGCGCTCCAGCGACCAGTTCCTCGCACTCCGCAGCCACCTGCTCTCGCTGGTCATGCCGCACGGTGCATGAACGCACGCCTCAGCTCCGATCGACTGAAGAACAGGAACACGACAATGGGATCAACAGTGTCCGACGCGATCCGGGTCACTCATCTGGATCAGGTCATCGACGGCCGGGACGTGCCCGGCGAACGTCTGATCGAGGTGCGCAATCCCGGGAGGCGTGACGAGATCGTCGGCACGGTCGTGGACGGGACGGTCGATCAGGTTGATGACGCGGTCGCGGCAGCGGTGGGCGCGTCCGCCGCGTGGGCAGCCACGGCGGTGGCGGAGCGCATTGCGCTGCTTGCCCGGGTCGGAGACGAGATCGACGCACACGCGGAGGAGCTGGCGACCCTGGTGGCGCGCGAGAACGGCAGTGTCCGCGCGATCATCCGCCGCGAACTGATCGGTGCGGCCAATGCCTTCCGCGAGGTGGGCGAAGGCCTGGCGGACAAGCTTGCCCCGCAGGATCACCCGTCGGACGCGCCAGGGCAGTTCGTGCGCATCCAGAAAGTGCCCTACGGCGTCGTGGCGTGCATCGTCCCGTGGAATGCGCCGCTGATCCTGACCGCCAACAAGATCGCGCCGGCGCTGGCGGCGGGGAACTCCATAGTGCTGAAGCCCTCGCCGTTCGCTCCGCTCGGGGTCACCACGATCGGCAGAATCGCCGCGTCGATCCTGCCGCCCGGGGTGGTCAACGTGGTCAACGGCGGAGGCGAGGTGGGCAGTACTCTCACCGGACACCGCGACGTCCGCAAGGTGTCCTTCACGGGCGGTGGCGAGACCGCGCGCCACATCATGCGCCAGGCCGCCGATTCGCTCAAAGGCGTCCATTTCGAGCTCGGGGGGAACGACCCCGCGATCGTGCTGGATGACGCCGACCTCCAGGTCAGTGTCGAGCGAATCGTCGAGTCGGCGTTCCGTCGCGCCGGGCAGGTGTGTTTCGCGGTCAAGCGGATCTACGTGCCCCGGACGCACGCCGAGGAGTTCCGTCGCCTGCTGGTCGAGCGGGTGAACGGCATCACGGTCGGTGATGCTCTGGACGAACGCTCCAGCATGGGGCCGGTGAACAACGAAGGACAGCTGACGAAGATCCGGGACCTGCTGGAGAGCACCATCGCCCAGGGCCGCGACGTCCGCGTGCTGGGCAGCAAGGTGAACCCCGAGACGTGGGAGAACGGCTACTTCGTGCTGCCCGCCCTGGTGCTGGACGCGCAGGCAGACGACGAGATCGTGCGCGAAGAGCAGTTCGGGCCGATCCTGCCGGTGATCGCTTACGACAACGAAGAGGAGGCGATCGCGATGGCCAACGACACCGAGTACGGGCTGTGCTCCTCGGTGTGGTCGCGCTCGACGGATCGTGCCCTGGTCGTGGCCTCGCGCATCGAGGCGGGAATGACGATCATCAACAACCATCTGTTCAGTCACACCGGTGTCCGGCAGATCCCCTTCGGCGGGTGGAAGCAGAGCGGTATCGGGTGGGAGGGATCGCCGCACGGCATCGACGAGTACCTCCAGTTCCACAGTGTCGATGTCCAGTCGTTTCCCGAAACGGACGGCTAGGCGGTGGCGCAACTGCCGTCGACGGCCGCCCTGCTTCTGGAAACGCTGCGCGAGGCCGGCGTCAGATACCTCTTCGCGAACTTCGGCAGTGACCATCCCGCCATCATCGAGGCGCTCGCGGCGGACCGGGAACGAGGGATCGAGGCGCCGGCCGTGGTGATCTGCCCGCACGAGTACACCGCGCTGAGTGCCGCGCACGGCTACGCGGCAGCGACAGGTGAACCCCAGGCGGTGTTCATCCACACGGACGTGGGCACGGCCAACCTGGGCGGTGCCGTGCACAACGCTGCCCGCGCCCGGGTGCCCGTCTTCATCTTCGCCGGCCTGACACCCTTCACCCTCGAGGGCGAACTCCCCGGATCCCGCAACACCCACATCAACCACCTGCAGGACGCTCCCGACCAGCACGCGCTGGTGCGTCAGTACGTCAAGTGGAACTACGACATCCGCACCGGCAGGAACGTGCCCCAGCTGGTCCACCGTGCTCTGCAGATCGCTGCCAGCGCACCCGCCGGTCCCGTGTACCTGACGGGCGCCCGAGAGGTTCTGGCAGAGGAGGTGCCCCGCCCCGAGGTCATGCCCCAGCAGTGGACGGCCATCGCGCCCGTGCCCGCGCCGCACGATCTGGTGGACGAGCTGATCCGCGACCTTCAGGCCTCGCGAACTCCGGTGATCGTGACGACCTATCTCGGTCGGTCCCAGACCTCGGTGGCCAAGCTGGTCGATGTCGCGGAGCGGCTCGGCGTGCCGGTGGTGGAGTACAACGCCGAGGTGCTGAGCTTCCCCTACGATCACCTCCTGCACCTGGGCGACGATCCGCACCCGGTGATCGCCGACGCGGACCTCATCGTCGCAATCGACACCGATGCGCCGTGGCTGGCCGGATCCGGCCGACCACGTGCCGGCAGCAAGGTCTTCGTGATCAACGAGGATCCCCTGCAGCAATCCATCCCGCTCTGGTACGTGCCGGCGGACCGCTTCATCCGCGCGGACAGCGGTGTGGTGCTGGATCAGATCCTCGCACGCCTGCCCTCCGCACCAGAGGTCGATCCACGTGCGCGGCAACGCACGGAATCGGCCGCCGTCCGCGGCCGAGAAATGCGGGAGCGCTGGCATGACGCCGTCCACGCAGATCTGGCGGCGGGCCGGCTCACTCCGGCCAGTGTGTCGCACGTGCTCGCGGGGCTGATCGACCACAACACGATCGTCCTGAACGAGGCCATCTCCGAGGCGCCCACCGTCTGGAAGCACCTGCCCAGACGCGAGGCCGGAACCGTCTTCGGTAACCGCGGCACCTCCCTGGGGTGGTCCGGCGGGGGAGCGCTCGGCGTGAAGCTCGCCAACCCCGACCGGACGGTGGTCAGCATCGTCGGTGACGGGACCTTCTTCTTCAGCGTGCCGTCATCGACCTACTGGGTCGCGGAGCGCTACGGCATCCCCGTGCTGACCGTGGTGCTGGACAACGGGGGCTGGAATGCCACGAAGCGCAATCTGACGCGCCAGCACGCCGGCCAGTCCGCCGACCGGAACGACCGGTACTGGGTCAATCTGCAGCAGAGCGCGGACTTCCCGGCGATCGCGGCTGCTGCGGGCAACGCCTGGGGAGAGACCGTGACCGAGTTCCACGCACTCCACGACGCGCTGCAGACGGGTCTGGCGAAGGTGGCGGAGGGCGTGCCCGCCGTGATCTCCGTGCGCCTCGAACCCATCTCCCGGCAGCAGGAAGACGCGCTGTAGGGGTGTCCGACGGCATCGGCCTGCGCTCCGAGCGCGGACCTGCGCTGCTGGCCCTGCTGCTGGCGACCTTTCTGATCGGCATGTCGGCGTGGGTGATCGCCACCGCTGTGCCCTCGATCGCCGCCGACATCGGCGGATTCTCGTCGTTCCCCTGGCTGTTCTCGGTGTACCTGCTCACCATGACGGTGACAGTGCCGGTCGTCTCGCGGCTGGCCGACATCGTCGGACGCAAGCGCCTCCTGGTGATCGGGATCAGCGTGTTCGTCCTGGGCTCGGTTCTGTGCGGTCTGGCGTGGAGCATGCCCTCGCTGATCGCGTTCCGCGTCGTCCAGGCGCTCGGGGGCGGTTCGATCCAGTCCCTCGCGCTCACGGTCATCGGAGACCTCTACGACCGCGAGGACCGCGCCCGCGTGCAGGGCCATATCGCGGTCACGCTCGCCGCGGCATCCGTCATCGGTCCGCTTGTGGGGGGCGCGTTCGCGATGATGGACGCGTGGCGAGTGGTCTTCCTGATCAACCTGCCGATCGGCGTGCTGACGCTCTGGCTCATTCATCGGAACGTGCACGAGCACGTCGAGCGTCGAGCGCACCGGATCGACTATGCCGGGGCGGTTCTGATCACGGCGGCACTGTCCCTGCTGGTCCTCGGTGCACTTGAGGGGGGCCGCGCCTGGAGCTGGACATCTGTCACGAGTGTGACGATCTTCGCGGTCGGCGCCGCCCTGCTGGTCGCGTTCGTCTTTCGCGAGCGGCGTGCCGCGGAGCCGATCATCCCTCTGGAGCTTTTCCAGCGCCGTCTGGTCGTCGTCATGGCGGTCCTGGGCCTGATGATGGGCGGCATCATGGTGGGCCTGAGCGCATTCGCGCCGATCTACCTGCAGGTGGCCGGGGGGGCGTCGCCGATCTGGGCGGGTGTGGCGGTCGCGGCGATGGCGTTGGGCATGCCCGCGTCATCAGCGCTGGCCGGCAGGCTGTCGCTGCGGTGGGGATTGCGCCGGACCACCGTGCTGGGAGCGATGCTCACGGCCGCGGGTGTTTCGGGGCTGGTGGTCTTCGTCGACCATCCGTCTGTCTACACGGTGGCTGCCTGTGCCGCTCTGGTGGGGATCGGTTTCGGGTTCACGACGGTGCCCGGGCTCGTGGCGCTGCAGGAAAGCGTCCCCTGGAATCAGCGCGGTATGGTCACGGGCCTCGTCACGTTCTTCCGCTCGCTCGGCCAGGTCCTCGGCGTGGCGGCGCTGGGAGCGGTCGGCACCACCATTCTCGGCGACGCGGCACGCGATCGAGACCCCCTGGTCGTGCAATCGGCCATCGGCACGGTGTTCCTGCTGATGCTGGTGTTCGCGCTCGTCCACCTGCTCGGATCCGTCGTGATGCCGCGAGCGGTCGGCACGCCCCGGGCCGGAGGCGCCCGGGTCCAGCCGTCACGCTCGGCAGCCTGAGCGGACCCGGTCGCGACGACCGCGGCGCGGTGCCGCACGACGGAGTGCAGCGCAGGCCCCAGAGGGCGGCGTCTGCGGCGAGCACCCGTGCACACGAGTCTGGACCGTCGCAGTCATCACGACGGTCCAGACACATGCGCACCACGCCCGGTGGGGGCGAGCCGTGGAGCGGGTTACTGAAGCGCCTCCACCGGAGCGAATCCGGTGCCGTTGAACGCCATGACGTTGAGGTCGCTCATCGCCGGACGTCCGTCCCTCGTGGTGTCGATCTTCCCGCCGGGCAGGAGGAACGGCGCTTCGAATCCTTCGATGGAGAGCAGCGCTTCGCGGAAGCTCTCCCGGGTCGGCTCTTCCATCTTCGTGAAGGCCTCCTCGAGGATCGACGCGCCGATCCAGCTCCACACGCACTGCGGGAATCCGGGGATGCCGTCCTGGTTGGTGTACTCGTCGATCGCGGCGAGGAACGCCTTTCCGTCCGGGCTCTCCTGGA
This sequence comes from Microbacterium sp. zg.B48, assembly GCF_024623505.1. Classification (NCBI taxonomy): domain Bacteria; kingdom Bacillati; phylum Actinomycetota; class Actinomycetes; order Micrococcales; family Microbacteriaceae; genus Microbacterium; species Microbacterium sp. zg.B48. The sequence continues at coordinate 59,249 of NZ_JANJFE010000016.1, forward strand.
AGGCCGGGGAGCCGGCGTTCAGGGACGACGCGGTCGTGTAGATGGCCGGGAACCGGTCGGCGACGCCCGACGGCGTGAGGTAGACGCTCGGACTGGACGTCGTCGAGGGCAGGAACCAGCTCGGGTGCCACCCCAGCGCATCTGCGCGCTGAAGGGAGCCCAGCACGAGGGGCGCAAGAGAGGACATCGCGTTGTAGAAGATGTCAGCGCCGCTGCTGGCGAGCTCGGTGATCTGCGCGGAGACGTCCATGTCGGTCGCCTCGTACGAGACCTCCTTGACGATCTCAACGTTGTCCGCGCCTTCCAGCGCCGTCTTCAGGCCCTCGACGTAGCCGTGCCCGTAGTCATCGTTCTGGTACAGGATGGCGACCTTGTGCGTGTCCGGGGATGAAGCGAGCAGTTCGCCGAAAGCCTCGCCTTCCTGCTGATACACCGGAAGCAGACCGATCTGCCAGGGGCTCTCCTCGCGATCGCTGAACAGGGGGTCTCCGGTCTGCAGAAGGACCTGCGGAACTTCTTCAGCGATCGCTGCCTCGCGCCAGGACCGGTTCGTGGGTGTGCCCAGGCTCAGCGCGGCCGCGAAGACGCCGTCACTGACCATCTGCTGGAAGTTGGTGAGCGACTTCTGCGGGTCGTAGCCGTCGTCATAGGCCTTGAACTCGACCGTGCGGGTCTTGCCATCGCCGAACGTGATGCCGCCGTCGGCGTTTCGCGCTTCGAAGTAGGCAATGGCACCGTCCACTGCGCAGTTGCCGACGCCGGCAGCACCGCCCGTGAGCGGAGAGGTCGATCCCAGCAGGAGCGTCGTGTCGGTGATGCCGGGAGACGCGACGGGACCGTCCTCGGTCCCGGTTGCGGCGGTTCCGGCCCGGGCGCACCCGGTGAGCCCGAGCGTGAGGATGCCGACGGTGGCGACGAGCGCAGTGACCCGTCGTCTCGTGGGGGTGATGTTCATGGCTGCAGTGCCTCCTGTGTCTGCCGCGACCTGCGCTGGTCGCGGTCTCGTCCGACCCTGGCCCATCCTGCGGGCAGCGTCTTGTTCGGTCAAACGAAACAAATCGATGAAGAAGAGCGCCTGAGGTGTGGTTTAGTGTGGCGGGATGGAACCTCTGACGGACATGGATGGCAGCGTCGTCCGCGGTGAGCTGACGCTGCGCCAGCTGGCCAACTTCGTGGCCGCGGCTGAGGACGGAACCATCAGCGGTGCCGCCAAGCGGCTCAGCTACTCGCCGTCCGCGATCTCCGCGTCCATCACCGAACTCGAGCGCGTGCTCGGTGCCGAACTCTGCGTCCGTCGACGAGCGCAGGGCGTGAGCCTGACATCCACCGGACGTCTCATCTTCGCTCGCGCGAAACGACTGCTCGAGGATGCCGCGGAGCTCAGCTACGCCGTCGGGGGTGGCGGAAGCGAGCTGGTCGGCCCGCTCGTGGTCGGCTGCTTCGCCACTCTGGCCCCGACCGTCCTGCCGCGACTGCTGGACGAGTACGAGAAGCTGCATCCGCGCGTGACCGTGGACTTCGTGGTCGGTGCGCAGGACGAGCTCCAGGAGGCCCTCGTCACCGGTGCCATCGACGCCGCGATCATGTACGACGTGGGCGGAATGGATGGGCTCGACCGGTTCACGCTGTACGAGGCGCGCGGATACGCACTGTTCGGTGAGCGTCACCCGCTCGCGGCCCGCGAGACGGTTCGGCTCGAAGAGGTCGCCGAGCTTCCCCTGGTGCTGTACGACCAGGAGCCCAGCACGCGCTATGCGATGTCCGTCTTCGAGGCGGGGGGTCTGACGCCGAACATCCGGCACCGCACGCATGCGTTCGAACTGACGCGGTCGCTCGTTGCCAGATCCACCACCGACTACGCCGTCCTGGTCCAACGGCCGGCGAACAAGCTCAGCTACGAGGGTCTGCCGATCGTCGAGAAGGAGATCACGCCGCCGCCCCCGGCAGTGCCGGTCGTTCTCGCGCGGTCGCGCGGCGTGGAGGTGTCCTCCCGGGTCCGGGCTCTGGCCGACCTGGTACGTCGGCATTATCCGGGGTCCGACTAATACGACTGAAGTGTGCATATTGCGCAGATTCATTCGTTTGACCGCATAAGGCGCTCCGACTCAGGATGGTGCCATCAACGACGATCGCGGCCGACTCGGCGCCGCGGGACAGGCGACTGCAATGGACACCCACACTGTCGATATCGAAGACCGGACCGGCGTACGCCCCGCGCCCCCCACGACGCTCACGCCCGATGACCTGCTGATCGCAGCGGAGGGGATGATCCCGATGCTGCGCGATCGGGCGGCGGAGGTCGACAGCGAACGCCGGATCCACCAGGACACCTACCGCCGACTCGGCGACGCGGGCTTCTTCCACGTGCTCAAGCCGAAGAAGTACGGCGGTCTCGAACTCAGCGAGCACGAGCACGCCAGGATCGCGATGACGCTGGCGCGCGGGTGCGCCTCCACCGCCTGGATCTTCTCCATCCTGAGTTCGGACAACATGGCGATCGTCGCCTACCCCGAAGAGGTCCAGGACGAGATCTGGGGCACGGACACGTACGCGACGCTGGCGGGCAACACCAACCTCAACCCCAAGGCCACTGCTACGCGGGTACCCGGCGGTTACCGCCTCACCGGGCAGTGGGGGTTCTGCAGCGGCTCCGATTTCTCCGAGTGGCTGATCTTCAACGCTCCTGTGGGCGATGACGGCGAGGGCCACATGTTCATCGTGCCGAGGGAGGAGACCGTCACGATCGACGACTGGTTCCCCACCGGCATGCGTGGCACCGGCAGCCGGAGCATGGCCGTCGAGGACGTCTTCGTGCCCGAGCATCGAGTGCAGGCGACCAAGGGCACCGTTCGCAAGCTCAAGGAGCGCCGTTCACTGCACCCGACGTTCGAGACGATGTGGGCGACCTGGCCGTCGAACGGCCGTTTCCCGTTCGCCAGCTGCGCGGTCGGTGCAGCGTGGGGCGCAGCCGAGCATTTCGCGGAGACCGCCGGCACCAGCACGAGGGTCGCCAACGCCCTGGGCGGAACCGTGCGCCTGGCCGATCAGGACTACGTCGCCAGTGAGTTCGCCCAGGCGCAGGGTGACATCGAGATGGCGCGGCTGCTGGTCGAGAGGCGCAGCCTGGAAGCCTCCGAGCGCGCGCGGCAGCGCGTGGAATCGGCCGAGTCCGACGTCGCCCGCGAGATGCGCGATAACGCGCTGGTCACCCGCACCTCGTTGCGCGCCGTGCAGCAGATCTTCTCGCTCGTCGGCGCGAGGGCCGGAAACGCCGCCCATCCGGTATCCCGAGCCAAACGCGACATCGAGATGATCTCCCACCACGTCACACTGAACTGGCGGCAGGCGGCCGTCCGCTTCCTCGCCTCGCAGTCATGATCGCTCCAGACGAGTTCAAGTCGGCGTTCCGGCTGCATCCGAGCGGCGTCGCACTGATCACCGCGAACGTGGGTGGCACGCAGGTCGCACTCACCGCATCTTCGGTGTCCGCGGTCAGTGCCGAGCCTCCGCTGGTGATGTTCTCGATCTCGGTGATCTCGTCGAGTGCCGACGTGCTCAAGCGGGCGGATGCGGTGATCATTCACCTGCTCACCGCGGGGAATCTGGATCTGGCCATGCTGGGCGCCGCAAGCGGCGTGGACCGGTTCGCGGACGAGACCCGCTGGAGCCGGCTGCCCACCGGCGAACCGGTCTTCGCTGAAGCCGGGGTCTGGCTCCGTGCCCGGATCATCCACCGTATCGATGCGGGTGGTTCGACGGTGTTCGTCGCCGAGGCCGTGGACGCGAGCGTCTCGGACCGATCGGTCGACGACGACGGGCTGGTCTACCGCAACCGCGCCTGGCACCGCATCGGGATCCACTCCCTCGCGGACCCGGCTCGGCTCGCCGGCTGAGACCGGGAGACGGCGGCGAGGACCTCGCACGAGAGAACCCCCCGGCCGGACGGCGCGGGGGGTTCCCTCATCGAGACGGTCTACTTGAACGCGTCCTTGACGTTCTCGCCGGCCTTCTTGAAGTTGGCCTTCGTCTGGTCGGCTTCGCCTTCGCGCTCAAGGCTTTCGTCGTTCGTTCCCTTGCCGACAGCCTCTTTGGCCTTGCCGGCCACGTCTTCGGCTGCGTTCTTGATCTTGTCGTCGAGTCCCATTGCGATTCCTTCCATGCGAAATCCGGGTGTCTCCCGTGCCTTCCACGGTACGTCGCCGGCGCGCGGGGGAAAGGGGGCTCGCGCACGACGGTCGGCTGTGCTATCCGAGTTGCGCTCGGGCTCGCGAGGGCGACGCACCCCCGACCGTCAGTGCGGAAGGGGCGCTGTCGCGCTCATTTCGAGGGCCGGAAACGCGCGCAGCACCATGTCCACCAGTCGCTCAAGCGGGCGGGTGAGCGGGTCGGTGACGGGCATGCCCAGCTCGAGTTCGTACTCGTCGATGACTGTCCCGACCTCGGCGTCGCTCATGTGCTCGTGATTGATGGTGACGCCGATGACCCGGGTGTCGGCGAACGCCTCGATGAGCGCGATCTCGCTCGCGACGGTCGGCATCGGAAGCATCGGGAAATCTCCCAGCGTCGTGCGTTTGGGTGCGTGCTGCACGATGACACCCGCCGGGCGGCTGCCGCGCAGGATGTATGCCGACGTCAGGTAGGCGGGGTGGCTGAGCGCTCCCTGGCCCTCGACCACGATGACGTCGGGATGCTCGCCCTCGTATGCCGCGACGACCTGATTCTCCACTTCGCCGGAGCAGAACTGCGGGACCATGGCGTCCAGGGCGACCCCGTACCTGCCGCCCTGAATGAGCGTGGTCTGGCCGGTGCCGACCAACACGGCGTTGATGCCTCGGGCGTTGAGCGACTGCACCAGCAGAGTCGCGGTGGTGCGCTTGCCGATCGCTCCGTCCGTGCCCAGGACGGCGATCCGCGGGCACGGCACATCGAAGATGCGGCCGGAGAACTGGTGGAGGTCCTGCTTGGCCTTCGGGCGGCGCACGTCGGTGATCGTCACATCGGCCAGGAGCGCGGCCGCGGCGAACTCGATGTCGTCGTTGAGGAACTCGTGCAGGCCGTTGATGATGTGCATGCCCCGCGCAATGCCCTCCAGCAGCACGACCCGCTGCGCGGCCGACAGAAGACCGGACGCGGGCGCGATGCCGCAGATGAGGTAGTCCGGCACGCGTCCGGCGAAGGCGATCGCTTCTGTCAGGTCGGCCAGCACCGCGATCCCGTTGGCCACGCCGTCCAGATGAAGCCCGCCGTCGACCCCGGCCAGCGTGCTGTCGATGACGCTGAGGATCTCGTACCGCTCGGAGTGGCGCACGAGGCCGTTGGCGGTCTTGCCGTCCTGCTGACCGAATTGACCCTCGCAGTAGACGACGGCGGTGGTTCCGGAGGGCAGCGAAGCTGCGGTGGGTTCGGAACGGGGGACAGACGGGAGCATGGGATTCCTCTGAGTGATTCAGAGGAGGCGACGGAATCGTGGCCGGACGGATGCCCAACGGTCAACGAGAAGTCTTCCCTGATCCGGCGTTTGCCGGTACTGTCACGATACCTCTCGCGCCGGGATGCACGGCACGACCCGGTTCCCGGTGTCCCGGACGCCCTCAGCCTGATGGCGGGTCGGCACGGTGCAGAGGCGGCGGGGTCACGCGCGGAGTCCGGCCTCGCGCCGCCGGGGGAGCAGGAAGCGGCCGAGGAACTCCTCCAGTTCATCCAGGCCGTCCAGCGGGAGCACGTGCGCCACGTACTGGTCGGGGCGCACCAGAACGAGGCAGCCCTGGTCGCGGTCGATTCCGCGCGCGGCGAAGATATCGCCCTCTCTGACGGACGGCGCGAACGCTTTGTCGTAGTCGGCCAGCCCGTACCTGCCCTTATGCGGACGCAGCAGCTCGGGCAGGCTCGTCGGCTCGACCTCGCGATGGCTGTGCTGAAGGATGCCGCGCACGTCGATGACCGCATCGATGTCAGCCCCGGGCGAGGTGAAGCGGGTGGCGGGACCTTCGATCCACCGCTCGGCGAATCGGCGCAGGCGTGAGGAGGGATCCGTGATCGGCGGCCTATCGCCGAATGCGTAGAGCCGCCAGCGGCCGTCTGCGCGATGGAGGTGGCCGAGCTGAAGCGGCTCGGCATCCGCGATGCGAGCGACCGGGGCGGAGTGGAATCGCCGGCCGATCGGGAACCCGGCCGCGAGGTGCTGCCACTGGGGGCCGCCGGTGAGCAGCGCGGGCGGGTACTGCGTGGCCGTGCCGGCGGTGTACCGGCCCTGCTTCTGGAAGTGGTTCTGCAGCGCATCCGGGTCCACGCCCTCGCCGGAGACGGCATCCAGGGGTTTCGCGCTCATCATGGCGGCCCACTCCTTGTCGAAGTCGATCAGGTCCTGCGCGACGGCCTGGCGCTCGGCCGAATACGTGTGCAGGAGCTCGGGGTCGCTGCGGCCCTCGAGCACGGCGGCGAGCTTCCAGCCGAGGTTGAAAGCGTCCTGCATCGACACGTTCATGCCCTGTCCGGCTTTCGGGCTGTGCGTGTGGCAGGCGTCGCCGGCGACGAAGACCCGGGGGAGCCGGGTCGCGACCTCGTCCTCGGGCACATCGTCGAACTTGTCCGTGAGTCGCTGGCCGATCTCGTAGACCGACCACCAGACGATCTCCCGCGCGTCGAGCGTGTGCGGGTGCAGAATGCGGCGGGCGGCCGCGATCAGGTCGTCCGAGGTGATGGCGCGACCGGCCACTCGTTCGCCGGGCTCCAGCTCGTCCATCTCGATGTAGAAGCGGACCAGGTAGCCACCCTCGCGCGGGATGATGATCATGTTGCCCGAGTCGCGGGATTGGATGACCGACTTGAAGCGGATATCCGGGTAGTCGGTCACCGCCAGTGCGTCCATGACGCCCCACGCCTGGTTGGCCGAGTCGCCGCGCAGGACGCGTCCGATCGACTGCCGCACGGTGCTGCGCGCGCCGTCGCACCCGACCACGTAACGTGCGCGCAGCGTGCTCTCCGCGCCGGTGTTTACATCGCGTGTCCGGACGAGGACCGGGTAGTCGGCGGCGTCCGTCACCTCCACCGCGAGCACCTCGACGCCGTACTCGGGTTCCAGGCGCCGCGGCGCGGTCCGCATCTTCTCCAGCAGGAAATCCTGCACGCGCGCCTGGTTCAAGATGACGTGCGGGAACTCGGACAGTCCCTCCTCGACATCCTCGATCCGCCCGCTGCGCACGATGCGGGAGCCGTCGGTCGGGTCCGGTCGCCAGAAGACGGTCTCGGTGATCTGCGCGGCCTCTTTCAACACGCGGTCGGCGATGTCGAACGCCTCGAACATCTCGACCGAGCGACACGCGACGCCGTCGGCCTGCCCCAGTTCGAGCGGACCGCCCCGCCGCTCGAGGATGCGGGTTCGGATGCCGGGAAAGGCGGCCAGCTGGGCGCCCAGAACGCAGCCCGCGGGGCCGGTGCCCACGATCAGAACGTCGACGCGGTCGTCGCCGTGCGGCGCGTGCGTCGAGGCCGGGTCAGCGGGCAGGATCGCGGGGTCGCCGCTGTGGAAGCCGTTCAGATACGCCTGCATCGTTGCTCCTTCGCGCCGGGTCGCACCGGTCAGACCGACCCGAGAAAATAGTACGTATACGGAGGATATCCTCGACCCGGAAGGGAGCGCAAGGGGCAGCCAGCGCCCCGGGGCCCCGCCCGGATCAGTACCCGGCGACGTACGCGACCGGAACCAGCAGCGCCAGGAGCCTCTCGCGATCGCGCCGGTCGAGGGGCTCCATCAGTCGCTCCTGAACGGCCGTGACCCGGGGCGTGAATCCGCGCGCGGCTTCCTCGCCTGCACGGCTCAGCGAGAGCACTCGGCGGCGACCGTCCGCGGCATCCCGTTCCCGGGTGATCCAGCCGCGGCGTGCCAGACGCTGCACGAGGTCGGCGGCCGTGGACTTGTCCAGCGCGGCTTCGTCGCCGAGCTGGCGCTGGCTGATCGATGGGTGGGCGGCCAGCACATGGAGGGCGGCATACTGCGGCCCGGTCAGTTCGCGATCGAACTCCACGGCGAACAGGGCGGTGTGCACCTGCTGCGCACGCCGGAGCAGATGGCCGGGGATGTGCAGCGGGGAGTATCCGCCACCCTGCGTCTGCGGATCCACGCGCGCAGTGCGTCGCAGCAGGTCGGTGAACTCGCCACGCTCCTCGTCCGGAAGCGGTGCGAGCAGTCGGTCCTGCACGCGCTGGACCTTGGTGCGCAGCAGTGTGAGTGCCTCGACCGCGCGCGCCGCGGGAGTGAGGATATCCCGCCGCGCATCGGACGGGCTTCGTTCCCGGGCGACCCAGCCCCGTCCGGTCAGGCGGGCGACGATGTCCATCGTGGTGGACGTGTCCAGGGATGCCGCCTCGGACACCTCGCGCTGGTCGGCGCCGGGCGTGGCGGCTATCGCCGCGAGGACCGCATACTGCGGGCTCGTCGGATCGCTGCCGACCTCGTCCAGCCAGTACGCGTTGTGCACCTGCTGGGCGCGCCGCAGCAGGTGACCGCAGACGCTCGTGAGGCCGACGGAGTCCGGATGCCGCGTCTGCAGATCGCTCATCGTCGTTCCTCCCGGCACCGTCGTGTCAGGATACCGAGCGATCCGGCCAGGCGGCGCCCGGGCAGCGCGTAGGCTCGGGCGCTATGGCATCCGGCGCGACGATCCACACTTTCACGGTGCAACTGGCGGATGTGGATCGCGGCGTCTACGACGAACTGCCCCTTCGGGTGGCCCGCCACCCGTCCGAGACCGCCGCGTTCATGATGACCCGAGTGCTGGCCTACTGCCTGGAGTTCGAGGAGGGCATCGCATTCGGCGAGGGCATCTCCACGACGGACGAGCCGGCAGTGCTCGTACGGGACGCGACCGGACGGCTCACCGGGTGGATCGAAGTCGGTGCGCCGGACGCCGCGCGGCTGCACTACGGGAGCAAGCTCGCCGACCGGACCGCGATCTACACGCACCGCGATCCGGTCAAGGTGCTCGCACCGTGGGCGGGCAAGCGGATCCACAACGCCGAGGCCATCACGCTGCACAGCTTCGACCCCGGCTTCATCGACTCTGCCGTCGCCGTCCTGGAGCGGCGCAATACGATGACGCTGTCGATCACGGAGCGACAGCTCTACCTCGACCTGAACGGATCGACCCTGACCTCGACGGTCCACGACCACCGGCTGGAGTGACAGCGCCCGCCGTGCGCGCGCGTCCTTCGGCGTCCCGGCATCCGCCCTGTTCACTTGCCCTGTGTGTACGTCACTGAGTGCCCTTCGCGTGCACACAGGGCAAGTGAATCGGAGGAGGCAGGCAAACCGGGCGCGGGGGCAGCGGGGCAGGGGGAAGGGCGGCGCGCGGGTCCCGTCGGCTCAGGCGCGCCGGCTGCGGCGCATCCGCTCGTACGCGGCCAGCGCGGCCTTCCTCGACTCGCCGAGGTCCACGATCGGCGGGGGCGCCAGGGCCTCGGCATCCGGCCCGTACTCCGGTGCCCAGCGGCGGATGTACTCGGCGCGCGGATCGAACTTCTTCGCCTGCAGCTCGGGATTGAAGACGCGGAAGTACGGGGCGGCATCGGCGCCCGATCCGGCGACCCACTGCCAGTTGAACGGGTTGCTCGCACCGTCGGCATCCACCAGCGTGTCCCAGAACCACTCCTCACCCCGCCGCCAGTCGATGAGCAGGTTCTTCACGAGGAAGGATGCCGTCACCATGCGGATGCGGTTGTGCATCACCCCTGTCCGCCACAGTTCCCGCATGCCGGCATCCACCAGCGGGATGCCGGTGCGACCCTGCTGCCAGGCCCGCAGCTGCGCGGGCCGCAGGCGAGGCCAGGGGAAGCCGTCGAACTCGGGGCGGAGATTCTGCGTGGCCAGATCCGGGTGGTGGTACAGGACGTGGGCGGCGAACTCCCGCCAGCCCAGCTCGGCGAGGAAGCGCCCCGCAGACTGACCGGCGCCGATCGCCTCGTGCCAGACGGTGTGCGGGCTCAGCTCGCCCCACCGCAGACGGGGAGAGAGCCGGGAGGTCGTTCCGGCCGCGGGTTCGTCCCGGGAACGGTCGTAATCGGCCAGGTCCTCGGCGAGGAACTCGCGCAGCCGCGTCCGCGCGGCCGGCTCCCCGGGTTCCCACGTCTGGCGCAGGCCCCCCGCCCAATCCGGGTCGGTGGGCAGCAGAGCCCAGTCGCCGATGTCGTCGCTGCTAGGCGCCGCGGCGGGGCCCCGGATCCGCCGCGGTTCGGCCAGCGGCGCGCGCGGCGCCGGGCCCGACTGGCAGGCCCGCCAGAACGGGGTGAACACCGAGTACGGCGTCCCCGAGCCGGTCAGCACCGTCCACGGTTCGAACAGCAGCGAGGCCGCGGACGACGTCGCCGTCACGCCGCTGCCGCGGAGCGCGGACTTCAGCGCCGCATCCACTGCCCGCTCCGCCCCGCCGTAGCGCCGGTTCCAGAAGACCGCGCCCGCCCCGGCCTCCCTCGCCACGTCCTGGACGACGGATGCCGCCGCCCCTCGCCGCAGGACGAGCGTCGAGCCGCGCTGCGCGAGCCGGTCCGCCAGCGAGCGCAGGCTGCCGTCCAGCCACCACTTGGCCGCGCCGCCGAGGGGACGGATGCCGGGCGACTCCTCGTCCAGGACGTACAGGCCGATCACCGCCTCGTCGCGCTCGACCGCGGCGCGGAGCGCAGGATTGTCGGCGAGGCGCAGGTCATCGCGGAACCACACGATCGACGGCCCGCTCATCATCGGATGGTATCGGCGGCCGGCTCGCGCGGACGAGGGTTGACACCGACGCTGCTGCGCGCCGCGCCTGCCGCGCGCGGTAGTCGCCGCACCTCCGTACTCGTGTCCCGCTTGTGCATGCGACACGCCGCGGCGCGCGTGCATAACTGGGACACCGAGCGAGAAGAACAGAAGCTGTGGCACTCCGCGGCTCAGAGGCGGGAGGTGTCGTGACCCTTCGGGAGGACCGTCAGCAGCCCGCCTTCGACGACGCGGCAGCGCATGCGCACCGCTTCGCCGAACTCGTCGCCGTCCAGCTGCACCGGCTGCGCCGTCGAGGTGGCAAGCTCCAGGCCCTTGCCGCGGGCGTACAGGACCGAGTTGTCCTTCGTGCGCAGCGACAGCACGTGACGTCCGGCACGGAAACGGCGGAGGATGCTGTTGTCCCACGCCACGCGGCGCCACACCAGCAGCCAGCCGAGCGCGTTCTTGGGCTGGAAGATCGCGACGTCCAGATCACCGTCGGTCACGGATGCCCCGGGGATGAGTTCCAGGCCCGCCGGGAGAGACCCGCAATTGGCCACCAGGATGCTCTGCACCCGCGCCGAGTGCAGGCGCCGGCCGGGCACCTGGTAGACGATCCGGAAGGCCTTCGCCCCCGCGAGCGACCGCGCCGCGCCGTCGACGTACGCGATCCACCCCACCCGCTTCTTGAGCGTGCCGTTGGTGTTCGCGATCATCGCGGCGTCCAGGCCCATGCCGCCCATCACGACGAAGGCCCGTTCCTCGCTGGTGCCGTCCTCGCGCCGGATCGCGGCGAAGCCGACATCAACGGGCAGCGTGTCGCCGTCGAAGGTCGCCTGCACCATGGCCTGGGGGTCCGTCAGCGGCAGCAGCAGGTTGCGGGCGAGCAGGTTGCCGGTGCCGCTGGGCACGATCGTGAGCGGGACGCCGCTTTCGCTCATCGCCTCGGCGACCGCACGGACGGTGCCGTCGCCGCCGGCGACCAGCACGGCAGCGGCGCCCGCCTTCAGCGCCTGGCGGGCCACGTCGTCGCCGAGATCGTCCACGGTCGTCTCATAGAAGAGGGGCTCGCCCCACCCGGCTCTCGCCGAGAGCCGCTGGACGGTCGCGCGCAGGGCCGCGGCATCCACCTTGATGGGGTTGTACACCAGCGCCGCCTGAGGCTTCGGCTTCTCGCCGCCGGCCATGGGCTCGGTCCTGCCCTCGGCGTCCACGCGCCGGGCCTGGCCGCCCTCCCCGTCGGTGGTGTCCGGGGCGATGTCCTCGGGCTCGCGGATCACCTCGTCGGGCTGTGCCGCCTCCGCAGGATCGACCGCTTCGTCGTCGGCGCCGCGGGGTGTCTTGGCGTCCCCATCGGGCGCGCCGGACGCGTCCCCTGCCGTCACCATGGCTCCACACTAGGGCCGGCCGGTCGCGCGATGCCGCTGAGTACACTTGTGGGGTGATCGATCCAGTCTTCCTCCGCGAAAATCCCGAGCTGGTCAAGCGCTCGCAGGAGGCCCGCGGGGAGTCGCCGGCCACCGTCGACGACGCCGTCGCCGCCGACCGTGAGCGCCGCGCCGCGATCACCGCCTTCGAAGAGCTCCGCGCCGCCCAGAACGCGCACGGTAAACGCGTCGCTCAGGCGCCGAAGGACGAGAAGGCGGCCCTGGTTTCGGCGGCCAAGGAGCTGAGCGAGCAGGTCAAGGCGGCGCAGCACGCGGTGACCGCCGCGGAGCAGGCGGCCGACACCGCCCTCGCCAAGCTCGAGAACATCGTGATCGAGGGTGTCCCCGCCGGCGGCGAGGACAATTTCGTGACCCTGCGCACCTTCGGCGAGCCGCCGGTGTTCGACTTCGAACCGCGCGACCACCTGGAACTGGGCGAGATGCTCGGCGCGATCGACATGGAGCGCGGCACCAAGGTGTCCGGCAGCCGGTTCTACTTCCTCACCGGCATCGGCGCACGACTCGAGATCGCCATCATGATGCTGGGCCTGGACCGGGCGCTCGCGGCCGGCTTCGTCCCGCTCATCCCGCCGACCATGGTCCGGCCGGAGGTCATGCGCGGCACGGGTTTCCTGGGGCAGCACGCCGACGAGGTCTACCACCTCGAAGAAGACGACCTCTACCTGGTGGGCACCAGCGAGGTGCCGCTCGCCGGCTACCACATGGACGAGATCCTCGATCTGGGCAAGGGGCCCAAACGCTACGCGGGATGGTCCACGTGCTACCGCCGCGAGGCCGGCTCCTACGGCAAGGACACCCGCGGCATCATCCGCGTGCATCAGTTCAACAAGCTCGAGATGTTCGTCTACACGACACCGGAGGATGCCGAGGCGGAGCACCTGCGCCTCGTCGCGATGCAGGAGCAGATGCTGCAGGACCTCGGGCTGGCCTACCGGGTCATCGACGTCGCCGCGGGCGACCTCGGCTCCAGCGCCGCGCGCAAGTACGACGTCGAGGCGTGGGTGCCGACCCAGGGTGCGTACCGCGAACTGACCTCGACGTCCAACTGCACGACCTTCCAGGCGCGCCGGCTGGACATCCGCTACCGGCCGTCTGTGGACGGCGGGACGGGCGCGGGCAAGACGCAGCATGTCGCCACGCTGAACGGCACCCTGGCCACCACGCGCTGGATCGTCGCGATGCTCGAGACCCACCAGCGGGCGGACGGCTCGGTCCTGGTCCCCGAGGTGCTCCGGCCGTACCTCGGCGGCCTCGAGGTCATGGAGCCCGTGGCGTGACGGAAGCGCATCTTCCGCCCACGGGCAGCATCGAGGTCGTGCCGGAGCAGGCGGCGGCGGACCTCGTCGAGGGTGTCGCCCGCGATGCGGAGGATCCCGGCATCCGCACCGAGCGTCTGCTGGTCGTGCTGGACATCGACGGAACCATCGTCTTGGAGGACGAGACCCTCAGCCCGGGAGTGGTGGAGGCGGTCGAGCACGCCCACCGCGCCGGGCACGAGATCATGCTCGCCACCGGCCGCAGCTGGGAGGGCGCCAAGGCGTTCCTGGAATCCCTGAACATCGCACCGGAGTTCGTCGTGTGCTCCAACGGCGCGGTCATCCTGCGCAAGGCCGATGCGGGTGACGGATCCTACGAGCGCTTCCACACCGAGACGTTCGACCCCACCGAGGTGCTCGCGCTGCTGCGCGAACACCTGCCCGACGCGAAGTACATGGTCGAACTGGCCGACGGGCGCCGGCTCTACACCGAGCACCTCGGGGACTGGAACCTGGAGGCGGCCGACCGCGTGCCGTTCGAGCAGCTCGGCTCGATGCCGGTCTGCCGCATCGTCGTGGTCTCACCGGGCGACACCGAGCAGGACTTCGTGGAGCTGGTCGAGCGCATCGGGCTGAACGAGGTGTCGTACGCGGTCGGGTGGACCGCCTGGCTGGACATCGCCCCGCAGGGCGTGGACAAGGGCAGCGCCCTCGAGCGCGTGCGCACCTGGCTCGGAATCGACCCTGCGCGCGTACTGGTGATCGGCGACGGGCGCAACGACCTCGGCATGTTCCGCTGGGCGCTCCAGAACGGGGGCCGAGCCGTCGCGATGGAGCAGGGCCCGCAGGAAGTCCGGGATGCCGCGGGCGAGATCACCCTCTCGGTGCAGGCCGGCGGAGTGGCCGAGGTGCTGCGCAACCTCTGATCCGCGGGCGGCGGCGCGTCGCGAGCGTGCGCAGAGACACAGGAGCCGTCCAGGCGGTCTTGGGAGAATCGGTCGGAGGTGCTCGGCTAGACTCGACGCCTGTTCGACGGATGCCGCGATCTCGCGTCACCTGTCGGGAGGGTTGTCCGAGCGGCCGATGGACCTGGTCTTGAAAACCAGTGGGCAGCAATGTCCCGTGGGTTCGAATCCCACACCCTCCGCGCAATGCCGCTTTCCGCTTCGGCGGGAGGGGGCGGTGCAGATCCGAAGCATCCCGGAAGGACGCGAGTGAGCCCGACGACCAAGCCCTCCACACGTGGCCGCCGCACTGTCGCGCGCCACGGGGAGCTGAAGTCGCCGCATCCGGTGGCGATGCTGATGAAGATCCTCGGGATCTTCGTCGCCGTGGTGCTCGTCTCCGGGGCCGGGGTCGCCGCATACGCGCTCACCGACCTGACCACCAGCTTCACCGAGGATGCCGTGGACCTGGACGGCCAGGAGTCCGTCCCGCCGGACATCGGCGCGATCGAGGGCGGAGTGAACCTCTTCGTGGCCGGCACGGATGCCTGCGAGCCGGCATACGCCGAATACTTCGGCGACCGCTGCACCGGCCCGGATGCCGAAGGCGAACTGAACGATGTGAACATGCTCGTGCACATCTCCGACGCTCCCCGCCGCGTCACGGTGATCTCCTTCCCCCGCGACCTGATGATCCCGATCCCCTCGTGCACCGCCGAGGACGGCTCCGAGACGCCGGCGATGAGCAAGCAGCCCATCAACACCGCGTACTCGTACGGGGGTCTGTCGTGTGTCGTCAAAACCGTATCGGCGCTCAGCGAGCAGCCGATTCCGTTCGCGGCGAAGGTCACCTGGGGCGGCGTGATCGAGGTCACCAACGCCGTCGGCGGCGTGGACGTGTGCTTGGCCAGCGGCATCCGCGATTACTACACGGGCATCGACTGGCCGGCCGGGATGCGCAACATCCAGGGCATCGAGGCGCTGCAGTTCCTGCGCACCCGTCATGGCGTCGGCGACGGCAGCGACCTGGGTCGTGTCAGCAACCAGCAGCAGTACATGTCGAGGCTGGCACGCAAGCTGGTCAGCGAGGACGTGCTGTCCGATCCCGGCGCGCTCATGAAGCTCGCCACCACGGCGGTGGACAACGTGACCCCGAGCAAGAGCCTGACCAATCCGCTGACGCTCGTGCAGATCGCCCTCGCGGTCAAGAACGTGCCGTTTGAGGAGATCGTCTTCCTGCAGTACCCGGTCGTCACCGACCCGAACGACCCGAACAAGGTCGTCCCGAACTACGATTCCGCGCAGGCCATCTGGGATGCGCTCGCGGCCAACCAGCCCCTGCAGCTGACCGGTGACGCGGGTTCCAACGAAAGCGTCGTCGTCGTCGAGCCGGAGACACCGGTCGAGCCCACCGTGCCCGACCCGTCCGCGCCGCCCGTGCAGGAGTCGATCGCGCTCCCGTCCGACATCACCGGGTCGACGGCCGCTCAGGAGACCTGCTCGAACGGAAACCTGCGCGACTAGTCCGGCAGACTGAACTCCCCGGTCGGTGCACGCGTTTCGACGCTCGGGTGAGGCGTCAGCGGTCGGTTCGCCGGTCCGGCCGCCAGCGGTTATGATTGCTGGGCGCATCACCGTGGTTTCTGCCACAGATGCCTGGAGACGTCGCATAGTCCGGCCTAGTGCACCACCCTGCTAAGGTGGAGACCCCTCACGGGGTCCGAGGGTTCAAATCCCTCCGTCTCCGCCACCGTATCTGCCTCAAGTTCGTTGATTTTCCGCGGTTCTCGAGGGCTGGCTTGGCGGCTGAAGCCCCGCGTGCCCACCGTTTGCCCACATTTGTTATCGGCGAAGGCTCGCGCGGTGATGCTTGAGGGGAATCCAGAGCGTGTGCCCGTGGCATGCTTTGCGGTCCGGCCCGCACGCACAGCGGCACAGTCAAACGGCCGTGATCACGATCACCGAACTGTCCTAGTCTCCGTGACGGGGCCCACCGAGCTGGCTTGAGCGGCTGCGATCGAGTGCGGCTGAGACTGCGTCCAGATCGTCGTCGAACAGGTCGGCATAGACGTCGAGCGTCATGGCGGCGGACGCGTGACCCAGCATGCGTTGGATCGCCTTGACATTGGCGCCGGCTTGGACGGCCAGCGACGCTGTCGTGTGACGCAAGTCGTGAATCTTGATCCTGGGCGCACCGGCCGCGGCTGCTGCGTTCTTGAACCATGACTTCGAGTTCTTGCTGTTGCGTACACGCTTCATGAAGTCGCCTGCCCGGCTCGGGAACACCAAGTCATCGGGGCCGAGACCTGCGATCCGATCATGGATCTCTTCGCGCAGGAACGATGGCATCGGAACATGCCGGGTCTTGTGGGACTTCGGAGTTCCCTCAATGATCTGTCCGCCGACCTCCACCGCGTTCTGCACGACCCAGATCCGTGATCGCGTGAGATCGACGCTGTGCGCCCGTAGCCCGATTGCCTCTGCCCAGCGCAGGCCGGTGTAGGCCAGTGTGCGGATAAGCGTCCCGTACTCACCGCTAGCTGCCGCGAGCTGCTCTACCTGAGTGTGGGTGAGATCCCGACATCGACTTATGGCTGAAGCCTCCGCCACGGGCGGCCGCTCGACGCTACCGCGTCTCGGATGCGACAGCGTCGGCGGCTTCGTGGAGTGCCGCGACCGCCTGCCGAATCGAGGTCGATGGCAGGCGCGCCTCCGGGGCGGACACCGAGACCGCCATACGCACGCCGCCGGGCACGGCCACGGCCAGGCACCGCACTCCGACCTCCTGCTCGCCGTCGTCGACGGCGAAGCCGCGGGCGCGGATGACGTCGAGATCGGCCATCAGATCGGCTGTGCGTGCGTGCGTCGTTCCGGTGAACGTCGGCATGCCGGTGCGCTGGATGATCGCACGGACTTCGGCATTCGGGAACTGCGCCAGGATGGCCTTGCCGACCCCCGTCGAGTGCGGGTACACCCGGCGCCCGACCTCGGTGAACATCCGCATCTGGTGTCGCGATTGCACGTGTGCGAGATAGACGACCATGTCCCCGTCCAGGTGCGCGAGGTTGGCCGACTCCGCCGTCGCGACGGCGAGACGCTCGAGGAGCGGCCTGGCCCACGTCGACGTGCGCGACTTGGCGCTCTCGCCCAGGGGGATGAGGGCGGGACCCAGTGCGTACCTCCGGGACGGGAGCTGTCGGGCGTATCCGAGCTCGACCAGCGTGCGAAGCAGGCGGTGGGTCGTCGGCAGGGACAGGCCGGTGAGGCCGGTGATCTCGGAAACGCCGAGGGCACCCTCCGTGCTGCCGGCGATCGTCTGCAGAATCGCGAAGCCGCGGTCGATCGACTGCACGCGGGGCGTGGCGCTCAAATCAGTCCTCTCCTGCGATGAGATGCGGTTTCCGCATTACGGAAACACTTTTCCGAAACTATCACGACGCGTCGTAGCTTCCACATGTCTCACCCGCAGACCGGAAGGAATCGCCATGACGAGCATCGTCAGCACCGAACGTGTCCCGCGTGCCGACCTCGATGTCTCCGAGTCGCTCGCGACGTTCGTGGAGGGTGATGCGCTGCCGGACTCCGGCATCGATCCCGAGCGATTCTGGAGCGCCTTCAGCGCGCTCCTCCGAGACTTCGTGCCCCGCAACCGCGCCCTCCTCGGGGAACGCGACCGCCTGCAGGTCCGTATCGACGACTATCACAGGGATCGGCCCGGACTGCCCGACCCGGTGCACTACCGCGCGTTCCTCGAGGACATCGGCTACCTCGTCCCGGAGCCGGAGCCGTTCACGATCACGACCGTCGGCGTCGACGACGAGATCGCGCGGTTGTCGGGTCCACAGCTCGTGGTGCCGCTGCTGAACGCGCGCTTCGCCGTGAACGCCGTGAACGCGCGCTGGGGCTCGCTCTACGACGCGCTTTACGGCACGGATGCCGTGGCAGATGCCGGCCGCCTCGCGCGAGGCTCCGACTACAACGCCGAGCGGGGGGCAGAGGTCGTACGTCGTGGACGCGAGGTGCTGGACGTGGTCGCGCCGCTCGTGAGTGGGTCTCACGCCGAGGCGACCGCCTACCGGGTACAGGACGGCGCACTCGTGGTCGAGCGGGGCGAGTATGCCACCACCACGCCGTCCGACCCCGTGGCCTTCGCCGGTCACATCGGCGACCCAGCGGCACCGAGCTCCGTGCTCCTCACGCACGGGGGCCTGCATGTCGAGATCGTCATCGATCCTCAGGGCTCGATCGGGGCGACCGACAGCGCGGGCGTCCAAGACGTCCGCCTCGAGTCCGCCCTCACGACGATCATGGACCTGGAGGACTCCGTCGCGGCGGTGGATGCCGAGGACAAGGTGCTCGGCTTTCGCAACTGGCGTGAGCTCATGCGGGGTCGCCTCACCGAGGTGGTCACCAAGAACGGTCGCACGTTCATGCGCACGATGAACGACGATATGGCCTTCGTCGGACCGGACGGGGGAGTCGTGACGGTGCCCGGGCGATCGCTGATGCTGGTGCGCAACGTCGGGCATCTCATGACGACCGACGCCGTGCGCGATGCCGCTGGCGCGGAGATCCCCGAGGGGATCCTCGATGCCGTCATGACCGCTCTCGGTGCGCTCCCCGACCTGCGCGGTCCGAACCGCGGCGGCAACTCCCGCACCGGATCGATGTACATCGTGAAGCCGAAGATGCACGGCCCTGAAGAGGTGGCCTTCACGGTCGATCTCTTCGGTCGTGTCGAGGAGATGCTCGGTCTTCCGCCGCGCACGATCAAGATCGGCATCATGGACGAGGAGCGCCGCACGACTCTCAACCTGCGCGCATGCATCGCCGCGGCGCGGGATCGCATCGTCTTTATTAACACCGGCTTCCTCGACCGCACCGGCGATGAGATCCACACGTCGCTCCTGGCGGGGCCGGTTGTCCCGAAGGCGCAGATGCGCAACCAGGTCTTCCTCGAGGCCTACGAACGCGCCAATGTCAAGGCGGGACTGGAAGCCGGATTCCCCGGTCGTGCGCAGATCGGCAAGGGCATGTGGGCCATGCCCGACCTGATGCACGCGATGGTCGAGCAGAAGATCGCCCACGTGCGCTCCGGTGCGTCGACCGCATGGGTGCCGTCTCCCACTGCGGCGACCCTCCACGCGGTCCATTACCACGAGGTCGACACCGCCGCCGCGCGGGACGGCATCGCACTCGACGGTGATTCCGAGCGCGATGCTGTCCTCGTACCGCCTCTGTCGCGCCATCCCGTCGACGCCGCCGACATCGCCACGGAACTCGACAACAACGTGCAGTCGATCCTGGGGTATGTAGTGCGCTGGGTGGACCAGGGCATCGGATGCTCCAAGGTCCCCGACATCCACGGCATTGGACTCATGGAGGACCGTGCGACCTTGCGGATCTCCAGCCAGCTGCTGGCCAACTGGCTGCGGCACGGCCTGATCGACGCAGCGGGCATCGATGAGAGCCTGCAGCGACTCGCGGCGGTGGTCGATGGGCAGAATGCCAGCGACCCTCTTTACGAGCCGCTCGTCGGACCCCGCGGTCCGGGCCTGGCGTTCCAAGCGGCACGGTCGCTCATTGTCGACGGCGCCGCGCAGCCCAACGGCTACACCGAGCCCATCCTTCACGCGGTCCGGCGGGCCAAGAAGGTCGAGCAGGGCATCGCTCGCTGATCCCGCCGACTGCGGCGGTCTCAGCGGTCGAGCTCGCTCCGGATCGCCGCGAGCACGGACTCATCCCCGGGTTCCGTATCGGGTGAGAACCGGTCCACCACCTGTCCCGAGCGTGAGATCTGGAACTTCTCGAAGTTCCAGAGCACCTCGGGGTCGTCGGTCACCGCATTGCCCCGGTCGCGCAGTCGGCGACGGAAGTCGTCTTTGCCCGGCGGTGCGGATGCGGCGGGCTAGAGCTCGGTAGAGAGGATGCGCCGCTGTACCGATCGCGCTGATCTTCGACATGAAAGCGAACTCCACACCGTGGTTGACCGAGCAGAACGCGGCGATCGCGGCATCCGTTCCGGGTTCCTGTCCCTTGAAATCGTTGGCAGGGAAGGCGAGGACCCGCAGTCCCCGCGTGGCGAATTCCTCATGGATCCGCTGCAACCTCGTACTGCGGCGTCAGGCCGCATCGCGAGGCGACGTTCACGACGAGGCCCACATCGCCCTCGTATGGGCCGAGGGTCGTGTCCCGGCCGCTCATGGTGCGGAAGGTGATCTCGCGCAGCGCCTCGCCGCCGGTTCCGCCGCCGGCGCTCGCCGGGGTGTCGTCCATCATGATCAACAGGCTTCCTACCGTGCGGACACGTGGCCGAACAGGCGGGCGATCGGGGTCAGGATGAGGGGCCACTGCGGCGCCGTGTACGGCCCGTAGCGACGAGGAGGCGCGGAGGGCGCGGCCGGCGCACCGGCGCCGGCCCCGGCGGTCGCATGGAAGGCGAGCGGCACGGAGACATCGACCACGTCCCTCGGCTCCGGACCGGGCGACTCCGGGGGGATGGATGCCTCCTCGGAATGCTCCGACTCCGCTGTCTTCGTGGTGGAGTCCACGGTGCGAATGAAGACGGCGTTTCCGCGGCTCGGCGACCAGGGGTCGCCGCCCGCCCTCCTCGGCAATCCGCGGCGGAGGGTGGGGGATGCGTCGCCCTCGCTGTGCTTGTCGTGGGGTTCGTAGCGGACGACACCAGGCTCGTCGGGCACTCGGTCGGCCTCCCGGGCGGCCTCGCGGGCGGGCACGCCGTCGGCCACGCGAGCGGCTGGGAGGGCGGGTGGCCACGGTGGTCCACCCGATCTGCGCGGGAGTCCCTGGCGGACGATGATCTCGGGCACCGTGTCCTCAGCGCTTCGCATTCGCGTCGAGCGCGGTGATCAACTGCGGGACGACCGTGAACACGTCACCGACGACGCCGAAGTCCGCGATCTCGAAGATCGGAGCATCCGCGTCCTTGTTGATCGCGACGATCGTCTTGGCAGTCTGCATGCCCGCCTTGTGCTGCACGGCCCCCGAGATGCCGAGAGCGATGTAGAGCTGCGGGCTCACGGATACGCCGGTCTGGCCGACCTGATGCGCGTGGGCGACGTAGCCGGCATCGACGGCGGCGCGGGACGCGCCCACGGCGGCACCGAGCGCGTCGGCCAGATCCTCAACGAGGGCGAACTTCTCGGCCGAGCCCAATCCGCGACCCCCCGCGACGACCCGCGCAGCCCCCCGCAGGTCCGGGCGTGACGATGACGACGGGATCGGCGTCAGGGTTCCGAACCGCGCCGAGCGCCGTTGCGACGCGGGGGTGTCCAGGTGTTCGACGGGCGGGGATGCCACGGCACCTGCACGGGCATCGATCGATCCCTGTCGGATCGTGATGATCGGGGGGCCGAACGTCGCCGCGCTCACGACGTCGTAGGCCCCGCCGTACACCGAGTGGTGCGCGATGACTCCCTCGTGGTCGCGCGATATCCTGACGGCGTCGACGGCGACAGCGGCGCGGGCGCGCACGGCCAGTCGTGCCGCGACCTCGCGTCCTTCCACCGAGTGCGACAGTACGACGGCGTCGGTCCGGATGCGGGCGATGGCCGCGGTGAGGGCGTCTGTGCGGTCGCCCCCGGCGACGATCACCCCACCGGCGCCCAGGGCGGCGGCCCGATTGACGTGATCCGCCGCGGCCACCACGGCGACCGGAGTGCCGATCGCTGCAGCGGCACCGAGGAGTGCGCCGGTCGAGGGCGCGGGAGCACCATCGGGGGTCGTGTCCACAAGCACCAGCACCGGCGCGGTGATGTCATCGATGGTCGTCATTACTCGTCCTCACGCCAGGCGGTTCGCGACGAGGTAGGCCGCCAGGCGGTCGCCCGCGTCTCCCTCGTCGATGATCGTCGTCCCCGACGCCCGGGGCGGTCTCACGCTGACGGCGATCATTATCGAGCGGGCATCCGTCGCCGCGGAGTCGACACCCAGATCGGCCAGTGAAAGCGTCTCGAACGGCTTCTTCTTGGCCGCCATGATGCCCTTGAAGTTGGGGAATCGCGCGTCCGGCAGGCTCTCCGTGATGGAGATCAGCGCGGGGAGGTCGGCATCGACCTCGACGCTGCCGACCTCTGTGGCACGCTCACCGGATACCCCTGCCTCGGAGATCTGCACCCGGGTCAGATTGAGAGCCGCGGGGATGCCCAGGAGGTCGGCGATCATCGCAGGAACCATTCCGGCGACGCCGTCGGTCGACTGGTTGCCGGTGATCACCAGGTCGAAGCCGGTTCTCTTCGCCGCCGCGGCGAGTACGTCCGCCGTGAGCACCATGTCGGCGCCGATCAGCGCGTCGTCGACGACATGCACGGCGGAGCCCACCCCCATCGCGAGCGCTTTGCGGATCGTTATCACCGCCTCCGGGCGTCCCATCGAGAGCACGACGACATCCGTGCCCGGGTTGGCGTCTGCGTATGACAGCGCCACCTCGACGGCACGCTCACCGATCTCGTCCAGGACCGCGTCCCCCAGGGCACGTTGCGCGAGTCCGGTCTCCTGGTCCAGCACTCGATCTCCATAGGTGTCGGGCACCTCTTTGACGAGAACCAGGATCTTCATCCGCGCCACTCCCCGCATCCACTCATCGGGATGGCTTGGGCAGGGTCGCCGTCATCCCGTTGTTGCATGCTACATGCAAAAAGCACCCAAGGGCGGTCACGCCGACTCCGCAGGCGAAGAGTGCATTGAACGGCGCACCGCTCAATGGTTCATGCGCAATGCAACAAACTGCTTCCCGTTTAGCACGCAACATGTAATATGTAAGCAACATCATCCGCTACCACAACCCATCGGCGCAACGATGCTGCCGGGAGGCGCTACCTGTGAACCTGACCATGACCGCGGACCAGAAACTCCTGCGAGATGAGATTCGCGCCTGGCTCGCCGAGCACGCACCGCAAGGGCCGGCGCCAGACCTGGCGACCCAAGAGGGCGTCGGCCGTGCGCGTGCGTGGGAGCGCGAACTGTTCGACGGCGGCTTCGCGGCCGTGCAGTGGCCGAAGCGCTTCGGCGGTCGGGGCGCCGACCCGGTGGCGACGCTCATCTTCTACGAGGAGTACCTGCGATCGGGTGCGCCACCACGATTGAACCGACTCGGCCTGGGACTGGCGGGACCGACCCTCATCGATCTCGGAACGCCCGAGCAGCAGGACCGCTGGCTGTCGAAGATCCTCTCGTGCGAGCACCTGTGGTGCCAGGGCTTCAGCGAGCCCGGCGCCGGCAGTGACCTGGCGGCCATCCGCACGCGCGGCGAGGTGCGGGAGGACGGGATCCTCATCAACGGTCAGAAGATCTGGACCTCCTGGTCGGAGCATGCCGACTGGATGTTCGCGCTCGTCCGCACCGATCCCGAGAGCCGGCGCCATGCCGGCCTGACGTTCCTGATGATCGACATGTCGGACCCGGGGGTCGACGTGCGGCCCATCCGCCAGATCAATCACGCGCGGGAGTTCGGGGAGGTCTTCCTCACCGATGTGCTCGTTCCGCACGAGAACGTGATCGGCCGGATCGACAACGGGTGGCACGTGGCCATGTCCACGCTGGTGCACGAGCGCGGGGCGAGCCTCTACACCGCCGCGCACTTCTCGAGCTTCCTGCAGGACCTCATCGACGCGGTGCCGGCCGACTCCCTCGAGGATGCCCACGTACTGGCCGAGCTCGGTTGGCTGCACGAGCACATCGAGGCGTATCGCTACATGACGCTGCAGACGCTCAGCCAGGTGGCCATCGGCAAGAAGCCGACCGCGCAGGCATCCATGGGCAAGCTCTGGTGGTCGGAGCTCCAGGTCAGGCTCTACGAGCTCGGGCTGCAGCTCATGGGTCCCGCGGCCGAGCTCCGCGATGGCGAGCAGGGGGACCCGGCGCCCGTCCGCTGGCGCCAGCGCTACTGGCTGTCTCGAGCGGCCATGATCTACGCCGGCGCGAACGAGGTGCAGCGCAACATAATCTCCGAGCGCGTTCTAGGCCTACCGAAGGACAAGCGTCATGCACTTTGAGCTCACTGACGACCAAGAGCAGCTGCGCGACCTGGTCGCCGAATTCTTCACGGACCGCTTTCCTGCCGACCGCCTTCGGGCCACTTGGGAGGAGCGGATCGAGAAGTCCGGGATCTGGGCTGATGTCGCAGATCTCGGCGTCATGGGACTGTCCATCCCCGAAGAGCTGGGCGGACTCGGCGTCGGCTATCTGGAGACTCTCCTGGCGATCGAGGGTGCGGCGCACGCGGGCTTCACGGAGCCCCTGCTGGAGACCGCGGGCATCGCAGCGCCGTTCCTCCAGGCCCTCCGCGGCCCCGCCGCAGAGGAGTGGCTTCCGAGCATCGCGTCCGGCGAGGTCGTATTCTCCGTCGCAGATGCCTCCGGCTACGCCAGTTTCGGGCAAGAGGCCGATGCCGTCCTGGTGCCGACCGCCGATGCCGTGCACCTCGTCACCCGGGGGACGGCCCAGTGGACACCGCTGCGCACCCAGGACCCCACGCGGCGTCTGGCTCGCGTCGACGTCGACGCACTCTCCGCCGGCTCCGTCGTGGCCACGGGCGCAGGCGCCACAGCCTTGATCGAACGCCACGGGCGCGCCGCGACGGCATCCGCTCTCGTCGGCCTGTCGCGACGCATCCTCGAGATGACGATCGCCTACGTGATCCAGAGGGAGCAGTTCGGTCAGCCTCTGGGAGCCTTCCAGGTCGTGAAGCACCGCCTCGCTGATCTCGGGGTCAAGATCGAGGCGGCCCGAGTGCTGTCCTGGTATGCCGGCTACACCCTCGGCGAGGACCGCCCGGACGCCGAACTGGCCAGCCTCACCTCCAAGGCCAGCGCCAACGCCGCGGCGAGATTCGCCAATCGGAACGGTCTGCAGCTGCACGGCGGGATCGGCTTCACCTGGGAGTACGACCTGCACTTCTGGCTCATGCGCGGCCAGGCATGGGAGAGCACGTACGGACGCGAACCTGAGCTGCGCGTGGCCATCGGCCGATCGCTGCTGAACGACGGGATCCGGATCGTGACCGAGGATGCGACTGCACCGGCACCCTAGCGGTTCGTCGGACGCCGCCTCCACCCTCCGGACCCTCCCGCCGCAGAGCGGGCGCTGCTAGCGTGGGTTCGCGATGAGCGACGCGTCTATCGTGCAATCCCAGCCGACGGTCCGTGCGCAGCACCGCCCGTCGAGACGCGGTGATGTGCTGGCGACCGCGGCGATCGTGCTCGCCGAGACGGACGGACGAGCAACTCTCGCCGACGTCGCCCGTGCGGCGCAGATGGCGCCGTCGTCGGTCTACTATCACTTCTCCTCCCTCGGCGACGTGCGCGATGAGCTGACGCGGGAGGCGTATCGCCGGGCCCAGTCGTGCTTCCCGGGTGAGGACGTCACGGACGTTGAGGCATGGATCGTCCAAGGCGTCGTCTCGTGCGCGGCGTGGATCACCGTCGATCCTTTCGCGTCGCACCTGATCGTCGGCTCCGGGGATGTGCCCAGCGGGGGCGCGCGCCCGCTCGATGCGATCCACGAATGCGCGGACGCGTTCCGCGCGGCGGTGGCGCATGAGGTGTGCGATCGGTCGTCCACGACCTCAGCGGAGCAGGCGTGGCTTCTCGCGAGCGCACTCCTGTCTCTGCTGACGACCCTCCGGGCGGCGTCGCGCAATCCCGCGGAGGCGGCGCTGTGTCGGCCCGATGTGGTCCGAGTCATCGCGACGCGCATCGCTCACTGGTCGCAGGGGTATCATGACTGACTTCTGCATGTAATGTGAAGCCGAGACAGAAGGATCAAGAGGTGACCGAGATGCTCGCAGACCAAAGCCATGGTCCCCGGCTCAACCCCATCCCCGAAGAGGGTCTGCTGCTGGACCGTGTCGCCAACGAGATCCGGTTCGCGATCCTGTCGGGGAAGTTCGCGCCGGGCAGTCGTCTGAGCGTGCCCGAGCTCGCCCGCGAGCTCAACGTCAGCCGCACACCCGCACGTGAGGCGCTCATGCGGCTTCAGCATGAGGGACTCGTCATGGTGGTGCCCCGCAAGGGCGCCGTCGTGTTGCAGGGCAATTCGGACGACCTGCTGGAGCTCTTCCAATTCCGCGAGGCACTGGAGGGCATGGCCGCCCGGCTGGCGGCACGCCAGATGAGCCCCGAACAGAAGGAGAACCTGGTGGCGATCGCGAAGTTGCACGCCGAGTCCGTCCGCGCCGAGGACCTCGCTGCCCACCTGCGTTACGACGAGGAGTTCCATGCGGCCATCGCCGCAGGCAGCGGCAACTCGCGCATCTTCGAGGAGCTCGGCAAGGTCCGCGGGCAGCTCGTGCTCCTCAGCCGCGCCATGTCGACCGAGCCGGGCGGCATGGATCAGCGTGTGATCGATGCCCACGAGGCGATCGTCGATGCGATCACCACCGGCGATACGACGAAAGCCGACAGGGTCGCCCGCGCGCACGTGCGCGGCGTGCTGTACCTGTACCAGAGCCGGGGCCTCGAGAGCGCCGGCGGATCGAGCGAACCTAGAGAGAACGCGGCACCCTCCGCCTGACGGTGGAAGCAGGCAATGCTCCTCCGGTGATGGCGGGCGTGACCGCGGATTCGCCCCTGATGCTGCGCGTACGTGGCATCAGCCGAGTCGGTTCGATCGCCCGCATCGTCCTGGAGCGCCCAGACGGCGATGCACTGCCCGTCCTCGATGCCGGCACGCACCTCGACGTGGTGACACCGAGCGGCATCGTCCGGCAGTACTCGCTCGTCACGACGCTCGGCCCGCCGGATGCGTGGCTGATCGTCGTCGATCGCGCGCCGGCTTCGCGCGGGGGCTCATCGTCGCTCTTCGACGACCTCGCGCCCGGAGACCGCGTGCGAGTGGTCGGCGTGCGCAACCTCTTCCCCCTGCGGTCCGGCTGGCGGTACATCTTCCTGGCGGGCGGAGTCGGCATCACCCCCATTGCCGCGATGATCGGCGAACTGGAGGCGCGCGGGGTCACGGCGTGGAAGCTCCTGTACGGAGCGCGGGATCGTTCCGCGATGCCTTTTGCCGACGAGCTGACCGAGTACGGCGCCGACCGCGTGGAGCTCTGGCCGCAGGACGAGCGCGGCATCCCCGATCTGCGCGCCTTCGTCGGTGAGCCCGATCCGGGCGCGCTCGTGTACTGCTGCGGGCCGGAGGGCATGATCCGGGCAGCAGAGATCGCGACCTCGGATTGGCCTGCGGGGTCGTTCAGGACGGAGCGCTTCTCCGCAACCCCTCTGCTGCCCGGTCACGAGGAGATGCCCTTCGACGTCGAGATCGCCTCCACGGGCCGTGTGCTGCGTGTGCATGCGGACGAGTCGATCCTGGAGGTCGTGCGCCGGGTCGGGATACGCGTCCCGTCGTCGTGCCAGGAGGGGACGTGCGGCACCTGCGAGACGGGCGTGCTCGCCGGGATCCCCGCCCACCGGGACTCGATCCTCGATGCCGAGGAGCGCGCGCTCAACGAAGTGATGTTCATCTGCGTCTCGCGCGCGAAGACCCCGTCTCTCAGGCTCGAGCTGTGAGATCCGCTACCTCGACGCCGGTGAATCGCCACCCGAAATCGGTGATCATGACCGTTTTGCCCGGGCGTGCGCTGGTTGATCGTGGCGGCGGTAGACGTCGGCCGCGTCGCTGAGGTGGTCGATCGACGTGACGCACGGCCGCAAGGACCCGTCCGCGAAACCCGGCCAGAGCGTGGCGGCGGTGTCCGCAACCACGTCTGCCTTCGACCCGGGGCGATGGAGCGGCCGAGCCCGAAACGTCGTGCCGGAGATCGTGGCGCGACGCCGCATGATCGCCATGAGGTCGAGCTGTGCCGTCGTCCCGTGCTGGACCCCGATGACCACGAGATGTCAATCGGGGGTGAGCGACGCGAGGTTCGCCCCGAGGCCGGCCGCGCCGAGCAGGTCGAGGATGAGGTCGGCGGCGGCGCCTTCGCTCCACTCTAGGACGCGCTCGGGCACATCGCCGGCGCGGTGGTCGATGACCTCGTCGGCGCCGAGGGCGCGGCACCAGGCGAGTCCGTCGGCGGTGCCCGCCGGGCTCGCGCCGCGGTAGCCCAGCATCCGGGCGACCTGGATGGCCATGGACCCGCTGCCTCCGCTGCCACCATGCACCAGGATCCGCCGACCGTGAGGTGACGGCCGCGCGAGACTCAGATTCGACCACGCCGTGCAGGCGGCCTCGGGCAGACACGCCGCGGCGATGAGACCGACGCCGTCTGGGATGGGCATGACCAGTTCCTCGGGCACGCAGCAGTACTCGGCGTAGCCGCCGCCGCTCAGCAGGGCGCACACCGAGTCGCCCACCTGGCGGCGCACGACGTTGGCTCCGACGGCGTCGACGACACCGGAGCGCTCGAGTCCGATGACCGACGACGCGCCCGGCGGGGGAGGGTTAGCTGTGCAACTGATGGAGGCCTATGACAGTGGGTCTCGTGCTTTCTACAGGAGCCGCTCGTATGGCGTTTGGCCGGCGAGGCCGCCGTGTGGTCGATCGTAGTTGTAGTGGTCTTCCCATTGTTGAAGGCGTTCGGCGAAGAGGTTGGCGTCGTCGATGACCTCGCCTTCGAGGAGTCGGTAGAACTCTTCGGAGTCGATCCGATGCGACCTCTCCACCTTTCCATTGAGTCGCGGTGTCCGAGGTCGGATCTTCACGTGGCCGATGCCCTTGTCCAGCAGGTGCCAGTGGAACGCTTGCCCGAACTCCTGTCCGTTGTCCGTCTGCACCTTCTCGACCTGGAACGGCAGCTTAGACAGGGCGTGGTCGATGAACTGGATCGCGGTCTTCTGATCGTTGCGCGGGTATGCGCGGAGTACCCGCAACCGTGTGCAGTCATCGATCGCGGTGTATTGGTAGTAGCGCTTCTTCCGCCCGACCTGGCCGAGCGGCTCGATGAACTTCACATCGACCTGCAGCTGGTGGCCGGGACGCTGCTTCTCGTACCGCTTCCACCGGGTCTGAGTGCGTTTGTATCGTTGCGACGCGGGCAGGCGGCTGAGACCGAGCTTGTTCAGGATGCGCCAGATCCCCGAGGGGCTGACGGTGATGTCGTGATACCGGCTGAGATACATCGAGATCTTGTGCGGACCGAAGTGATACTGCTGGCGTAGCCAGAGGATCTTCTCGACCACCTGAGGATCAGTCTTTCGCGGCTGATGATGCGGAATGCTCGAGCGGTCCTTCAGCCCCTCGACGCCTTCCTCCTCGTAGCGTCTTCGCCACTTGTAGTAGACCTGCCGGCTGATGCCGTAGTAGCGGCAGGTCGCCGCGACGTTCCCGCTGATCTCCTCGACGTGCCGCAGCACCGCCAGCTTGTGGTTCGCCCGACGCTCGAGCTCTCGTTGTGACATGGGATCTTCCTCTCAATCGGAAGACCCAACTGTCAACAACCTCCATCAGTTTTAGAGTTAGCCCCGTTCGCGCTGGGCGCTGTCAACACGGTTGTAGGCCGTTGCCGCGACCCCGATGCGCACCTCGCCGGGCAGCGGCGCGGGCGTCGGCATCTCGTCCACAAGAGCGTCTGCGGCCCGCCGGCTGAGCGTTGGATCATCGCGTGCATTCCCGCATCGGCCTTTCATCCGCAGGGGTCGCCTCGCCGCTGCGGCGTGGCCAACCTTGTTACTATAGTTCGACTCCAGTAACCTGGATAGCGCGTCATGCATCCATTCACCGTCGAAGGAGTGCGCAGCAGATGACCGATCAGACCCCTCCGATTGCCGTCGAGCGTGAGGCTGCCACCAAGTTCGCCACGATCACGGTGGAAGGCAGCAACGTGGAGTTCCCGGTGGAGGCGGGCGAGACCGTGTTCGCCGCTGCCGCCCGGAATGGATACATCTGGCCTACCGTGTGCGGGGGACGCGCCGACTGCTCGCGGTGCTGCATGACCGTACTCGAGGGGTCCGATAACCTCTCGCACATGGAGTTCGCCGAGCGCGCCACACTGCAGCGGCTGCGCTGGGCCCACGGCGTGGAGGACCCGCGCGATCGGCTCGCGTGTCAGACCAGGCTGAACGGCGACGCCGTCGTGCATCGCCGAAGCGTCCGCCGCCGTCCGGCGGAGGAAGTGGGCTGAGTGCCGCCCGAGCCTGCCGTCCGAGCCGCGCACCGCCCGTCCCGGCGGGCGCAGATAGTCGAGGCCGCCATCTCCGTCTTCGGCGCCGAGGGACCCGCGGTACCGATCGCCCTTGTGGCTCGCGCCGCCATGGTGACCCCCGCAGCGATCTACTACCACTTCCCCTCGAAGGAGGCGCTCTTCACCGAGGCGGTGGCCCTCGTGGCCGAACGGCATCTCGCGCTGACGCGCGGCGCGGAGGATCGCGATCCCGCGGCGTTCAGCATGGCGGGGGCAGTCGAGCTGGTGTGGAAGTGGGCTGAGGACAATCCGGAGCCCGCCCGACTCCTCTACGTCTGGTCCGGTGAAGGTCCTGACTCCGCGCGGGGGGTGCGCGCCGAGTTCGTGCGCGACTACATCCACCGTGTCATCCGTCGCATCGAACGAGGACCCGTGGCGGTCGACGACGTCCGACACGCGGAGGACGAGCTCGCCGCGCGCGCGTATCTGCAGCTCGCGATGTCGGTGTCGGAGGAGTGGGCGTCGGGCCGATATCGCTACGGCGGCCTGGATCGCGGCCACATCGTGCACGCCCTCGCGAGCGTCAGTCAGGCACTCACGACGATCGAATGACCGTGGCCGCTGGCGTCTCATGAGGGGTCGGCGGCCTCGATCATGAGTGCGTCGACGGCGATGGGGGCGCCATGCTCGTCGATCAGAAGCGGATTGACCTCGATCGAGTCGAACCGGTCGCCGGTGTCCTCGAGGAGCCGGGAGAAGTCCAGGATGGCCTTGACCAGCAGCGATCTGTCGGCCGGAGCGCGACCGCGGAAGCCGTGCAGCACGCGGGTGTTGCGCAGTGAGTCGATCATCGACTCTGCATCGGAGGCGCTCAGCGGTGGCAGCCGCACCTGCACGTCGGCGGCGAGCTCGGTGAGCACGCCTCCGATCCCGAGGGCGATCACGGGCCCGAAGGCCGCGTCGCGCCGCATTCCGAGAAGCAGTTCGGTCTCCGATCGCACCATGCGCTGAACGACGAGACGCCGATCGCCGATGCCCATGGCGACCGCACCGGAGGTGATCCGATCCGCGGCCTCCCGTACGGAGGACACGTCGCCCAGGCCCACCGCCACGAAGCCGTGCTCGGACTTGTGCTGGACCTCCTCGGAGAGCAGCTTGACGACCACGGGGAATCCCGTGGCGACCGCGGCATCGACCGCGCCGTCGGCGTCAGCCACCTCGGTCTCCTCGACGATCGGCAGGCCGAATTCGGCGAGAATGCTCTTCGCCGCGACTTCGTCGAGGGTTGGATTCGAGCCTTCGACGCGGTGGTCGCCGGCGTCCGCCGGTTCTTGCGTCGAAGCGCCCGTTCCACGGCGCAGTCCGGTGCCTTGGCCGGCGACGGCCGACCAGTCCACGAGGGTGGCGATGGCGCGCATGGCCCGAAGCGGCTCGTCGAAGGTGGGGATGTGCTCGCGGGAGAGCGTCGCGATGGGGTGCCCCGATCCGCCGACCCACACGACGACGAGGGGTTTGTCGCTTGTCGCAGCGGCCGCGCGGATGTGGTCGACGACCACCGACTCCTCGCGATCGAGGTTGCCGATCATCACCACGGCGACGTCGGTGTCGGGAGAGTCGAGGGCGATCTCCAGAGCGTCCCGCAGAATCTGCGGCTCGGCGATCATCGCGCCGGTCACGTCGATCGGATTCACGACCGACGCGAACGACGGGAGGGCCTCGGCCGCACGCTGCTGCGACGGGCCGGACCAGGGAGAGACGTCGAGGCCGAGTTCCTCGGCGGCATCGGTCATCAGCACACCCGCGCCGCCCGACAGGGTCACGATCGACAGCCGTGGTCCTGCCGCGAGACGTCGCATGGCGAAGATCCGCCCAAGATCCATCAGAGTGCTCAGATCATCGGCCCGATAGACGCCGTATTGGGCGAACAGACCGTCGTAGACGGCGTCGGAGCCGACCAGTGCGCCCGTGTGGGACTGCGCGGTCGCGGCGCCGTGCGCGCTGCGTCCCACCTTCATGAAGACGGTGGGGACGCGGCGGCGGCGCGCCGTCGCGAGCGCACGACGGAAGGCTCGGGGATCCCGCACGCCCTCGATGTAGCCAAGGACCGCCGCCGTGCTCGGGTCGGCCACGAGCCCCTCGATCACCTCGGGCAGGGTGATGTCCGCTTCGTTGCCGGTGCTGACGAACCGCCCGAGTCCGACGCCGGATGACTGCGCCATGCTCAGCACGAACGCGCCCATCGCGCCGCTCTGCGTGACGAACGCCACACCGTCGTCCACGAGCTCGAATCTGTCCTGGTCGAGTCCGCTCATGAAGGCGGCGGTCACCGAGGACGCGGCGCCCACCGAGCCGACGCAATTGGGACCGAGGACTCGGATGCCGGTCTCTCGCGCTACGCGCGCGAGAGCGTCCTGTTGGAGCGTGCCGTCGGGTCCCGCCTCCGCGAATCCGGAGGCGAAAACGATCGCGACCGGTGTGCCCCGTCGGCCGAGGTCGGAGACGGCGTCGATCACGGACGCTGCCGGCACGACCACGACCGCCAGTTCTGGCGTCTCAGGCAGATCGTCGATGCCGGCATAGGCGCGCAGGCCCTGTACGACGGGGCGATTGGGATTGACCGGAAAGATCCGGCCGGCGTATCCGTACTTCTTCAGATAGTGCAGCGTGCGCCCGGAGGCCTTGTTCGGATCGTCGGACGCACCGACGATCGCGATGCTTCGCGCGTGCAGGAGTGTGCGGACGACGTCGGGCGCGTCAGTCACGTCAGTGAAGGAATCGGTCATGTCGCGCTCAGTGTCCCACGTAGACGCCGGGGCGCTTCTGCGACCAGGCCGCCAGGGCCTCCTGGTGGTCGGCCGTGTGCATGGAGAGGTGCTCGTAGGCGAGCCCCGTGTCGAGGATCACCCCGGACATGGCCTGCAGCGACCTGTTGACCATCGACTTCGTGGCCTGCACGGCGTACGGGGGGAGGGCGGCGAGCTCTTCGGCCAGGGAACGGACCTCATCGTCGAGAGTATCCGGGTGCACCGCGCGCCAGATCAGGCCCATCCGCTCTGCATCGCGAGCCTCGATCATCCGCCCGGTCATCAGGAAGAGCTTCGCGCGCGAAGGACCGATCAGCAGCGGCCAGATGACACCGCTGCCGTCGCCGGCGACGAGGCCGACGTTTACGTGCCGGTCGCCGATCTTGGCGGTCTCGGACATGATCACGATGTCACTGAGCAGCGCGATGGTGGCGCCGAGACCGGCGGCGGCGCCGTTCACTTTCGCGATCACGGGCTTCTCCATGCGCAGCAGCGTGTCGACCAGGTGGCGGCCCGGGGACAGCACGCGCATGCGCGCCGATTCGCCGAACGACGTCTTGCCCGCCATGCCCTTCACATCCCCGCCTGCGCAGAATCCGCGCCCGGCCCCCGTGATCACGATCACGCGCGACTGCGCGCTGGCGTCGGCCTCGCGCAGGGTCCGCTCGAGGAGGTCATGCGTGGCCGGATCTATGGCGTTCAGTCGCTCCGGCCGGTTCAGGGTGATCGTGTGGACGTCTCCCTCCAGCGTGAGCAGGACGGGTGTCTCGTCAACGGTCATCGTCGGCCCCTTGCGTCGAGTGCAGTGCATCCGCGCGTGCGCGGATCGCGGCGATTCGGTCCACGGGGCATCTCCGCTTCCGTGGCGTTATTACATCGCTGTGTTGCATGTTACATGCTGTAGACACTTATCCCCGCCTCCTGCAGAATGGGACCTAGCCCTTAACCCGCACTCGACGACGAGAGGAGGGCGCACCGCGTGGCTTACGACAGCATCTTCCAACCCCTAACCATCGGAGGCGTGACGATCCCCAACCGGATCGCACGCGCCGCTCACAATGTCGGCCTTCCCTGGGTCGACCAATCCGACGACCTCATCGCCTATCACGAGGCGCGCGCGAAGGGCGAGGTCGGTCTGACCATCCTCGGCATCGCCGGTGTGCACCGCGTGTCGCCGACTTCCATCCCCGTTATGAGCGACGGTGTGATCGATGGCTACCGGCGCCTGGCGGACCGCATGCGCCCGTACGGCATGAAACTCTTCCAGCAGCTCTGGCATTCGGGTCCGGCACGCTTCTTCCCGCCCGAGCAGCCCTGGTCGGCGAGCGACCGCCCGAACCCCCAGGTCGGGGTCGTTCCGCGTCCCATGACCCAGACCATGATCGACGAGGTGGTCGGAGGGTTCGCCTCGGCGGCGCGACGTGTCAAAGAGGGCGGAATCGACGGGATCGAACTGCATGCCGCGCACGGGTACCTCATCGGACAGTTCCTCTCGCCGGCGACGAACCATCGTGAGGATGAGTACGGAGGCTCGCCGGAGAACCGCCTGCGGTTCCTCCGCGAGGTCATCGCCGCCATCCGCGCGGAGGTCGGCGACGACTTCGCGCTCGGCGTGCGTCTCAGCTCCGACGAGCAGGTGGAAGGCGGTCTGACGGCGCAGGACACGGTGGCGATCGCCAAGGCCGTGGAGCCGACCATAGACTTCCTCGACCTGTCGTTCAGCGGCTACTACCGGTTCCAGCAGATGTTCGCGACGATGGACTCCGAGCTGGGGTACGAGCTGCCGGCTTCGGGCATCGTGACGCAGGCGATGTCGATCCCCACCATCGTGACGGGTCGGATCATGACCCTGGACGACGCGGAGCGCATCGTCGCCGACGGCATCGCCGACATGGTGTCGATGGTGCGTCCGCTCATCGCAGACCCGGAGCTCGTGAAGAAGGCAAGGGAGGGGCGGTCGAACGAGATACGCCCCTGCATCGGCATCAATCAGGGCTGCCTGGGCAAGTTCTTCACATTCGGCCGGATGAGCTGCGTCGTCAACCCCCTGGTGACCCAGGAGTCCACGCGCACCATGGACCCGACCGACCGGGTCGCGGATCCCCAGCGCGTGCTCGTCGTGGGCGGCGGACCTGCGGGTCTCGAGGCCGCCCGCACGCTGGCGCTCCGTGGACACGTCGTGGAGCTGCACGAGATGAACCGCTCGCTCGGGGGTCAGGTGGCGATCGCCTCGGCCGCGCCCTACCGGGCGGACATCGGCGCCATCACCGCCTGGCTCGAGACCGAGGTCCGTCGGCTCGGCGTCGTTGTCCGGCTCAACAGCCCGGTCGATCCCGACGTCATCAAGGACGCGCACCCCGACGTGGTGATCCTCGCCACGGGCTCCACGCCCCGCGAGGACGGGTTCCAGGCGATGCGCCCGGCCGTGGACGCGCCGGGGATCACGCTCCCGCATGTCATCAATCCCTGGCAGGCGCTCGGTTTCGGGGGCGGTCGGCGGGAGTTCTCCACCGCGCTGATCTACGACGACATCGGCGCGTACGATGCCATATCGGTCGCGGAGAAGCTGGTGGAGAAGGGGGTGCAGGTGGTGTTCGCCTCCCGGCACGAGCGCATCGGAGCGACCGTGGATCACACTCCGTCGGCCGTGTTCGCGGCGCTCGAGCGTCTGTTCGACTCCGGTCTGGAGTTCGTGCCCAACGCCACGATCAGCGAGGTCCTCCCGGGGAGCGTCGAACTCTCCCTCATGGGAATCGGCCGTCGTGTCGTTCCCGCCGAGGCGGTCGTGCTCGTCGGCCACAATACGCCGAACCGGGAGAACGCCGACGAGCTCCTGGACGCCCCGTTCCCCGTCCACGTCATCGGCGACGCGACGGGCAGCCACACGATCCTGGATGCGATCCAGCAGGCGACCCTGCTGGCGCGCTCTATCTGATTCGAAGGAGACAGAACATGGCACTTCAGATCGACGAATTTATTTCACGAGCCGAGATCACCGAGGTCCTCAACCGCTACTGCCGAGCCGTCGACCGCGGCGACATCCCGTCGCTCAAAGCCGTCTACCACCCCGGCGCGACCGAGCACCACGGCGGGTTCAACGGCGTCTCCGAGGACTTCGCCGAGTACATCGTGGAGAAGATGGACGCCGCCGTGCTCCACGGGCAGCATCACATCACGAATGTGCTCTTCGAGTTCGACGGCGATCGCGCGCGCGTGGAGAGCTACTTCCTCGCGATCCAGCCCTATACGGCTGCGAGCGGCGAGAACCTGCTGGGCTTCATCGGCGGCCGCTACCTCGACATCTTCGAGCGTCGCGACGGTTCGTGGCTCATCGCGGACCGCACGGTCGTCATGGACTGGTCGCGAGAGTCGCTGCCTGGTTCGGAGTGGCCGGGGCACGTCAATTACCCGCGACCGGCGCGCCGGCTCGATGACCCGTCCTCGGGCTTCTTCGCTGAGATCGCCTGAGCCTCAGTCGGCTCGCAGGCTGTCGGCCTCGACGCGCAGGACGGTCTTGCCCAGGGAGGCGCGACTCGTCAGCGCGCGGTGCGCTTGCGCCGCATCGGCCGCCTCCCGCACCGTGAGGTTCGAGGGAGCGAACGCTCCGGCGCCCATTAGCTCGAACAGACGGTGGGCCAGGCGGGCGAACTCGCCCGGCTCGGCGATGTAGGCGCTGATCCTCGAGTAGACGACCGAGAGGGAGCGGGCGGCCAGGAGGCCGGGCGGCACCGGCGTGAACGGTCCGGAGGTCTGACCGTACAGGACCACCTTGCCCCGGGGGCCGAGGGAGCGGATGTCCTCGAGCACGAGGTCGCCGCCCACTGCATCGAAGACGGCGGAGGCGCCGGCCCCGCCGGTGAGGTCGGCGACCCAGGTGGAGTACTCGGCGGCATCCGAGTAGAGCGCGACCTCGCGTGCGCCGGCGTCGAGTGCGAGCTGCCGCTTCTGCTCCGAAGACACCAGAGCCAGGACGGCCGCGCCCGCGTGGCGGGCGACCTGCACGATGGATGCCCCGGCGCCCCCCGACGCCGAGTGCACCAGCACCGTCTGGCCGGGCGCGACGCGTGCCTCCTCCTCAACCAGGCACAGCGCGGTCACTCCCTGCAGGATCGACCCCGCCGCATCTGACAGCCCGACAACATCGGGGACGGCGGCGACGCGATCGGCCCGTACATGCACGCGCTGGGCGTAGCTACCCTGGCCGTGCATGGCGAATGCGACCCGGTCGCCGGGGACGAGACCGACGACCCCGTCCCCCACGGCAGCGACTCGCCCCGAGCCCTCGTTGCCGGGGATGAAGGGGAGCGGTCGCGGGTACTTCCCCGTCCGCTGGTGCACGTCCAGGAAGTTGACGCCGGCGTATGCCACGTCGATCGCCACCTCGTGGTCGCCGAGCGCCAGGTCGGGGAGCTGCCCCCAGGACATGACCTCCTCGTCGCCGAACTCGCGGACGAGGTAGCCCAGTGACGCTTCGGAGCTCACTCCGCGACCAGCGCGCGCGCCGCCGCTGCGATGTCCTTCGCCGTCGGCACGACCGAGAGCGACGACGAGAACGGCACCGGAACGTAGTCGGCACCCAGGCGCAGGACCGGCGCTGCGAGGTCCTTGCCGATGCGCTCGGTGATAAGGGTCGCGATCTCGGCGCCGGGTCCCATGAACTTCGTGGCCTGATGCGTGATGATGACGCGCCGGGTCTTGCCCACGGATTCGAGCACGGTGGGCAGGTCGAGCGGCAGCAGCGTTCGCAGGTCGATGACCTCGACGTCGATGCCCTCGGCGGCCAGCTCGGCGGCGGCGGCGAGCGACGCGGCGACCTGGGTGCCGTAGGTGACGATGGTGACGTCGTCGCCCGCGCGTTTGATGTCTGCGACGCCCAGCGGGATGCGCACGTCGCCCTCGGGAGCGTCGCCCTTGGAGCTGAAGAGCATCTCGCTGTGCGCGATGAACAGCACGGGATCGTCGCTGAAGACGCTGGAGAGCATGAGACCGCGTGCGTCGGCGGGTGTCGAGGGATACGCGACGGTCATCCCGGGCGTGTGCATGAACCATGCCTCGAGGGTCTGCGCGTGCTGCGCGCCGAACCGCGAAGAACCGACCGTGGTGAGCACGGTGATCGGGCTCGTGGTGTGCCCGCCGCTCATGTAGCGCAGCTTCGCGGCGTGGTTGACGATCTGATCCATCGCGACCGTGACGAAGTCGAAGAACATGATCTCGGCGACGGGACGGTAGCCCACCATCGAGGCGCCGATCGCCGCGCCGATGATCGCCTGCTCCGCGATCGGAGTGGCGCGGACGCGGTCGGTGCCGTGACGGCTCGAAAGACCCTTGGTGACCTTGAAGACACCGCCTGCGGGGTCGGCGATGTCCTCGCCGATGAGGAAGACCTTCTCATCGGTGCCGAGAGCCACGTCAAGGGCCTCGTTGATGGCGACGGCCATCGAGATGGTGCGGGTCTGTGTGGCGACGGTGCTCATCGGCGGGCCTCCGGGGCGCTCGTGGCGAGGGCATAGGCGTCGGTGTGCGCCTCGCGCTGGTCGGGGTAGGGACTGGAGGCGGCGAACGCGAAGGCCGCGTCGATCTCCGCGAGGACATCCGCCTCGGCGGCGTCCGCGTCGAACGCCGTTTCCGCCAGGCGCGCACGCAGCCGCACGACGGCGTCGTCGGCGCGATGACGTGCAAGCACGTCCTTGTCCATATACGAGAAGTCGGTCGTGCTTGTATGACCGGCGAGGCGGTACGTCATCGCCTCGACGAAGCGGGGGCCTGCCCCTATGCGGGCGGCCGAAACGGCGCGCCCCAGCGTCTCCAGCGTCGCGACGGCATCGAAGCCGTCCACCCGCTCGGCATCGATGCCGTAGCTGCGCGCCTTCGCGATGATGTCGGTCTGGGCCATGTACTCGTCGACGGGCGTGTGCTCCGCCCATCCGTTGTTCTGGCAGACGAACACGATCGGCAGCTTCCAGAGGGCGGCCAGGTTGAGGGCCTCGTGGAAGGCCCCGATGGAGGTGGCTCCGTCGCCGAAGGTGACCACGGTCACGCGCCCGTCACTCGACATTTGAGACGCCAGTGCGAGTCCGTTGGCGATGGGCAGACCCGCCCCGACGATCCCGGTCGTCGTCATGAGCCCGACCGCGACATCCGCGAGGTGCATGGCGCCGCCCTTGCCCTTCGCCACCCCGGTCTCGCGCCCGCTGATCTCCGCTATGGCGGCGCCGAGCGGCATCCCCTTGGCGATCGCGTCCCCGAGGTTGCGGTAGGTGGAGACGAGATAGTCGGTCGGCTCCAGAGCCAGGCCGATCGCGGCGCAGACTCCCTCAAGACCCCGCACCGGGTATGTGGCGGCCTTGATGCCGCCCGCCTTGACTTCCTTCTGCATCCGCTCGTCGCAGTGGGCGATCTTCAGCGCGACGCGGAAGAGCTGCTCCACCGAGGTGGCGTCGATCTGATCCGCGGGCGCAACCGTCGTGGGGGTGCTCATCGGGCTCCTTCGTAGGGTGTCATGCCGGTGCGCAGGCGCTCGCCGACGGTCTGTCAGTCCTCGGCGATCATCCGGTGTATGACCTTGTGGAAGTTGGCGATCCGCACCTCGGGCGCGCCGAAGGTGACGTGATCGAGGGTGGAATCGTGCATCCCTCGCTGCACTTTCTCGAGGTTGCCGAAGTCCTGGTCGAGCACGAGGCCCATGCTCTGCTGGGAGATGTCGACGTTCATCCACGGGGCGGGCTCGGGGATCGACTCGTTCTCATTCGGCCAGACCAGCTTGTACACATCGAAGATGCAGCGGTCGGGGTCGGTGGGGTGCGGGCGCGAACGGAACGCGAGTGCGGCGCCGGCGTGCGAATTGAACTTGAAGCCGGGGAAGATGTGATAGTCGTAATCGTCCACCAGCTGCTCGCGGGTCAGTTCGGAGTAGTCGTGCCCGCTCTCTCGGCCGAGAGTCGCGTGGTGCTCGATCATGTAGTCGCGGATGGGCTCGTCGAGCATCCACTCGCCGTGCTCGTCGAAGAGATGGTCGGGCAGCCCTGCGGCCGACTTGTGCCGGAAGGATGTCGCCGACTTGTTGAAGTACGACTCGTAGATCTCGGCCTCGTCGACGTGTTCGAGGCGCATGCAGGGGACGCCGTAGGGGACGATCATCCTGCTGTGGTCGCCGAACACCTCCAGCACGGTGTTCACATCATCGAGGTACGCCAGAATCTGCGGATGCGTGAACGAGACGTGGTAGGCCTCGATG
Source organism: Microbacterium sp. zg.B48 (assembly GCF_024623505.1). Lineage (NCBI taxonomy): Bacteria > Bacillati > Actinomycetota > Actinomycetes > Micrococcales > Microbacteriaceae > Microbacterium > Microbacterium sp. zg.B48. Next base: position 99,742 of record NZ_JANJFE010000016.1, read on the forward strand.
AACGCTTCGATGGCGGCTTTCCAGTTGCACTTGAGTTCGATGCTCGCCTGCATCGTCGCCCGATAGCTCTCCATGTGGTAGACGTCGACGTCTACGGCGACGCGACCCAGGAACTCTCGGAGCGGCTGCGCCGCGGCCCGTTCGGGGTCGGGGTGGATGAAGACGAATCCCGCCCAGAGGTCGCAGCCGACCTCGCGAAGGCTGTACGCCTCATTGGTCACGCCGGGGAAGAGGTGGCGGTCGGGGATGTCGACGAGCTCCCCTTTGAGTGAGAAGCACCAGGCATGGAACGAGCAGGTGAGGTTCGTCGCGTTGCCCGTGCCGAGCTTGAGGAGGGTGCCGCGGTGACGGCAGGAATTATGGAATGCCCGGATGACGTGATCCTCGCCGCGCACCACAAGGAACGACTGCGTTCCGATGTTGTACTCGAAGTAGTCGCCGGTGTTCGGCACTTCCTCCTGGCGGCACGCGACCTGCCAGCTGCGGTACCAGACCTTCTCCAGCTCCTGCTGCAGGAACTCCTGAGACGTGTACTCCGACACCGGGATGAGGGACTCCTCCTCGGTGAGCTCGTAGAGCTCCGGGAACTCGGTGCCCTCGGGGAACTTGAGATGGTGCTTCTCCGCATTGGCGTGGTAGATGCGGATGTCGTCGTTGATCGTCACGCGATTCTCCTTATGGCTCGGCCGGTGCGGCGGTGGCTCGTCGCGGGTTGCATGTCGTGGAGTGGGCGGCGTAAAGACGTCGGCGTCCGGGTTCGGTACTGCGACGTCGTCGTCAAAACACACCTGTTGCTGCCGTGGAACTGCTCCCCGTGCGGGAGCCTCCGCTTAGGTTACTCAAGAGTGATTCCAGTTTCAAGATCTACATGCAATATGAAAAGGGGGCGAATCTTAAATGCCCCGTGTAATATGCAACATGCAAGCGGTGATTATGGCGCGACGGCAGCCGCACCGCGCACAAGACAGTCACCGTGTGGAGGTGCGGACCGACATGGTCGACTCGCTATTGGGCCTGACGGGCCAATCCGTCCTCGTCATCGGTGCCGGTCCCGGGATGGGTGAGGCGTGCTGCGAAGTGGCGAGCGCGGCGGGTGCCAGGGTGGCCGCGCTCGACTTCGACCCTCTGCGCGTCGAGCCGGTGGCGGCCCGGATCCGAGACCGCGGAGGGGATGCATTCGCCGTCACCGCCAACGTGCTCGATGACGACGAGCTAGTGCGCGCCATCGCCGACGTGGACGACCGGATGGGCGGGATTGACGCGGATGTGGCCAATGGCGCCATCTTCTTGCTCTCCGATATGGCGGCGATGGTGACGGGACACACGCTCGCGGTCGACGGCGGATACCTGAGCCCCGGGCCGTACGACTACCGGCGCTTCGCACCGCCCACAGGGACTAAGAGGTCCGCCTACCGCGACCTCGATCCCAGTTAGTCGGTTGCGTATACACCTGGTTGCACTTTACATACTGCACGTAAAAGCATTGACATCACATAAGTCTCGCCACAGAATGAGACTGTCTGACAGGGTCGTCGACAAGGCGGCCCGATCTACGAGGGCGACATGAAACTCACACTGAACGCGGAGCTGTGCGAAGGATTCGGCGCATGTGCGCGTCACCTCCCCGAGGTCTTCGAACTCGACGAGTGGGGCTACGCCGTACTGCTGGCCGACGGCGTCGTTCCCCAGGGCAAGGAGAATCTCGCCCGTCGTGCCATGGACGACTGCCCCGTGCTCGCGATCACCCGCGCGGCGGGAGAGGAGAACTGACATGCCCATCGGAGGCGCAACGTATCTCGCAAAGGGCCGTCCGGCCGGATTCGAGGACTTCCTGGTCATCGACACGGACGTGCACAATAATCCGCCGGCGTCTGCGCTGACGGCGTACATGTCGCAGCGCTGGCGGGACTACGCATCGCTCGTCGGCTGGGGTCGTGGGGCGTCGTCCGCGTCTCCCGTCCGCCTGACCGCGAGGCCGAATGCCAATCGCCTCGACAGTGTTCCCCCCGGTGGCGGAATGGGCGGGAGCGATCCCGACTTCGCCCGCTTCCAGCTGCTCGACGAATACGGCATGGATGCGGCGATCATCAGCCACATCAAGGGCACGACCGGTCGCCACCCCCTCGACCTCCAGATCGAGCGGACGCGAGCGCTGAACGACTACAACGCCGCCGAATGGCTCGCCTCCGACCCTCGCTGGTTCGCCTCCATCAACACGCTGCACACCGCACCGGACTGGTCCGCCGGTGAGGTGCATCGGGTGGCGGGGTCGAGCGATCGATACGTCCAGGTGCTCATGGACACGCACCTCGAGCGGCCCGCAGGGGATCCCATGTACTGGCCGATCTACCAGGCTGCCGTCGATCGGGATCTTCCCGTCGCCATCCACGTGCACGGCGTGAGCAGCCTGCGTTCCGGGGTGGGGGAGTGGACATTTTACTTCGAGGCGCGCACATCTCTGTCCTCATACGCGCAGGGCCTCGTCTCATCCATGATCTTCAATGGGGTCTTCGACCGGTTCCCGACCCTCAAGATCGTCCTGATCGAGCTGCAGTGGAGCTGGGCGGTGCCGTTGGCGTGGCGGATGGATGCAGCGTACGAGACGATGCGCGAAGAGGTCGGCCATTTGCAGCGCAAGCCGTCGGAGTACTTCAGAGACCACTTCTGGTTCACGACCCAGCCCGCGTTCGACCCCGAGTACCCCGAGCAGTTCGACGAGGTGTACGGGCTCTTCTCGAAGGAGGGCTTCGGCGACCGGCTGATGTTCTCGAGCGACTACCCGCACTGGGACATGGACTCCCCGTTCGAGAGCCTCCCCCGCGGCCTCGACCCGCTCGTGAAACGGCGGATCCTTGAGACCAATGCGCACGCCCTGTACCAGCTCGAGCTCCCGGGGAGGGCCGCCGCATGACGATTGCGAAGACGGCGCCGACCGGCGTCCGGCGAAACTGGACGGGACCCACCGTCGACGTGGATGTGCACGCGACGGTGCCCGATGCGAGTGTGCTGTTGCCGTACCTCGATCCAGTCTGGGTGCAGCACATCACAGAGCAGCAGTGGTACGGGCCCTCGCTCGCCGCGACGTATCCGCCGAACATGCGCCTCGCCGCACGCGCGGACTGGCGCCCCCAGGACGGGCGGCCCCCCGCCAGTGACCTGGCGATGATCCAGCGCGACGTGCTCGATGCAGGCGGCGCGGATGTCGCGATCCTCACCTGCCTCTTCCCGATCGACGGGGGTCCGCCCGACTTCTCGGTCGCCCTCGCCCGGGCGGTCAACGACTGGCTCGTCGAGCACTGGCTCGAGCCTGAGCCCCGACTCCGCGCCTCCCTGGTACTGCCCGGCCCGAATGATCCCGCCGCGATGGCGGCGGAGATCGACCGCATGGGTTCGCACTCCGGCTTCGTCCAGGCGATCCTTCCCGCCCGGAGCGGGCGGCTCTACGGCAAGCGGGTCTTCTGGCCGGTGTTCGAGGCGCTCGAACGCAGCGGCATCGTGGGCGGCATCCACTTCGGCGGGAGCAACGAGGGACTCGCCCCGACGCCGTCGGGCTTCCCCTCCTGGGTGGCCGAGGAGTACTCCGCCGAGGTGCAGATCTTCCAGGCCCAGATCATCAGCATCCTCGGAGAGGGTCTCTTCCAGCGGTTCCCCGATCTGCGCCTGTCGTTTCTCGAAAGCGGATTCACGTGGGTTCCTGCCTGGATGTGGGACCTGGACCGCAATTGGAAGGGTATCCGCCGGGAGGTGCCGTGGCTCGATCGCCGGCCCTTCGAAGTCCTCCGCGACCATGTGCGCTTCAGCACGGCGCCCCTGGCGGCGTCCGATCCCGAAGACCTGGCGAAGGTGATCGGATGGCTGCGCTCGGAGGAGATCCTGATGTACGCGAGCGACTATCCGCACGATCACGGCGACGACCTTGCGGTGCTGTTAGGCGCCCTCCCGGAGGGCGTTCGCGGCAAGGTGATGTCGGGCAACGCACGCGAGTGGTACCGGCTCGACGGCGGCACACGATGACCCTCGAGAGGCCGCCGGCGACCCGGCGCCGCGACGGCAAGTACATCGTGGCGCGAACGAAGGACATCCCCGAGGGCTCACGCATCATCGTCGAGGTCGACGGCAAGGAGATCGGCATCTTTCGGGTAGACGGCCAGTTCCACGCCATCCTCAACTACTGCCCCCACCGCGGCGGGGAGCTATGCAAGGGCGACGTGCTCGGCCTCGTCGAATCCAGCCGTCCCGGCGACGTGCGGCTCGATGAGACAAAGAAGTTCATCGTGTGCCCGTGGCACGGGTGGGAGTTCGACATCAAGACCGGCGAGTCGTGGTATGACCCCGCGGTGAACACGGATCCGAACAGATACCCGCCCGCTCGCGCATTCCAGGTGGGCGTGGAGAGCGGCGGTCGCGTGGCCGAGGAGATCGAGGCGGCCGAGGCGGTCGCCGTCGAGACGGAAGGCGGATACGTCGACGCCGTCAACCACCGCGTCGCCGGGCCCTACACCGCCCAGGTCATGCCGCTCGAGATCGATGACGAGTTCGTCGTCCTGTCCTTCCGGCGAGCGCGATGAGCGAGGGCATCGCCGGACTCCGCCGGGTCGTCGTCGTCGGGGCGGGGATTGCCGGACTTCGTGCGGCCGAGACGCTTCGCCGGGAGCGCTTCGACGGTGAGATCGTCCTGCTGGGCGAGGAGGCGTATCCCGCGTACGATCGGCCGGCGTTGTCGAAGGACGTCGTCAGCAGCGACGCGGACCCCCGCGGCACGCTGCTGCGCCCGATGGAGAAGTACGGCGACCTGCAGATCGACCTTTGCCTCGGACACGCCGCCACCGGTCTCGATCTCGACGCGCGCCGGGTGCTCGTCGGAGCCGACTCCATCCCCTACGACGGGTTGATCATCGCGACGGGGGTCGCCGCTCGACGACTCGGGGGATGGGGTCACGCACCTCACGACCCGCTCGCGCTCCGTGGCATCGACGATGCCATAGCGATCCGCGAGCGACTCGCCGGGGCGCGTCACCTGACCGTCATCGGAGCAGGCTTCATCGGCTCCGAGCTCGCGGCCGGGGCCCGTTCGCGCGGCATCGAGGTGACGGTGCTCGAGCTGGAGCGCACGCCGCTCGCTCGCTCGCTCGGTCCCGAAATGGCCGATGCCATTATGGATCTGCACCGCGGCAACGGAACAGATCTGCGGCTGGGGGTCACTGTCGCCGGAGTGGCAGCGCCCGGAACGCTGCGTCTCACGGATGACTCGAGGCTGCAGACGGACCTCGTGATCGCAGGCGTGGGGGTCACGCCGAACACCGCATGGCTGGAGGGCTCGGGTCTCACCCTCGACAACGGTGTGGTCGTCGATGAGAGCCTCGCCGCCGGCCCGCCAGGCGTCTACGCCGTCGGTGACATCGCGAACTGGCCGAACCCCCTGTTCGGACGGCGGATGCGCGTCGAGCACTGGACCAATGCCTCCCAGCAGGCCACGGCGGCCGCGCGCAATCTGATGCGCGGCACCACGACGCCGTTCTCCGGTGCGAACTACGTCTGGTCCGACCAGTACGGCGTGCGCATCCAGCTCGCCGGCGTCACCACAGGCGCCGACGTCGAGGTAGTGGCAGGAAGCATCCGCGACCATGACGGTCTCGCGTGGTATCGCACCGGTGACCGCCTCGTCGGGGCGCTCGCCATCGGCCGACCGGCGCAGGGCCTGCTCAGCTCATCCCTCATCTCATCGGGAGCCTCCTGGAGCGAGGCCCTCGAGAAGCTGGACGCGATCTCGCGGACCAGCCCCCTCCCCACTTGACACTGCGGGATCGTCCCGCACGTCCTCCCCGAACGACAGGAGCATGACCATGCCATTCCACCCCACCCGCGGTCTCAAGCGTGCCATGAAGGACGGCGAGCTCAAGCTCGGAGTCTTCGTCGGGTCGGCCAGCGCGCAGGTGGCCGAGGCGGCCGCCCTCGCCGGTGTCGATTACCTCATCGCCGATCTGGAGCACGGCGAGCGCGTAGACACGATCTCGGCCGCCGAGATCATCCGGGCGGCGGAGATCGCGAAGACGCCGGTCATCGTCCGCGTGCCCGGCAACAATGTGGACGACATCGCGGCCGTCCTCGACCACGGAGCGATCGGCATCTGCGTGCCCCACGTGCGCACCCGCGAGGATGCCGAGCGCGCCGTGTCGTATGCGCGCTACGCGCCCGTCGGCGTGCGTGCGATGTCGCCCTATGTCCGTGCCGCGGAGTACTCGGGAGCCGGATGGGACGAGTACTGGACCACCGCCAACGAGGAGATCATCGTCATGGTCATCGTCGAGGACCGCATCGCGATGTCCAACCTCGAGGAGATCGCCAGCGTGCCCGGGCTGGATGTCATCTGGATCGGTGTCGGCGACCTCTCGCAGGATCTCGGCATCCCCCTCCAGGTGTCCGACCCGCAGGTGGTCGACTCCGTACAGCGGGGGCTTGATGCCGCGAGGAAGAACGATGTCATCTCCTTCACGACGGCGACCGCGTCCGTCGCCGTGAGCCGGGAAGCGCGCGTCGCGCAGCTGCGTACGCTGAAGGAGCAGGGGTTCGCGATGCTCGCATGGGTCGACACGCCGCTGCTATCCGGCGCGCTCGGCGAGCTGTGGGCCGGCGCGGCGGAGGCCGCCGACCGGGCGTGAGCGACGGTGGGGCCGGCATCGCGCCGGCCCCACCCAGCGATACGCACCCCGACCGTCCGCATACGCTCGCCCACACGTGCGCTGCGGTCAGCCGAGGACCTCACGGTTGGCCAGGACCCGTGGCCGCTCGCCTCGGAGAGCGGCGAGCACGTCCTCCACCACCGAGAGCGAGATGCGCTCGTTCCCCTGGTGCGTGACGCCCGCCACGTGCGGGGTGACCACGAGCCTCGGCGTGGCGGCGAGTTCGGCGAGCATCGATGCCGAGGGGGGTTCCCCGTCGAAGACGTCGACGACGGCCCCCTTGAGCGTGCCGGCGCGCAGTGCCGCACAGAGGGAAGGCGTATCCACGATGCCGCCTCTCGCGGCGTTGACCAGCACCCCGTCCGGCCCGAGCAGCTCGAGTTGACGCGCGCCGATCATGCCCCGGGTGGCGTCGGTGAGGGGGCAGTGCAGCGTGACAGAGAGACTGCGCTCGCACAGTTCGTTGAGCGAGCCCACGACCTCGACGGGACCCGGGAGCGACGACGGGTCGCCGAGGTGGGGGTCGAAGACGAGCACGTCCGCCTCGTACGCGGCCGAGGCCATACGGGCGACCCGCTGCCCGATATGGCCGTACCCGACCACACCGATGGCCGTGCCGGTCAGTTCCGTCGCCGCGAAATCCTGCGGGCGCGTGCGCCAGGGCACGGCGCCGGACAGGAGGGCCGTGTGCATGCCGACGATGTCGCGGTGGGCTGTCACCATCGCCGCAAGGGCATACTCCGCGACCCCGTGCGGCGACACGCCCTGGGTGTGCACGACGGGGATGCCGCGGCGGGTGGCAGCCGCCACGTCTATCGGGTCGACCCCGAACCCGGGGTGCCGATGACGCGGAGTCGCGGGGCGGCGTCGATCAGGCGTGCGGGGAGCTTCGCGGGACTCCAGACGAGGATACCATCGGCGTCGCGGAGTGCGCGCGCGAGGGACTCTTCGTCGTCGGTCCGGGGGTGGATGACATCGGCGTGCGCGGCCAGCAGCCTGTCTCCGCTGGGGTGGGGGAGCGGATAGACCTGGACGACGGTGGGGCGCGGGGCGCTCATGACGGATCCGGGATGCTCGGCAGCGCACGGTGAGGCGCCTCGGGCAGGGGGTCACGGAGCCGGTCCATGTAGCTGTCCGTAGCCATCTTGAGCGGGATGAAGGGTGCCACCAAGGCGACTTCACCGCGCCCGGAGGCACGCGCGGTCGCCGCCGCATCGGCGAAGCCGCCTGCCCATGCCTGCGCGGGCGGATCGGCCAGGAACCACAGGATCGTCAGCTGTGTGCCGTGCTGGCCGATGTGCTCGAGCTCGGCGTACCGGGCCGCGCTGTGTCCCCAGATGCGCGGGGGGTTCACTCGGAACACGCCTGCGGACGAGATCCCACCCCCGGCCCGGATCCGGGCAGGAAGGTGCTCCTCAAGGAGCCACGATTCGAGGGCCGGGAGCGCATCGGCAGACGGGGCGTCGATCACCTCGAAGATGAGGCCGGGTGCGGGGTCTATCAGGTTGAACCTCGCCCGGGGCACGTCGGCGTCACTGTACACCGTGTCCACGGCGTCGTGGAATGCCGTGAACACGTTGCGACGATGGGTATAGGCGTTCCCGATCGCTCGGTGGCGCGCGTTCGTCGCCGACATCCACTTGAGGTGATCGTCGGGGCGGTCCGGGGTGATCCAATACGTGCCGAGGGAGATGCCGGCGGCGGGCGGGTCGGCGATCGCCGTGAGACCCGGGTCGCGCAGCAGCTGGAGGTCGCGGGTCGCAATCCATCGTCGCCCGGAGACATCCAGGGCATCTGCATGGCACCGTCGAAGAAGTGATCGTCTTCGACCACCGGTTGAATGCGGCCTCGTGCCCGACGTCGGGGCACGACCAGCGTGATGAGGTCGTGGCCGAGGCTCGCGGCATGCGGGCCTTCGAGGGGAAGCTGTGAGTACGGGGTGTACTTATAGGGGGAGAGTTGGAACGGGTCGTCGGCGAGCAGCCGCGCAGGCTCAGACACCGGAGCCGCTCGCCGTCTCCACCGGATCGGGTCGCGGATCGAAGAGCTCCGCAGCCCGCGTGTACACGGCGCCGGCGTACTCGGCCGTCCCTTCGTCGACGACCCGGAAGCCGTCGACCGAGTCCAGCCGATCCCAGTGCGCAAGTTGCTCCTCCGCCGTGAGGTCGATGTCCCAGATGCCCTTCGTCTCCCCGTAAAACACGCGCCGCACCTGTCCGGCGCCGGTCGCTTAAATGTTCGCGTTGACGGGGCAGAGCTCGTGGCTCAGCACGACGACGGTCTCGGCTGCGCGCTCCGCTCCGCCGAAGCGGCGGCGCAGGTCGAGCGCCTCGGGGTCGTGGTCGAAGACACCGCGCAGCATTCGGGTGAGTGCATACGGGGCGACCACATTGGCCTTGATGTCCCCCTCGATACCCTCGGCGTGCACACCATACGACCTGCCCAGCACGGTGACCGCGCCTTTGGCGAGAGCGTACGGCACGGCGCGGTCGCTGCCGAAGATCGCCGACGACGAGCTGACGACCAGACGGCCGTATCCTGCCTCGACGAAGTGCGGCCACGCCGCCTGTGTCACCAGCATCGTTCCGATGAGATCGGTCTTGATGTGCGTCATCGCGTCGAGCATGGATACATCGGCGAGTGTGCGCGCGCGGCGGATCGCTGCGTTCGCGACCACGATGTCGAGTCGCCCCCACTCTCTCAGCGCCGCCTCGACGAGACCGGTAGCCCCCTCGGACTCGGAGACGTCTTCAGTATGGGCGATCGCCGTCCCCCCGCTTCGGCGGAGCGACTCGGCGACCGCCTCTGCGACCTCCGGATCCGAGCCCTCACCGTACACATCGCAGCCGAGGTCGTTCACGACCACGGCGGCTCCCCGTGCGGCCAGCGCGCTCGCATATGCCTCGCCGAGGCCGCGTCCCGCCCCGGTGACAATCGCGACACGCCCGTCGAATCGTAGTGTCGTGCTGGCCACTTCGCCCTCCCGACTCCCTCGCCGACTCCATCGGGGGTGAGACGCGCACAGAGTAGTGCGTTGCATGTAACATACTGCGTGTAGTCGAAGGTGACAACGTTCGGGTCCTACCGAAGGGAGGCCACGTTATGACGGATGTGCGCGATCTTCTGCGCGGCACCCTGCCGTCTCTGGACTGGAACGGGGGCTCCAGGCTGCCCGATGCCTCGCGAGTGCTGCTTCCCTCCGACACCGTGGCGACGGCGGGAGTCCCCGCGGGCGTGCACTTCTCCATTGTGGGGACGGCCGAGGCGGTGGAAGTCCGCTTCCGGCGGGGTGAACCGACCTGGCGGCCAGCGCCGACCCTGCGCGGGGAGTTCGTTGTATATACCCCTGACGGATCCTCCACGACCGCACCCCTCCCGCGCGACGCAGATGTAGCCGTGATCGAGTTGCCCGCCCGTTCCGAGGGCGAGGTCATCGACATCCACCTTCCCGAGACGATCCAGCTCAGGTTCGACAGCGTCGTTGGCGTTGGCGGAGCGTTGGAGCCAGCACCTCAGTTGCCACGATGGGTCGTGTACGGCGACTCGATCACACAGGGGTGGTCCGTCTCCCGCGCAGGCCTCGGCTGGGCCTCGCTGAGCGGTCGGCGGCTGGGACGTGAGCTTATCAATCTGGGATTCGCGAGGGCCGCTCGCGGAGAGTTGGCCGCGGCGGATGTGATCGGGGCCTCCCAGGCCGACGCGGTGGCTCTCGCCTGGGGCACCAACTCCTACTCCACGCTCCCGGCCGACACGGACCTCATCGCGGCCACGATGAGGACCTTCCTGACCGCGGTTCGTCAAGGCCTTCCGGATGCACCGATCGCCGTGATCAGTCCGGTGCTGCGCGCTGATGCCGAGTTCCTGCCTAATCGCTTCGGCGCCACGCAGAGCGACCTGCGCTCTGCGCTGGAAGATGCGGTACGCGAATTCGCGGCCGCCACCGGAGATGGCAACCTCCTGGTCATACCGGGGCTCGACCTCGTGCCAGCCGACCGGTTCGTGGCTGATCGGGTGCATCCCGACGATGCCGGTCACGTCGCTCTTGCTCAGAACGTAAGTTCGCGACTGGAGCGCTTCGATAGCGCGTTGCATGTAAAAAGTTGATCCCTTGGGCTAGAGCTGGCCCGAGGTAGCACGATCCCAGACCTACGACAAAAGGAGTCAGCGCCATGGCAACATCCAGCCCGTACGACCAACGTCCCCGGCTTCGTCGCGTGCTCGCGACGTCCGTCGCAGCCGCCACACTGCTCGCGCTCACCGCGTGCGCGGGCGCGGGATCGGAGGCCGAGCCCTCCGGCGAGGGCGGGGGACTCGGGGACATGACGCCCGTGAAGCTCTCGTTCACCACGAACGTTCCGGCGGCGGGCGCCCTCGGGCGTGCGCAGACGTACTTCGGCGAGGAGGTGGAGAAGCGCAGCGACGGCAAGATCACGGTCGAGAACTACTTTTCCGGTGAGCTGCTGCCAGGCAACGAGGTGCTCGGCGGGGTCGGCTCGGGGATAGCGAGCATCGGCTTCGTCACACCCTTCTACAACCCCACCGAGACGCCGATTACCTACTGGATGGAAGGGCTCGGCAACGAGCTTCCCCACGAGATCCCGGCATCGATGACGGTGGGCACGGCCGCCACGCAGGATCTCTTCGAGTCCAACGAGGCGCTCAACGCCGAGTTCGAGGCGCAGAACGTCAAGGTCCTCTCGGTCGCCAACACCGGCCCCTACCGCCTGGCATGCACCAAGCCGATCGAGACGCCCGCCGATGCCGCGGGGGTGACAGTTCGATCGAACTCCGAAATCTGGAATGGCGAGCTGGCGTCGATCGGCATGGTACCGGCGAGCATCCCGCTGACCGAGGTCTACGAGGCGATGCAGCGCGGGGTCATCGACTGCTGGGCGAGTACAGAGGCCTCCTTCATCGACGAGGGAGTCATGGAGTTCGTGACCGATTTCACCCCCGTCAACATGAGCGCCCCCGTCTCCACGGCCATCTTCATCATGAACCTCGACGAGTGGAACGCATTGCCCGAAGAGGCTCAGGAGATCGTGCAGGCCACGATGGCGGATGCCCTCTGGCAGTGGAATGCCAACCAGATCGCGGCGCGGGCCGAGATCGCCGGGCTCGAGAACGTCGAGTGGCACGACCCGAGCGATCTGAACGACGTGATCTTCGAGCATCAGGACCAGCGCGTCGAGAACCTCGCAGCGAATGCCCCATCGACTCTCGACGACCCCGAGGCCTTCATCGCGGAGTACCGGGCGCTGCTGGAGGAGTACTCCGCTGTGCTGGACGGGGTGGGAGCGACCGCTCACGATCTCGACGCCGAGTCGATCCGCGATGCCTACCTGGCCCTACCCGACTTCGACCTCGAGGCCTACCTCGACGCCGTCGCCGAGCATCGCGCCCGATGAGCGATCTGCCGGGGCTGACGGCTCCCGGCCTCGGGGCGCCGGGATGGGTGCGCGCGGTCGACGCGCTCACCCGGGGCGCGGCGGGCGTCGCCGCCGTCGCCACGGTGCTGATGGGCCTGCACATCGTCGCCGACGTGATCGGCCGCGCGGTCTTCAACCACCCTCTGCCCGCCACGCTCGAGATCGTGAGCTTCATGTGGATGCCCACGATCGTCTACCTGGCCGTCGCGTACGCGCAGCTGAAGAACGAGCACCTGCGGGTGACGCTCTCGGTCGAGCGCCTGCACGGACGCAGTCGCAGGATCGCCGACGTCGTCGGCTTCGGCATCGGCGGCCTCGTCATCGGAATGATGACCGCCTACGCATGGATGAGCGCGGCGCGCTCGGTCGCGATCCTGGAGATGCGGCCCGCCGTGATCTACGTGCCGCTGTGGCCGTTCCGCGTAGTGGTGGTCATCGGGCTCCTGCTGCTGCTAGGGCAGACGGCGGCGACGATCCAGCGGGTCCTGCGGGGCGCGCGGCTGCGCGACGGGGCGATCGAGGAGCAGGAGATCCTGGCGGAGCTCGACGGGGAGGTGGCTCATGACCGTCGCCGCTGAGCACGCCGGAGTGGCCCCCGGGGTGACCGCAGGACCCGCTCGGCCCCGCTTCGCCTTCTGGGTCTGGCTGGGGGTGAGCGTCATCATCCTGGGCGGTCTGCTCACGGTGCCGATGCCGCGCGAGCTCTCCGGCACGATTGTCATATGCCTCATGCTCACGCTCATGATGACGGGCGTGCCCATCGCCTTCGCCATGATCGGCGCCGCATCGGTCGGACTGTGGAAGCTTGGCGGATTCCAGGTGCTCGCCACCACCATCGGCGAGCTCGCCTACACCGGCTCGGCGAAGTGGTCGCTCAGCGTGATCCCGATGTTCGTGTTCATGGGCATCGCCCTCTGGCACTCCGGCGTCGCGGAGAGGGCCTTCGTCGCCGCGCGACAGTGGCTCGGCCGGCTCCCCGGCGGGCTCGCGCTGGGAACGAACTTCGCGGGGGCGGGACTCGCCGCTGCCAGCGGCAGCTCGGTGAGCATTTCCTACGCCCTGGGCCGAATCGCCCTGCCCGAGATGATGCGGGCCGGGTACTCACCGCGTCTGGCCACGGGCGCGGTGGCCATGGCCGGCACGCTCGGTCAGCTCATCCCGCCGAGCATCCTCCTCGTGATCTATGCGGGCATCGTCCAGGTGCCCGTCGGCCCCCAGCTGCTTGCGGCCGTCGTTCCGGGCATTCTGATCGCGGTGGCCTTCGGGGTCGTGATCGTCTTCCGGTCCGCGCTGAATCCCTCGCTGGCTCCGCCCGTCGAGATGACGGGGGTGACGTGGAAGACACGATGGCAGTCCCTTCTGGGCGTGGTCCCGGCGGCGCTGGTCGTGCTGGTGGTGCTGGGCGGCCTGTTCAGCGGGGTCTTCACTCCGACCGAGGCCGGCGCGTTCGGCGCCCTCACCGCGGTTCTGGCGGGGTGGCTCAGCACCAAGGACGGACGCAGCCTCCGCAATCTCTGGCGGATCGTCAAGGACAGTGCGATGGGGACGGTCCCGACCGTGGCCGGACTGTTCCTGCTACTGACGGCGATCGACGTGCTCGCTCGGATGATGTCGATGAGCCGCGCGACCCACCTGCTCATCGGCTTCGTCATGGACTCGAACCTGTCCAAGGTCGCCTTCCTCTTCCTGCTGATCCTGATCTATCTCGTGCTCGGCACCTTCCTCGAGCCCCTCGCGATGATGCTCATCACGCTGCCCATCCTGACGCCGGCGCTTCTGGCCTATGAGGTGGATCTGCTCTGGTTCGGCGTCTTCGCGGTGATCCTCGCCGAGATCGCGATCGTCAGTCCACCTGTCGGACTCCTGGTGTTCGTGGTGAATCAGCTGATGAGCGATCCGAAGATCAACATGGGCCGCAAGTCGACGATGAACGACGTCTACATCGGCGTGCTGTGGTTCATCGCGGCGATGCTCATCCTGCTGACCCTCTTCATTCTCTTCCCCGAGATCGTGACATGGCTGCCCCACCTGCAATACGGCTGAGGGTGAGCTTGCGGGGCGCGTGGAGGACGCCCACGAGCCACGGGATTCATGTATGTTGCATGTAACACAGTTAAATCTTCCTGGGGATGATTGAGCGGTCCCGCCGCCACGAAAGGGTGACCCCCAGGTGATCACGAAGGAGTGATGGTGCTGACAATCCGAACGAGTCGTATGCGGCGGACACTAGTGGCAGCCGTGGTGCTGACCATCTCCGGGCTGGCGCTGAGCGCATGCTCGGGCGAATCCGCTCCGGATCCTGGCGCGAGTGAGGGGGGGATCGCGTCGGAGATCAAGCTCGTCGCCGTCCGCAACGCCACGGGGCCGGTCGCCTATACGGGGCTGTCGGCCGCCAAGGGCACAGAGCTCGCCATCGAGGAGATCGAATCGTCGGGCTTCCTCGGCGAGGGGGTCACGATCGACATCACCGAATACGACAGTGCCTTCGATCCCCAGACCGCGGCATCGCAGCTCACATCGGCGATCGCCGGCGGCGGGGTCTCGGCCATCCTGGGTCCCCAGGTCTCCAATGAGGCCCTCGCCGTGGCGCCGATCGCACAGAACGCCGGCATCCCCATCGTCTACACGCAGTCAGGCGTCGGCGGACTGCTGGAGAGCGGCAACCTGCAGTTCCGCGCCAGCGCTCCTCAGGAGTCCATCTGGGCGGCGGCGGTGGACAACATGAAGGCGAGCGGCATCGAGACCGTCTCGATCCTCACCAACGGGATCCCGACGTACAACGAGCTCGCCACCGCGGTGCTGCCCGAACTGCTCGACGAGGCGGGCATCGAGATCCTCGGCACCTTCGAGTTCGAGAACTCCGCCACAGACTTCCAGGCGGCGGCGAGCACGATCGCCGCGAGCGAGCCCCACGCGGTCCTCGAGATCATGACCGGCTCGCAGGTCCCCACCGCCGTCGTCCAGGCGCGTCAGGCGGGCTTCACTGGTCAGTTCTACTCGGCCAACTCCATGACCGACGCCCAGCTCGCCTCCATCGGCGATGCGGGCGTGGGCCTTCGCTTCGTCACCGGGTTCACCTATGCCATCCCGGAAGGCGTGCCCGCCGAGTTCACGACGGCGTTCGAGGAGAAGTTCGGTGAGCTTCCGGACACCTATGCCGCAGAGGCCTACGACCAGACGTGGTGGATCGCACGCGCGGTCAAACACTCGAACTCCTCAGAGCCGTCCGCCGTGGCCGAGGGCTTGGTCGCGGTCGCCGACGAAGGATTCGAGGGGGCGCAGGGGCCCCTGACGTTCGAGAATTCGAACGATGCGCGGGGTGTGGGTACCGTCGTGGAATGGGACGGAACCGAGCAGATCATCGCGGAGTGAGACCACGGGGATCGGGTGCGTCGCCCGATCCCCGCTCACGACGGATCCATTCTCATCGAGAGGCGCACCGACCGTGCAAGACCTGCTGAACGTCTGCATCCTGGCATCCATCTATGTCCTGTTCTCGCTGGGGATGTCGATCACGTGGGGGACCCTCGGCATCCTGAACTTCGCGCACGGTGCGCTGTTCATGTTCTCGGCGTATACCGCCTACCTCGTGGGGACGGCGGTGTCCGTGCCGCTGATCGTGTACGTCGTCATCGCGGGGGCGTCGGGGGTCGTGCTGTCGACCCTCCTTCAACTCGGGGTGTTCGCGCCGATCCTGCGGCGGGCCGCCGACCATCGCGCCGCCGAGACCCAGATCATCATCGGGGGAATCGGCGTCGCGTCGATCCTCGTCGGGATCGCCGCTCTCTTCACCAAGTCGCTGCCGTTCGGGTTCGCGGTCACCCAGCAGAATCCGGTGCTTCAGTTCGCGGGGCTGCGGGTCTCCCTGACCGGCGCGGTGATTTTGGGTCTGGCCGTGGTCATCAGCATCGGGACGGCGATCTGGATCAAGCGATCGCGCACCGGCCTGGCGCTGCGGGCTATCGGCGTCGACGCCGACACGTCGCGCCTGATGGGAGTGGACGAGGCCCGGCTCGCCGTCGGAGCGATGGCGTTCGCCGGTCTCCTGGGCGGCCTCGCCGGAGCCCTGCTCACCGCCCATCTCGTGACGATGGCGCCCACCACCGGGGACGTCTTCCTGATCAAGGCGTTCGCCATCATCGTCCTGGGCGGGGTCGGAAGCGTGCTCGGGGTGGTGGTGGGAAGCCTCGTGCTCGCGCTGGCCGAGACCTACGTGACCCTGGCCGGATACGGCGGCTGGGCCAACGCCGTCGCCTTCGGCATCATCTTCATCATCCTCCTCGTGCGCCCCCAGGGCATCTTCGGTCGTAAGGAGGTGAGGCGGGCGTGATGTGGATCGCCGCGAACACCGTCCTCATCCAGGGGACGGTCACGACCTTTCTGCTGGCGTTGAGTCTTCAGCTGCCGATGCGCGTGGGTGTCTTCTCCTTCGCCGGGGCGGGACTGTTCGGAGTGGGGGGATACACGGCCGGCATGGCCATGGTCAAGTTCGGACTCGACACGTGGACCGCCGTGTCGCTGGGCGTGCTCGTCGCCGCGTTCGTCGGCGCGCTCCTGGGGCTCGTGCTGCAGAGGCTGAACGGTCTCTACCTCGCGATGGCGACGGTCGCGTTCGATCTCATCGTGGCGGTCCTGGCAGGCAACCTGAAGGACCTCACGGGCGGCCACGTAGGGCTCTTCGGCGCCGCGGGACGCATAGAGCTCTGGCACCTGGGCGTCATCCTCGCACTGGTGATCACCGCCTTCGTGTTCCTCGAGCGCGGCGGCATCGCACGGCGCATCGATGCCGTGCGCACCGACCCCGCGCTGGCCGCGTCGCTGGGAATCCCCGTCGCCGGTTTCCGCTGGGCGAGCTTCGTCATCAGTGGGGTCGTCGCGGGCCTGGGCGGCGCTTTGCAGGTGCTCTTGCGCACCACCATCTCACCAGAGAATCTCGGGTTCCACCTCGTGGTCCTCGCGCTGACCGTCGTGATCGTCGGCGGGGCCCGGTCATGGATCGGCGCGCTCATCGGCACAGTCATCTTCACGTGGCTGCCCGCCCTGCTCTCGGTCGCGGGGGAGTGGCGCACCGTCGTCTACGGGATCATCGTCACGCTCGCGGCGATCTTCTTTCCCGGCGGCATCTGGGGATCGATCGTGCTGCTGCGGCGTCGTCTGAGCAGGTCGCGACGAGCGCCCGTTCCCGATCCGATCCGCGCCGAGGAGGTGAGAATCACATGAGCCCGATCTCCGCCGCGGCCCCGGTGCTCGAGACGGTCGATGTCGCCGTGCACTACGGCGGCATCAAGGCCGTCGACGGTATCTCGATCTCGTTGACGCACGGCCACATCTTCGGGATTCTCGGGCCCAACGGCTCGGGGAAGACGACGCTGCTGGCCGCGATCACCAGACTTGCGCCGCTCACTCGCGGCGACCTCCTCTTCGCAGGTTCGTCGTACTCGCGCGTCTCGCCTCACCGGGTCGCACGACTCGGTGTGGCGCGTACATTCCAGACCGTTCGCCTCATCGCGGATCGTACGGTGCTCGACAACATCAGGCTCGCTGTCGACGTGCCGCGGCGCGGTCGCAGTCGGAGCTCGCGGGACGAGGACGTGGCTCAGGCGATCGAGCGGATAGGCGTCGGCGACCTGCTCGCCAACTACCCCGACGAGCTGTCGTACGGGGCGCAGCGACGCGTCGAGATCGCCCGCGCGCTGGCGAGCCAGCCCCGTCTGCTGCTGCTGGACGAGCCCACGGCGGGCATGAACCGCGACGAACGCGCGGAGATCGGCGAACTCCTGACTCGGCTGAGTTCCGAGGGGCTGACGCAGCTGTTGATCGAGCATGACGTGCAGATGATGGTCGACACGTGCGACTACCTCTATGCGATGAACTTCGGCCGGCTGATCGCGTCGGGAAAGCCCGAGGACGTGGTCAGGGACGAGGGCGTGCAGGAGGCCTATCTCGGCAAGGCGAAGGGGAGTCGGGATGCTTGAGGTCAGTGACCTCCACGTCAGCTACGGGCGCGCCCAGGCCGTGCGGGGATTCAGCGCGTCGGTGAGCGCGGGGCGCATCACACTGGTGCTGGGAACGAACGGCGCCGGCAAGACCACGTCGCTGCGCGCCATCAGCGGACTCCAGCGCGCCACGAGCGGCAGCGTGCTGCTGGACGGCACCGAAGTGCTGGGCCGACCCGCGCACCGTATCGTCGCCGAGGGGCTGTCGCTGGTTCCCGAGGGACGCAGGATCTTCTCGCGGCTGACGATCGATGAGAACCTGCGGATGGGCGCATACTCCGCGCCGAAGTCCTATCTCGCGGCCGATCTGGATCGCGTCTACGAGATGTTCCCCATCCTGCGAGAGCGACGCTCTGGTGCAGGCGGCCTGCTCTCCGGTGGTGAGCAGCAGATGCTCGCGTTCGGTCGCGCACTCATGGCGCGACCACGGGTCATGCTCCTGGACGAACCCTCGATGGGTCTCGCCCCGGCGATCGTCGACCAGGTGATCGCCTCGGTGCGGGCGATCGCCGATTCGGGGATCGCCGTGCTCATGGTGGAGCAGAACGCCGATGTCGGGATGCGGGTGGCGGATGACGTCGTCGTCGTCGTCCGCGGCGAGGTCGCCTTTTCCGGGCCGGCCGATGATGCGCGGTCCCGCGCCAGCCTGGTGCGCGCCTTCCTCGGCGAGACGCCGCTGGACGTAGACGCGCCCCCGGGGGTCGAGGAGCCGTGATGCACGGAGAGACGTCGTCGACTTCGAGGCGCTCACGACAGGAGGATCGACCATGACCTATGAACTGCGGACGTACAACGCGGCGCCCGGGCGGATGACGGATCTCGTCGCTCGCTTCAAAGACCACTCGGTATGGCTGTTCGAGCAACACGGAATGACGAGCCTCGGCTACTGGGTGGCCCAGGACGATGACGAGGTGCTCGTCTATCTGCTACGCCATAGAGGGGATCCGGATGCCAACTGGAACGCCTTGCGTGCCGACGCGCGATGGACGCAGGCGCGGGCAGAGTCCGAGCACAACGGCGCCCTCACCCTGAGCGTGCGATCCCAGCGGCTCGACGCGGCTGACATCCCCTTCCCCGGGGCCGCTCGAGTCACGGGCGCGGAGAGCTGCTGAGGAAGACGGGCCGCGCAGGGTCGCAGGCTACATGCGAGCGCATCGTCTCGCTCGCCTGTAGCGGACCGCAGGTCGGGCGGGTGGGTTCTCGGCGACGTGGTCGATGAGGCTCACTCGCATGCTCTGCGCGTCCGGTCTACGCGTGACATCAGGTTGCGCCTCGGCGAGAGCTCGCTCGACGGGGCGGCACTGCGCGAACACGGACAGACCCTATACGGAAGACGTATTGCATGTAATAAGCGCGGGACTTGACTAGATGCCATGGCCACAGTGTAATGTGTTGCATGTAACATATAAAGAGTACCACGATCACGTCAAGGATGTTGATCGGAGCAGTATTCCTGCGATTACTGACGCCAATGGAGGCAGTTATGTTCTGGACCGCAAGGAAGCGGCGTCGGCGTGCGGGGGTCGCTGTTGCGATCATCGCGGCCCTCGCATTGACAGCGTGTGCGTCGGCCGGCGATCGCGGCGGGGATGACGGCGGGGACGCTGGGGCGTCAGAGTTCGATCCGGCGGGGGTGTTGAAGTACGGGGATGACTTCGCCGCGGTGGGGTTCATCACCGACCCCATCGACTTCCGCGGTCACTCTCGCACCCGGGTGTGGATGGATTTGATCTACGACACCATGTTCTACGAGACACCGGACGGGAGCCTGGTGCCGGGACTGGCGACAGAGGTGGAGTTCCCCGACGCGAGTACTTTCATCCTGACGCTGCGTGATGACGTGCTGTTTCAGGACGGAACCCCGTTCAACGCCGAGGCCGTCAAGTACTCGTGGGAACGATTCATCGGGATCGGGCCTGAGAACATCACTAATCCGGCGCTGCGAGCCCTACAGTCCTTCGAGGTGCTCGGCGAGCTTGAGCTGCGAGTGAACCTCGCGTCCCCAGTTGCGGGGGAGTACAAAAACCGCCTGTTGATGGAGTCGCTGTCTGGCTTGGGCGTTGTGTCCCCGACTGCTGTGGCCGCCGCGGACGCTGCGGGCGAAGACTTCCGCGACAACCCGGTCGGGACAGGGCCTTACCAATTCGTCGAGTACGTGGAGAACCAGAAAGTGGTGCTGACGAAGTTCGAGGATTACTGGAACCCGGATCGGCAGCCGGTGGGAGGCTTTGAGTTCATCCAGACCGCGGCCGGCTCGCCGCGCCTGGCAGCTCTCGCGGGCGGCACGATCGACATGGCCGGAATCTCCGCGACAGACATCCCTGCGGCAGAGGGGCGCGGCCTCGAAGTCACCGCGCTGCCAACGCTCTACACGATGGGGATTCAGTTCTGCTCGACGCGGGCGCCGTTCGACAGCCTCGAGGCACGACAGGCGGTCGTGCACGCCTTGGATCCAGTCGAGATCAACGAGCTCACCTTCGCGGGGCAGGGCGCGCTGACCCAACTGCCGGTGCCGCCAAACTCGTCGCACGCGGTCCCCGGTCTGGTGGACCGGTACGAGTTCGACCCAGAGCTGGCCGAGGAACTTCTTGCAGAGGCGGGGGTATCGGAGGGCACTACAATCCGGCTGGGTACCGACTCACGTGAGCAGGTCTACATCGCCACCGCCGAGCTGATCCAGTCGAGGCTTCAGGAGGTCGGGCTGAACGTGGAGATCGAGCCGTACCAGAACCCGCTCACCTTGAACGAGACGCAGCCGGACATCGCCGTGTTCCGAACCACCTGGCCCCTTCACGCGTCGTTCCTGCCGGGAACGCCCTTGAACTTCTGCGGGTACGACAGTGCCGGGTTTACGGACAACTTCCCCATCACCCGGTCCATCGACGCGACGGAGGCCGAGACCGACGCCGCCTACACCGCCGCATTGCAGACGCTCAGCGACGACCTCCCCACGTGGTGGTTCTACTCGCTGTCGGAGTTCCAGGCACACACAGACAAGGTGGTCGCCAACCCCGGGTTCACGTTCCAGCTCAGCTCATTCGGGCAACCTGACCTCACCAGCTTCTCCATGCGGAAGTAGTGGGTCGGACGGACGGCAGGAAATGCTGAAATTCATCGGTCGTCGCGTCATCTCGGCGATTCCTGTTCTGGTCGTCGTCTCCTTCGCGGTCTTCCTATTGATCGCGCTGGTGCCCGGTGATCCGGCGCTTCTCATCGCCGGTCCCGAGGCGACACCAGAACAGGTCGCCGAGGTGCGTGAGCGATACCATTTCAACGAACCTCTTGTTGTCCAGTACGGATACTGGCTGTTTGGGGTCCTCCGGCTCGACTTCGGATTGTCACTGTATGGGAGCGAGTCGGTCAGCTCCCAGATCGCAAGTAGGTTGCCCGTGACATTGGGCCTTGCGATCGCGGCGGCCGTATGTGGTCTGCTGATCGCTGTCCCGCTCGGCCTGGCTGCCGGCATTTGGCCGAACACCTGGATCGATAGCATCGCTCGCAGTGTCGCCACTCTCGGTCTGGCGATTCCGAACTTCGTGTTTGCAATCCTGTTGGTGATGATCCTCGCGGTGAATCTCCGCTGGCTGCCGACGTCTGGCTATGCCGATTTCTGGAGTTCTCCTCTGGGCTGGCTGAGGTTCATGATCCTGCCAGCGCTCACCCTGGGACTGCACATGGCGGCGATTCTCGTCCGCCAGATCCGGGCGGCACTCATGGACGTGCTTGATTCGAACTATGTGCGCTCGGCGTGGGCGCGAGGAGCTTCTCCGCGGCTCGTCGTCATGAAGCATGGACTCAAGAACGCAGCAATCCCCGCGGTCACCGTCCTGGGTGTGCAGGTCGGCTACTTGTTGGGCGGAACCGTCATCATCGAGCAGATTTTCGCGATTCCGGGGCTCGGCTCCTACATGCTCACGGCGATCCTGCGGGCGGACCTGCCTGTGATCCAGGCGGTGACGCTCGTCTTCGTCGTCACAGCCATGTTGATGAGTCTGCTGGTCGACATCAGCTACGGCTTCCTCAACCCGAAGATAAAGGTGTCGTGATGAGCGCTGGAATTGTGACAGTGACGACGGGAGTGCGTCTTCCTAGACGCCGGAGTGGGGGAAACGCGCAGTGGCAGAGGCTGTTGCAGCACCCCGCTGCGGTGGGCTCAGCGATCTTCCTGGTGCTGCTGGTGGTCGTCGCCGTGGCCGCGCCGCTTCTCGCCCCCTACGATCCAGAGTTTCGCGATCGTGCGTATGTCCTCGCGGGTCCTTCCGCTGTTCACTGGCTGGGGACCGATGACCTGGGCCGCGACGTCCTGAGCAGACTCATCTTTGCGACGCGAGTTTCTCTCGTCGTCAGCGTCGCTGTCGCCGCTCTCGCGTTCGTGATCGCGCTGCCGCTTGGGCTCGTGGCCGGCTATCGCGGCGGGCGCGTCGACAACGTCATCATGCGCATTGTCGACGCCGCCCTGAGCTTTCCGGCCCTCGTGCTCGCACTCGCGATCGCGGGCGTGCTTGGGCCTGGGGTGGCGAACACGGTCCTGGCACTCGCCGTCGTCATGGCGCCCGGACTGGTCCGTGTGATCCGCGGGCAGGCTCTCGCGGTGCGGCAGGAGACCTTCATCGAAGCGTCGCTGTCGATCGGCACCCCGGCGCACCGGATCATGCTCGGTCGGCTGCTGCCGAACGTCCGCTCCGTTGTGATCGTCCAGGCGACGTATGTCATGGGCGCCGCGCTTCTCGCCGAGGCCGCCCTGAGCTACCTCGGGCTGGGCGCGCCACCGCCGACCCCGACGTGGGGGAACATGCTCCGACGCAGTTACGACACAGCCCTCTTCATCGAGCCCGTGCAGGTGCTGGCACCCGCGATAGCGATCGCTGCGACCGTGTACGCGTTCAACGTGTTCGGCGATGGGCTGCGAGATGTCCTCGGTGTCAGCCGGCGCCAGAGCGCGAATCGTCGTGCCAGACGTGGGTTGACGTCCGTTGATTCCTCGATTGCGCGTCGCAGACGCGATCGGTCTGTCTTGGCTGCGTCGACAACCGAGAGTCTGCTGCAGATCACGGGGCTCAGCGTCGACTTCGTGAGCGGTGACAAGAGCACCCGCCGCGTCGTCGACAACGTAAGTTTGGCGATCCGCCCAGGTGAGATCGTGGGTCTGGTCGGCGAGAGCGGCTCAGGCAAGAGCGTGACGTCTCTCTCGGTGATGCGATTGGTCCCACCACACATGGCGCACATCGCCGAAGGCCGCATCGAACTGCGCGGTCGGAACCTGCTCGACCTGTCGTTGGATGAGATGCGGGCCGTGCGCGGCAAGGAGATCGGGATGATCTTCCAAGATCCCATGAGCAGCCTCGACCCGGCGTTCACCGTCGGAGACCAGCTCGTCGAGGCACAGGTCGTGCACGGAGTGCCACGAAAGGCTGCTCGCGCACGCGCGATCGAGATGATCGAGATGGTCGGCATCCCCGCCGCCCACGAGCGCTTCTCTGCTTATCCCCACCAGCTCTCGGGCGGTATGCGTCAACGCGTCATGATCGCCCTCGCACTCGTAAACCGGCCCGCCCTGCTCATCGCCGATGAGCCGACGACAGCGCTGGATGTGACGGTGCAGGCCGAGATCCTCGATCTGCTTCGTCGACTCCAACAAGAGCTCGGGATGGCCATTCTGTTCATCACGCACGATCTGGGCGTGGTTGCGGACCTGTGCGATCAGGTCGCTGTCATGTATGCCGGTCAGCTCGTAGAGCAGCGCCCCGTCTTCAACCTCTTCGCGGAGCCGAAGCATCCGTACACGGAGGGACTGCTGGGGGCGATGCCCCAGCTGGAGCGAAGGACATCAGCTCAGCTCACGGTAATTCCCGGCAACGTGCCGATCGCTGGACAGATGCCGACCGGGTGCCGGTTCCACCCCCGGTGCCGTTTTGCCATCTCGGAGTGTGCCACCGTCGCGATCCCGCTCGCCGACGTCTCAGACGGACACGTGCGCTGCGTCCGTTCCGAGGACCTCGCGCTGAACGGTGCCCGATGATGCGGACCGACGAAGGAACGACCCGGGGGGCCGACGTTGTGGGGGAGACGGCAGAAGCCGATATCGCGCTGCACACCGTCGGCCTGACAAAGCGCTTCCCAGTTCGCAGCCACGGCCTTTTCGGACGTGGGAAGAAGTACCTCGAGGCTGTGTCGGGAGTGGACCTCGCAGTGGAGCGGGGCAAGACCCTCGGTCTGGTCGGCGAGTCCGGCTCGGGCAAGAGCACGGTCGCCCGACTTGTGACGCGCCTCATCGACCCGACCAGCGGAACCGTCCAGATCGCCGGCGGGGACATCACCACTCTGGGCGGCGGGCGGTTGCGCACCGTCCGGCAGAACGTGCAGATGGTCTTCCAAGACCCATACTCTTCGTTTGATCCGCTGAGCACCATCGGCCGGAGCATCGCTGAACCGCTGCGAACGCACCTCGGCGGAGGGCACAGCAGACACAAGCCGCGGGTTGTGGTCCTGCTCGAACTCGTCGGTCTCTCAGCCGAACTCGCCGACCGGTATCCGGGTGAGCTCTCGGGAGGGCAACTACAACGAGCGGCGATGGCGCGGGCGCTCTCTGTCGAACCCGACCTCCTCGTGCTCGACGAGCCCGTCACTGCTCTGGACGTGTCCACCCAGGCCCAGGTGATCAACCTCGTGTCGGATCTGCAGAAGCGCCTCGGGATCGCTTGCCTGTTCATCGCGCACGATCTCTCGGTCGTGCGCCACGTCAGCGACTCGATCGCGGTCATGCAGCTGGGCCGTGTCATCGAGCAGGGACCGGCAGAGGCCGTGTACACGGCGCCTTGCCACCCCTACACCGCGGCGCTCCTGTCGGCGGTGCCCGTCCCGAACCCCGTCACGCAGCGCGCACGCAAGCGGATCGTCGTTTCGGGAGAGTCTCCGTCTCCGATCGATCCGCCGTCCGGGTGCCGTTTCCGCACGCGATGCGTGTTCGCGATGGACATCTGTCAGGAAGAGGCCCCGCCTCCGTACGTGAACGATCAAGGAGTGATCGTGAACTGTCACCTGCACACCACGGGGCCGAAGCTCGAGGGCAGGTCCGTCCTCGAGCTGGCGGCGCCGCAGAAAGGAATCTCAACGTGAATTTGGACGATGACCTCGTCGCAGCGCGGAAGCGATCGGTCTGGCAGACAGTTGCGGAGAACGCGGCGAACGATCCTCACAAAATCGCATACCTCCAGGTCGACGACGACCACCGACGGCGGTCGTTAACCTATGCAGACGTCGCCGACCAGGCCAGTCGGCTAGCCGAGGGCCTGTACAGCATCGGAGTCCGCCGCGGTGACCGAGTGGCGATCTGGATGACAAACCGGCCCGAATGGATCCTTACCTACTTGGCGGTGCTGAGACTCGGTGCGACACTCGTTCCGCTCAACACCTGGCTCAAGGCGCCCGAGGTCGCGTACCTCCTGAAGCAATCCGAGGCGCGTCACCTGGTCATCCTCGATCGATTCCGAAGGATCGACTTCGTAGAGGAGATCGCGAGCATTGCTCCGGAGATCAGGACGGCGCCGCGTAGTGGCTTCTGGAGTCCGGAGCTTCCGGAGCTTCGAAATATTGTCGTCCTTCAGCGGTCATCGGACGCCAGCTACGAGAACCTGCACCAGTGGAACGAGCTGGCGGCGGGCGATAGCGCGTCGTCGGCCGCAGCCGAAGCCATCAGCGCGAGCGTCGGAGGCGACGATCTCGCCATTATCAAATACACCTCGGGAAGCACGGGTCGGCCGAAGGGCGTCATGCTCGAGCAAGGGGCGATCGAAGTGTGGGGCAGAGCGCACAGCGAGCGAGCAGGTTTGACCTCCGACGACATCTTCTTCAGCTCGATGCCCTTCTTCCACAGCGGCGGCAGCATGTGGGGCATCCACACGATGCAGGCAGTAGGGGGCTTGCTCGTCTTCACCGAGGCGTTCGATCCGCAGCTTGCAGGAGAGCTGATCGAGTCTGAGCGCGCGACCGTAATGTTCGGCATCCTCGCTAACGAACTCGTGACGGTCGCGCTGCAGGCGGGGCGCGACTTCTCGTCGGTTCAGATCAGCCGTCCCGGAGGCAAGGGCATGAAGGAGCTGATGCCGAATCTCCGCCTGATCATCAATCCGTATGGTCAGACGGAGGCGATGGCTGCCGCCACACTATGCGGCCCCGAGGATCCGATGGAGCGGCAGTCGGCGACGAACGGTCGCGCACTCCGTGGGAACGAGGTCAAGGTCGTTGACATCGAAACGGGGCAGGAGGCCGCACGAGGCGTGATCGGCGAGGCGTGGATTCGGGGCAACGTTATGCGCGGTTACTGGAAACTGCCGGAGGAGACCGCCAAGGCGATCGACGAGGACGGGTGGGTGCACACCGAGGATCTGATCTCGATGGACGAGGACGGATACGTCACCTTCGAGGGGCGCCTCAAACTGATGCTCAAGGTCGGGGGCGAGAACGTGTCGGTCGAGGAGGTCGAGCGTGCGATCGTCGAGCACGATGCGGTTCTGCACTGCGTCGTGGTCGGCGTCCCAGACCAGCGGAAGACCGAGATCGGCCGAGCGTACGTCGTCCTACATCAGGAGAAGGACCTCGACGGGACCACTCTGCTCGAGTGGTTGAGTGCGCGCCTCGCGCGCTTCAAGCTTCCGCGAGACATCGAGATCGTCGAATCGCTGCCCGTGCTCGGGAACGCCAAGTACGACCGCGTGCGGATTCAGCAGCTTGCCCTCCAGAACGCTCCGGTGGCGGCGGATGCCTGAGACGCGAGCAGGAGTTGCAAGTAGAGACCCACGACACCGAGGATGTGCCATGTCGGCTACTGAGACAGAGGTATTCGAAGCGTTCCCCGACGTTCCGATCACGTACGACAACATCGAGCACTATCGAGGACTACTCGAGCAGAGACTACTCATCAACAGGTGTGACGACTGCGGTCACTGGGTGTACCCCCACCGACCGCTCTGCCCGGTCTGCTGGTCATGGTCCCTGACACCGACCGAGGTGAGCGGGCGAGGGAAGCTCTTCATGTTCACTCGCGTTCAGCAGGCTCGCGCTAACGACGAGGCGGGCCGCAGCTTCGGCACCGGCCTCATTCTGGTCGCGGTCGAGCTGGCTGAGCAGGAGGGCCTGCGCTACGTCTCGACCGTCGACGGCGTCGCGTACGACGACCTGCGGCACGACATGGACGTCGAGTTGACATGGGTGCCTCGGCAGGGGCTGCTGAGCCCCGCCTTTCGTCCCATCGATCTGAAAGAGGAGGCCACAATTGGCTAGGAATCCGATCCGGAATCAGGTCGCCGTCGTCGGCGTCGGTTCCACCCGCTACGCACGAGATGCGAAAAAAACACACCTCGGCCTCGGACTCGAGGCGGCAACGGCTGCGATCCAGGATGCCGGGATCGATCGGTCGCAAATCGACGGCATTTGCGGATCCGGGCGCGATACATTCGCTGTCGGCGAAGCCACCTATCTTGCGCTTCAGGGGGCGCTGGGAATCGAGAAGACGACCTGGGTGCTCAACGGCTGGCTCGGCTCATGCTTCGTCTACGCCGCGCAAGCTGTCGCCACCGGACTGTGCGACACAGTGCTCATCGTGCAGTCCTACCGGCGGGGTGCCGAGATGTCGCAATCGGCGGCGAACGACCCATACCGGCGGAGGGCCGCCGTGCTCACCGGAGCCGGAACGTGGCGGAACACCGACATCGCGCAGAGATGGCACCACTCAGGCGAGCCGTACGCTGGCTGGGTGGGGCGCTACATGCATGACTACGGTGCGAGCAAAGAGGTGTTCGGACGAATCGCCGTCAACAACCGATCTCATGCAGTCAAGCACCCGAACGCGATCATGCGCACACCGATAACGCTCGATGACTATTACCAGTCGCGCGAGATCTGGGCGCCGATGCAGATGCTCGACATGGACGTGCCCGTCGACGTGGGCGAAGCCCTCGTGCTGACGACCGCCGAACGGGCGAAAGATCTACCGAACAATCCCGTGTACATCGACGCCATGTCGCTCGGCGGCACTCGTGTGGGTGAATTCTACGAGAACGGGCTCAGCTGGACCGAGCTCACTCCATGGCCCGCGATGGAGGGCCTCTGGGACCGCACGGATCTCACGGTGGACGAGATGGATCTGTTCTTCCCGTACGACGGCTACACAGTCGGCGCCGTCAGCTTCACGGAGGCCGCGGGCTTCTGCGGGCCCGGTGAGGCGGAGGACCTGTTCAGGTCTTCGTGGGACGCGGAGAACGATATCCTCCGGCTAGGGGGACGCACGCTTGTCACGACGAACGGGGGAAACCTGTCGCAGGGTCGCTCCGGCGGATTCAACTACTACGCAGAGGCCGTGCGCCAGCTTCGCGGAACCTGCGGGGATCGTCAGGTGCCGGGCGCGCAGACAGCACTCCTGGGAGTGGGGAGCTTCTATCACGATCCGGCCGCTGTCCTGCTGACGGGTGAGGCTCGATAGGAGTCGAGCAGCGAGGCCGCGTCCATCGTCCGCGGGTGGACGCGGTCGATGACGACGCGGCGTGCGACGAGTTGAAGGCTGCGGTTGACGGGCGTCGGCACATCATGCAAGCGACCCATTAGCGCGATCTCCCCATTGAGATAGTCGGCTTCGAGGCTGCCGGTCCCGCGCGCAAGGCTCTGCCACGATGACCCGAAGGCATCAGGGCGTGCCCATCCTCGCAGAATCCCTTCGCGTCGCCTCAGATCCTCGTCCTCGCTGACGGCGGCGATGCCGGCTTCGCGGAGCGTAGCCTCGCCCTCTTCCCTTGCCAGGCCCGCAAGCTCGTCTGCTGCGTGCCCGGGCCGAAAACACGCCTGCACCACGTTGCCGAGGTTGGTGAGGAGCTTCCGGTACTTCCACGCCATGATCTCGGAGCGGGACTCGGCGGCGAAGCCGGCGGATACGAGGTCGGACGCGAGCGAATCGACGAATGGATCTCTACCGCTCGGATAGCGGCCGACGTCGATGATCCCCGGTATCGGATGGCACTGCTCGACGACGACACCTGGTTCGAGATGCGCGCACGGCATCATCACGAAGCACGAATACGTGCCGTCGAACCGTCGCGAGATCTGCCGTTCATTCGCGACGCCGTTCTGCATCGCGACCACTGTCGTTTCTGGCGGCGCAAACGCGGCCAGATCGTCGAGCGCTGCCGCGGTCTGATCGCTTTTCACGGCGAGCAAGACGGTGCACTCGCTCGCCCATCTGACATGTTCCGCGGAGGGGAACGCATCCAGGCGATGGCGCGTCCTGCCACTCACGGACTCGAGCGTGAGACCGTCTGCGCGGATTGCCTCGAGGTGTCCGCCGCGCGCAACGAGGGTGACTCGGATGCCTGCGTCCGCAAGGCGTGCGCCCACGACTCCGCCGACGGCCCCGGCGCCGTAGACCACGTAGTGCATCAGCGCTCCGTCCGGCTCGGCGTGTCGGAGCGGAGCTGTGGCAGTGTGGGGACATCGTTTGACAGGCCGAGTCCCAGTGTCGTAGGGAAGACATTCTTCAGCGTCTCGGATGTCACGTCGGAGCCGACGTGCAGCGTCTGCGCGACCGAGTACGGTGACCAAAGTCGCAGGCTCGAGTCCGTCACGCCGATTACCTGTCCGTTAATGTACTCGGCGACGTCAGACGAGAGGTAGGCGATCAGCGACCCTACAGTTGTCGGAATCCGCGCCTCCGGAGGCGGCGGCGCATCTGCGGCGCGTGGCGGGAATGACCAGCCGTACGCGAGTCGGACCCGTTGCGCCATGTCGGTGAGCGGGCTCGTGCCTAGCGAACTGCCTCCTGCACCACCCAGCGGCTCCACGACATTGACGGTCACCCCATGGAAGGCGAGTTCCTTTGCGAGGAGCATGCTCAGCGTCATGATGCCGGCTTTGGCCGCTGCGTACGAGGACGTCGCCGGCACGGCGGCGAGCGCAGCCGTCGATGTCGTGTTGATGATTCGGCCGGCACCCGCCCGGATCATGTGAGGCGCGGCAGCACGACAGCACAAGAACGTGCCTCGCAGGTGAACCGCGATGACATCATCCCAATCTTGGATCGGTGTCTCGTGCACGAGACCTCTGCGCAGGATGGCCGCGTTATTCACGAGGATGTCGATGCGGCCGAACTCGTTCACACTGGTGTCGATGATAGCGGCCGCGCCCTCGACGTCGGCAACCGATGCATCGACCGCGACAGCATCACCGCCCTCACCTCGAATTTCGTCGGCGACTGCCTCTGCTGCGCCGTCGCGGACGTCATTTACGACCACCTTCGCGCCGTTCGCCGCGAGCGTTCGTGCCGTGTGGCGACCTGCACCACCACCGGATCCCGTGACGACGGCGACTTTGCCGGTGAGCATCATGTTGTGCCGTTCCGCCGGTGGACTTCGGCACTTCTTCGTGTCTTGTTGAGCATCAGCCCAATCTACATGTTGCATGCAAGAGTGATCATGGGTAATGACATTATATCACGTTGCATCGCTTTAGACATGTAGTATGCAACATGCATAAAGATCTAGGAATTTGATGTGATAACGAACACGCGCGCGTCCGATGCGGTGGCTGCCCGTCGCCGGCTTCGTCGACCCTTCGTTGCGGTGGAGGACGGGCGCGATGCGCGCGACGAGTGAGAGCCAGCGGAGGGCATTCCAGGATGGCGATCTTCCCCCTCTGGAGATGGTGCGCCCTGGGGTATTCGCGGTGGCGTTGGCCATGCCATACCCGCAGATCCCCTTCTCTTACAGCTACTTGATCGAGGGCGGCTCAGGCGACATACACATCGTCGACACCGGACTCGAGACGGACGCCAACTGGCGGGCTCTCGTCGCTGCGGTCGACGAGATGGGCTACTCGATCGCTGCCGTTGCGTCGGTGATGCTCACCCATGTGCACGCAGACCACTCGGGTCTCGCGGCTCGGATTCGCGCGGAGACCGGGGCCACGGTGGGAATGCATATCGCTGATCTCCGAGCCATGCAGGAAAACCGCACACTCATCGACGGTGCCTCCATCCTCGCCCTGCTCGTCGAATGGTCGGTGCCGCCCGAGTACCGCGAGGAGATTCGCCTCGCGGCGGCATGGCCAGTCGCCGAAGGGCAGGACTTCATCGTCGATCGAGTGCTGACGGGCGGCGAAGTGCTCCAGGTCGGCGATCGAGCACTCAGAGTGCTGCAGACTCCCGGACACACCGCGGGGCATCTCGCGTTGGTCGAGGACGAAGCCGGACTGGTTTTCACGGGGGATCATCTTCTCCCCGTGACCAATCCTGGTATCGGCCTGGGAAGCCGGTCCGCGGGCGACGATCCTGTCGGTGACTATTTGGCGTCCCTCGCTGCGGTCGCTGCACTCGGGGACTACGAAGCGTGCCCGGGCCACGAGTTCCGCTTCTCGGGGCTCGCCGAACGGTGCGCGCAGGTCGAGACCCACCATCGCGAACGCGCGGAGCAGGTCGCGCTGCTGCTCGACGCGTCGCCGCATCGGTCTGTGTGGGAGATCGCCAGCCGACTGGAGTGGACTCAAGGCTGGGAGAACCTGCGCGGGCCGAGAGTGATGTCCGCCCTTGCTCAAACGGCGATGCACGTCGATCGCGTGAGGCGCTCGACGTGCATCGAGGGCAGTTGTCAAGTAACCGATTGATTGTCGGAGGGCCGTGCTAGTGTATTTACACATTGCATGCAGAGTGCAGTATAAATGATCACCTGCTGTTACGGACGATCAACGGCGCGCCGATAGGGGCGCGGGAGAAGGATGTCGCAGATGACTCGCGAACTCACCCATTTCATCGGCGGCGTTCATGTCACCGGCACGTCTGGCCGATTCGCGGATGTGTGGGATCCTAGCGAGGGCGTGGTTCAGGCGCGCGTGCCCCTGGCATCCACCTCCGAGGTCGAGGCGGCGATTGCGAATGCGGCGGAGGCGCAGCGCGAGTGGGGCGCATGGAATCCGCAGAGGCGTGCACGCGTGCTGCTGAGGTTCCTGGAGCTGATCGAGAAGGACACTCCGAGCATCGCCCGGCTGCTCGCCAGTGAGCACGGCAAGACCGTCGACGACGCGAAGGGCGACATCCAGCGCGGGGTCGAGGTGATCGAGTTCGCGGCCGGCGCCCCCCATCTACTTAAAGGCGAGTACACGACCGGGGCAGGGACGGGTATCGATGTCTACTCGATGCGTCAGCCACTCGGGGTGGTCGCGGGCATCACGCCCTTCAACTTTCCGGCGATGATCCCGTTGTGGAAGGCGGGTCCGGCGCTCGCGGCGGGCAACGCCTTCATACTCAAGCCGTCCGAGCGCGACCCGTCGGTGCCGTTGCGGATCGGGGAACTCTTCCTCGAGGCGGGTCTGCCGGCCGGGGTTCTCAACGTCGTCAACGGCGACAAGGAAGCCGTCGACGCGATCCTGCACAACGAGCGCGTCAAGGCTGTGGGCTTCGTCGGGTCGACTCCGATCGCCCAGTACATTTACGCCACGGCCGCCGCGAACGGCAAGCGCGCGCAGTGCTTCGGTGGTGCGAAGAACCACATGATCGTCATGCCCGACGCCGATCTCGATCAGGTCGCCGATGCCCTCATCGGGGCCGGATACGGCTCGGCGGGTGAGCGATGCATGGCGATCTCTGTCGCGGTTCCGGTCGGGGCCGAGACCGCCGATGCGCTGGCGGCGAGGCTCACCGAGCGCGTCCGGTACCTCACCGTAGGTCCCGCGCTCGAGGAGGGCAGCGACTACGGCCCGCTCGTCACGGCCGAGGCGAAGAAGCGCGTCGAGGGCTACATCCAGCTCGGCGTCGACGAGGGTGCGGAGCTCCTCGCCGACGGTCGCGGATATATCGTCGAGGGGCACGAGAACGGCTTCTACCTCGGACCCACGCTTTTCGATCGCGTCACGACCGACATGACGATCTACCGTGAGGAGATCTTCGGACCCGTGCTCATCATCGCCCGCGCAGACGACTACGAACAGGCACTCGCGATGGCCACCGATCACGAGTTCGGCAACGGCGTATCGATCTTCACCCGCGATGGCGACGCCGCACGCGACTTCTCGGCCCGCGTTGAGGTCGGAATGGTAGGCGTCAACGTGCCGATCCCCGTACCGATCGCATACCACACGTTCGGCGGGTGGAAGAAGTCCGGATTCGGCGACCTGAACCAGCACGGACCCGACGCGTTCCGCTTCTACACGAAGACCAAAACGGTCACCAGCCGCTGGCCCTCGGGAATCAAAGAAGGCGCGAGCTTCGTCATCCCGACGATGCACTGACGATGTCCGCACCTGCCTCACACACCGATCAGCGCTTGAGCACCGGAGGCCCGGAGGGCTCGGACGTCATCGTCGAGCGCCGTGGTCGACTCGGACTTGTCACCCTCAGTCGGCCGAAGACGATCAACGCCCTCACGCACGGGATGGTCGCTGCCATCTCGGCCGCTCTCGACGAGTGGGAGGTGGATCCCGCAATCGCCACGGTCACGGTGACGGGAGCCGGCGACCGCGGCCTGTGCGCAGGTGGGGACGTCGTCAGCCTCTACCACGATGCGATGGACGGGGACGGAAGCTCCTCTGCTGCGTTCTGGCGCGACGAGTATGCGATGAACGCCCGCATCGCCCGGTATCCCAAGCCATTCGTGGCCATTCAGGACGGACTCGTTCTCGGGGGCGGCGTCGGGCTTTCGGCGCACGGTTCGCATCGCGTCGTCACGGAGCGCTCGGTCGTGGGCTTCCCCGAGGTGACGATCGGCTTCGTTCCCGACGTGGGGGCCACGTGGCTGCTCTCACACGCCCCAGATCACTTCGGGACGAGGCTCGCGCTGACCGGCGAGAGTGTCGGAGCCGCCGATGCGATTCTCGTTGGGTTGTCCGATGTGTTCGTGCCTCGCGACAAAGTCGACACGCTCCTCGCCGCGCTCGAGACACAGGACGCCCCGCTCGCGGTCGCGAGCGCGGCCGAGGATCCCGGCACCGGCATCCTCCATGAGGAACGCGACTGGACGCGAGATGCCTTTGCTGCCGAGTCCATCCCAGCAATCATCGACGCGCTGCGCCGGAGCGAGCCGCGGCGGGCCCGGGAGCTTGCAGACCTCATTTCTTCGAAATCGCCCCTTGCCCTCGCCGTCGCGCGGGAGGCACTCAGTCGCGCTGCGCGAATGTCGTCGCTCGAAGCGGCCCTCGACCAGGAGTACAGGGTCTCCCGCCACGCATTCACCACCCACGACTTCACAGAAGGAATCCGCGCACAGCTCATCGAGAAGGACCGAACCCCCCGCTGGCAGCCTCGGGAACACGCCGACGTGGAACCCCGTAGCATCGCGGCGTTCTTCGATCGGCCGCCCGGGGGCGATCTCGGCCTCTCAGGTGCACTCTCGTCGAAGGAGAAAGAATGACCACCATCGCGTTCCTCGGGCTTGGACATATGGGGATGCCCATGGCCATGAATCTGGTCGCAGCCGGACACCGAGTGATCGGATTCGACCCTTCTCCATCCGCTCGCCAGGCGGCCCTGGACGCACGGGTCGAAATGGCGGCGAGCGGCGGGGACGCTGCCATACACGCCGACGTGATCATTACGATGCTTCCCACGGGGCGCCACGTTCTGAACGCCTACCGGGGATCGGCGGACTCCCCCGGGCTACTGTCAGTCGCTCGTTCCGGGACCCTGTTCATCGATTCCTCAACGATCTCGGTGGCGGACGCGAGGGAGGCCGCGGTGCTCGCGGTTGCGGCGGGGCATCGCGCGCTCGACGCGCCGGTTTCCGGCGGAGTCGTCGGCGCAGAGCGCGGCGCCCTCGCGTTCATGGTCGGAGGCGATGGGAACGACTTTGCTGCGGCGCTTCCCCTGCTCGAAGCGATGGGAGAGCGGATCGTTCATTGCGGTGACTCGGGTCTGGGGCAAGCAGCGAAGATCTGCAACAACATGATCGTCGGCATAACACAGATAGCGGTCGCCGAGGGCATCGTCCTGGGAGAGCGACTGGGGTTGTCGCACGAAACGATGGTTGATGTCATGTCCGGATCCTCCGCACAATGTTGGGCGTTGACGACCAACTGCCCGGTCCCCGGCCCGGTTCCCTTAAGCCCAGCCAATTTCGGCTTCGCGCCAGGATTCTCTGGAACGCTCATGTCGAAGGATCTCGGTCTCGCGGAGGAGGCGTTCGAACGCGTGGCAGTCGACGCTCGCCTTGGACGAATGGCGCGCGCAATCTACCGCGACTTTGCGGAGGGCTCGGGCGCAGATCGAGACTTTTCCGCGATCATCGACACCGTGCGCTCCGGCTGCACTGCCACCTGAACGAGGAGTGCGCTTGGGCATGCGACGAGGATGGGCCTTCAGACCCCCGCGACCCGCGATCGTTTGTACCTCCGCTCGGAATGGGTCGTTCTCGTAGGAGCGCCGTCAAGTGCGGCGCGAGCTATTTCAACTCCGCCGCCCGAACTCCGTGTCTGATTGGCTTGCGGTCGAACGACGTGGCTCCTGGCTTCCAGCCTGCGCCATCCTCTCACCTTGCTGTGGAGCCTGATGTCCATGGGGCTGTCCGCGCTAGCGAACGAGCTCCCTTCCGCATATGTGATTGCCAGCATGGGAGACAGCCCCGACCGCCGATCAGCTCGTGGTGTTCCTTGGCGGCCACCCATCATTCTCGGCCGGGACGTCCCATGGCCACCAGAATTCAAAGCCAGCCAGCTGGGCGTAGTGGCGATCGACTTCCGTGTCGCCGATGTGGATGTGCTGCGCCGCGCTGAACATCAGCCTCACGTGGGGGAGACCAGCCTTGTTTACAGTGAAGTCGGGCTGGAAGGCATGAGCTTCCCATAGTTCGCGTTGCTCTCTTATCGTTCGGTCGGAGCAGCTCCCGATCACCAGACCGGCTTCGCGGAGCCTGCTGACGAAGCCCAGGGTGACCGGCCCTTTCGGGTCTCCAATCTCCAGAGTGCCATCGATGTCGAAGCTGACCACGCATCTTGACGTAGTCAAGGAGAAGCCCCCGGCCTTCACAGCAGGACGCTCGCCTCGCAGCGTGGTGAGAATTCTAGATATGTGGCGCCGATTTCTTCTCTCAGTAGTGCGCCCCCTCGCCCCGCCAGCGAAGTCCGCAACCCGAGCTTGCCCGCACGTAATATCGCTTCTCGTCGCAAGGCGACCAAGCCTAGGTATTGTCGGCGGCGGGATAGTTTCGATCGCGAGATCGCGCACATGTCCAACGACGCGCTCTTCGGCCGCAACATTCCTAGCGCTCATCCCTGAGCCGCAGCAGTGGCAGCACGTTGTCTGCGAGCGCGCGGGCGATTGCCTCCCGACGTGCGCGCGGCACCGGGGCGAGGATGAGATGCTCTGCACCCGCATTGACGTACGCCTGCAGCTTCTCAGCGACCTCCTCCGCTGAGCCGGCCGCTGTGCGATACTCGACGCTCTCTGCGGTCTGTTCGAATCCTGCCCTACTTAGGTAGGCGGCCATTTCCTGCCGCGCGACCTCTGCATCCGCTGCGACGTTCACGAACACCCACGCATACCAAGAAAATGTGGCGAGGTCGCGCGCCGCCCTGCTCGCTCGCATCCGGATGTCCGCGACGGACTCTGCATACCGCCGGGCCGAGTACATGTAGGGCATCCATCCATTCCCCAGAAGCGCTGCCCGTCGCATCGCACGCTCTGTTCTGCCCGCGATCACGATCGGAAGCTGATCGTCTTGGGCGGGAGCGGGGTGCACGCGCACTTCAGTGAACCCATAGTGCATGCCGTGGTGCGTGATCGGCTCTCCGCTCCAGAATCGCCGGAGTAATGGGATCATCTCATCAGCTCGAGCACCCCGCTGCGACACCGGAACGCCGCAGGCCTCGAACTCCTTGGGAAACTCCCCTCCCACACCAACTCCCAAAACGACGCGTCCTCCCGACGCTCGGTCGATGTCGGAGATCTGTTTGGCCACGATCGCCGGAGGGTAAAGCGGGAGCGGCAATATCGACGTACCGATCTGTACCCGGTCGGTCATCGCGCTCAGCCGCGCGAGTTCCACCATCGTTTCGGGAATCGCATGGTCTGACGCCACGTGTCCACCGACCCACAGGGAGTCGAAAGGCATCGCTTCCAGTTCCGCTACCACGCGCGGAGTGGGTTCGGTCCAGACAAGTCCCACGCGCGGACGCGACACAAGACCGATATATTTCTGCACCGTCATGGCGATCCACTCCTCTTAACAGCAACGGGACACTTCTTAACAGCAACGGGACACTTCCGCTACTTGCCCGCCGACACTATCCGTGTTACATGTTATATGTACGACCAGAACCTGCGCAGAGAGTGGATGAGCACGTCATTCCCACCGTCAGTTATGGGTGGCGGAATCTGTCGCCGGGCGCCCGCGCGGCTGACGATTGCAGCCCGGCGGTCGGCCATCACAGTTCCGACGTAACGCTAACCGTGGGTGGTGATGATAGAGCGGTGCGCATAGTGCGAAAGCGAGTTCGCCCCCGAATCCGTCACCGCCGGCTCTCCAGCAACGACGCTGCGGCGATCCGCAGCACTCGTAGTCGCCATGCGTCGATTCTTCAGCCGCTACTAGACCTCCACTTGGAAGGCACCTCACGCGGTCACCCGCCAGTGCAGCAGTTGCCGTTGGGTTAGGTGATTCATCGGATGCGCTGTTGACGCTTGGTACCACCCACGTGGTGACCCGCTGGCGCGCGCGCCCTGGCCCGCGTAATCGTTGGCTTCTCCAGTGTGTGCACATTAGGTCCGGAGCGTGGCTGTTGCACGGTGCGTCAAATGGCGGTCTGGCCCTGGCCGATGGCGCCGGCCATGTCGGCCGAACCGGGCCAGACAGCGTCGGGGAAATGATCACGTCGGCGGCGCCGTCGCGGTCGCCGTCGAGCGAGATTAGGTCTGCGCCGTTCTTTTTGCCGCACGTACGGCCGAGCGTGGCCCGCTTGGGATGTCACGGCCCGCGATGGGGATCATCCCCGATCCCACGCCGCGCCGCGGGGCCGCCGCGCCACGGACTGGGCGGTGGTGGAGGGGGTGCTCTTCGCCCACCGGCTGGTGCTCGAGCACATGGTGCAGGACGACGACGCCGTCATGGTGGCCGCGGATCTGTCGGCCGGCGCTGGCTTCGTCCAGCTCGCCGCCGACGTATTTCGATCGTCGGCTGAGCGTCGTTGGAGAGTCTCACCTTTCCGCACTGGGAGCGGCGCGTCAAGCTGCGGCGATGCGGGAGGTGCCGGTCCCCACGTTAGCCAGCGAGGCCGTCTTCACGCCACGGCCCGAGCGGCGGGAACTGACCGAGTCCCGGTGGCGCTCATGGCGGAAGGTGCGTGGGCGGCATTTAGATCTCTCAGGCGCCGGCTGACCAACGCAGACAGGCGAGAACGGTTTCAGCGGCATGCGTCCTCAGCTACGAGATCGCTCAGCGGTAATGCCGGAACAAGGTGACGTCCCCGGAGTTGGTGTCGTTTCCCGGCTCGAGTGTCACGTCGAGAACGTGGTGAGCCATCGTGCGATGGTCAGTGAGAACTGCTTAGGGATCCGCAGCGCGAGCTCACCCGCGGTGGTGGCGAGCGTGCGCAGCCGGGTCCCGTTGCGCTGCGCAACACGATCCGGGGTGCGCTCGAACGGCGCAGCACCGATGAACGCGGCCGCCTCCGCGTCAATCAACTCCTGATAGAGCGACTCGGTCGCGACCCGGACTCGGTCATTCACATCGGTGAGTTTCAATTCCCCGACCAGCTCGAGGAGGGCAGACTGGTCAAAGAGCCATCGTGCGTTTGTGTCCTTCCGTGAGATTCCTAGAGCGTGCCGTGTTTCACGAGCTTGATCGACTTCTCGGCGGCGGCGGCGATTGGCACGATCTGGTCGTCGTCTCCTTGCGCGATGAAGATCGGAACATCGATCGCCTTGAGGTCCTCTGTTTGATCCGTCTCCGAGTACGCCTTCACGCAGTCGTACGCGGCGGGCAGGTCGACCAGCATCCCCTGCCGCCAGAAGTCCTTCTTCGCCCCCTCGGAGACCTGGGCACCGGGCCGGTTCGCCCCGTAGAACGGCTCTGCGAGATCAAACCAGAACTGCGACCGGTCCTTCAGCACTGCGGCGCGGATGCCATCGAGATCTTCGATCGAGGTGCCCTCAGGGTTGCCGTCTGACTTGAGCATGATGGGCGGAACGGCGCCCACGGTCACCACTTTGCTCACCCGGCCGTCCGCGAACTGCGCGGCATAGCGGACCACCTCCCCACCCCCGGTGGAGTGGCCGACGACGACGACGTCACGGAGGTCGAGGTGGTTCACCAGCTCGGACAGGTCTCGCGCGTAGGTGGTCATGTCGTTGCCCGCATACGAGCGCGAAGAACGCCCGTGGCCGCGCCGATCATGCGCGATCGTCCGGAAGCCGGCGTCCGCGAACACCTTCAGCTCGACCGCCCACGCATCGGAGTTCAGGGGCCATCCGTGTGAGAACACGATCGGCTGGCCTTCGCCCTGGTCGACGTAATAGATCTCGGTTCCGTCCGAGGTGGTGAAGTGCGGCATGATACTGCTCCTTTGAGATGGGGACCTCTGTCGGACTCACGATCGCCTCTCCGTCCGATGTGGCGCTTGAGTCATGCGACTCGACCTGCGCGAAGGGTTCCGTCATCGCCACTCGCGCTGGGCGGCGACAACGCGGATGATTCCCCAACCGGTTGCGCGCAAGACCATGCAGTCATCCAGCGCGGCATCGCCGATGTCTGCCTCGCCGTTCGCATGCGAGCGCTGACCGGGGAATCCCCGGGTGGCACCTCACGCGATCAACGCCGACGCTTGCACCTGAATGCGTGGGACGAGCGACTCGACGGGCCTGGGTGTCGTGGGAGGTGAAAGCCGGGCCGGCGCGATGCCGATTCGAGGGGCTGCGAGTTCGCCCAACCCCTTCCAGAGACGTGGGACGGCAGCCCGTGGGCGCCCGTGGTCGCGCCAGGATCCATCGCGAGGAGCACGATGATACATCGCGCGGCGGACGACCAGGAGGATGCTTTCGCAGAGGCTGGAGTCATGTCCCTTCATGACTCCAAGCCGGCCCGGACCGGTGCTGTAGCCCTACTCGCATCCTTCGCTGCTCTCACTGTCGGGCTCTCCGGTTGCTCCGTCGTCGACGAGCTCGTCTACCACCAGAGGTCTTCGATCTTCCAGACGGCGGCCGATGCGCCGGACTCGTCCGTCGCCCACGCGGCATGGGTGCCGGACGATGCGAGCGACATCCGCATCGTCGAGTCGACGAGGCCGGATGCAACGAACGCGTCCATCCTGCTGTCGAGCGCTTCCCCGCTGGACCCCAGCATCTGTGTGGAGATTGACCGGCAGTCCGGATCCACCTACGCAATCGAGGGCGCGCCGGACCCGTACGCCGCAAAGCGGGTCTTCACCTGCGGTGAGTGGAGTGTGATCCCGTCCGAGGACGGTTGGTTCGGATGGACGCCGAACAGCCCCGGCGAGCAGGATCAGGCGCCGCTTCGGGGGTGACTGGCGGCGCCGCGGCACCGTCACGCATTCAGCTTCCGAATGAGCTGGACGCGCGAGCTGATCCCCAGCTTGTTGTACACCTTCCCGAGGTGGTACTCGACCGTCCGAGGGCTGAGGAAGAGCCGCTCCGCAATCTCCGGGTTGGTGAGCCCCTCCGCGGTGAGCCTGACGATCTGCTCCTCCTGAGGAGTGAGGCCACGGTCTGTCCTGGCGACGGATGTGACCGTCGTCCCAGAAGCACGCAGTTCGCGCGCTGTGCGTGCGGCGAGAGCGGCCGCACCCATCCGTCGGAACCGGTCGTGAGCCTCCCGGAGATGCGTGCGTGCGTCCTGTATTCGACGCGCTCGCCGCAGCCATTCCCCGAACATCATGTGCGTCCGGGCCAGCTCAGTGCCGATTCCACCCCGCTCCAGATTCGCGATCGCGTCGCGGAACTCTTCCTCGGCGTCTTCGCCGGCGCTGACCAGCGCTCGCGAACGGGCCAATATCCCGCGACCCCAGGTGGACTGGGAGCCATTCATTCCGGCTTCGAGAAGCGTGATCGCGGCACGCGCCTCGTCATGTGCGTTGGTGCGCGCTGCCGCCTCGACAAGCTCCATAAGCCCGAGGTTGCTTGAGGTGTCGAACGGATGCCGCAACTTCGCAGCCTCTCGGGCCGCCACCAACGCTTCGGCATGGCGGCCCGAGCTGTTGGCGAGGAGTGCGCGCGCCCAATGCATGAAGGCTACGCCGCCCCCCTCGCCGCGCGCGGTCGCGTCGTTGAGATAAGAGCCGATGATCCGTGCGGAGGCTGCCTCGTCGCCGCGCCACGCGGTGAGCACCGGTTCCGTATACGGGACGTTGCGGCTCTCGGTAGCCTCTGCGGCGGCGGCGCACTCCTGCCCGATAAGGTCGGCCAGCTCGAAATCACCAGAAAACAGCACGGCGCCCTGACGCGAGGACAGCGCAAGGGGAAGTTGGCTGATCGCGCCGGCCTCACGAGACGCGCTGACGTGCAGATCGGTCAGTCGGTCCCAATATTGGTGCTCCCACATATCGACGGCGGCGATGCCGGCGACCCAGAGGGCCTGCATGCTCGCAACGCCGACGGGGCGCGCTGAAAGGAGGGCGTCGAATGCCGCGCGCATGAGTTCAGTGCTCCGCTCGCCGTTCGGAAGAATGCGCGCTGCCAGCGCGCGCAGCAAGAGGTCGGAGGGGGTTGGTTCGGGCGACAACTGAACAGCGTGGGCGTGCGAGGCGACATCATGGAGAGTTCCGCCCGGAACGGCGAGCGACGAAGCGAAGAGCGCGGCAGCGAACGCCTCGAGGTACGTAGCCCGCGCCAGCGCAGGGTCCAACGGCTCAAGATGCTTGGCGGCGGCCAGCAGAGCCGGCACCGCCCCGCTTCCGCGTGCGGCGGCGGCGCCGATCTGGGCGCGGATGAGCTCCGCGCGGTGAAAGGTGTGTGCTGAGCTCGATGATCCTTGTGCGATCGAGAGCGATGCCAGGGCCTGCGTATGCTGGCCACTTTGCATTCCGGCCTGAGCCGCCGCGAGTGCGCGGACGCTGCGCAGCTCGGGATCGACTGTGTAGGTGGCCGCCTCGCGCAATAACGCGGCAGCGGCGGCCGGAGCCCCTCGGGCGAGGGTTCGCTCCGCAGCGGTGGTGAGCTCGGCGGCGACATCCTCGTCGGGCGGCAGTTGGGCGCGCGCGACGTGCCACACGCGCCACTCGTGGGCAGAATCGGCGCCTGCGACATCCGCCAGGGCCTGGTGCACAACGCGGCGCGCGTCCGGTGATGCTGCGTGGTAGATCCCCGACCGCACGAGTGGGTGTCGGAAGCGCACGGTGGAGTCCGCAGCGCACAATCCAGCGGCGACCGCAGGCCCGCTCGCGTACGGAGTGATACCGAGCAGTTCCGCCGCCCCCCAGATCATCGCCGTGTCCGCGAATGGCTCCGCTGCAGCGACGAGCAGCAACTGCTGCAATTCCGCGGGGAGCTGCGACCACCGCTGTGCGAACGAGGCTTCCAACTCGGATGCTGTGCCTGTGCCCGGGAAGATCACACCGCTCTGCAACTCGGCGTCCGTCAGGGTGCGTGATATCTCCTGGATCGCAAGCGGGTTTCCGCGCGCTTCCGTGAGGATCCGCTGACGAACGCGCGCATCGAGCGGCACATGGACTACGGCGGCGAGGAGCGATGCGGCGTCGTCGTCGCCGAGCCCATCGAGGTGCACGTGCGGGAGTGAGTCAACTCCAAGCCCGCTGTGTCCATCTCGCACCGCGAAGATGAGGCCGACAGACTCTGAATGGAGTCGCCGGGCGACGAAGGCGAGCGCCTGCGAGGAGGAGCGATCGAGCCACTGAAAGTCATCGACGATGCAGACGAGGGGAGCCTCCTTGGCGATCACTGACAGAAGCCCCAGCACCGCGAGAGCGACCAGGAATCGGTCGGGCGGCACGCCAGCGCGGGCGCCCAAGGCAATCTCCAGAGCCGCGCCCTGCGGAGCGGGCAGGTGGCCGACTCGGTCCAGGAACGGCGCGCAGAGCTGATGCACTCCGGCATACGCCAGCTCGGTTCCAAACTGCATTCCAATGACGCGAGCCACGCGGCATCCGTCCGCCCGATCGACCAGCAGATCCAACAACGCCGTCTTGCCGACTCCGGCTTCGCCTTCCAGGACGAGCACGCGACTGTCGCCCTTGCGCACAGCCGTGATCAGTCCGTCGAGCAACTCCCGCTCTTGTCGCCTCCCCAGAAGCATGCGCCACGATACCGCGGTGTCAGCAGCGAATACCAGGCTCCTGACTGGGGTGTTTACGGATGCTTCCGCGCCCGAACCGCGCCACCCTCTGCTGTGCCCGATCCCCAAGAAGAGCATGATGGCGTACTTCACGTCGGTATTCAGAGCACCACCGACGTCGAGACGAGGGCCAGGGTGCGGGACAGCCCCGTCGTCCTCAATCGCGGCTACCCCCTTGGGCGGGCGTTCTGGGGAGCTTCAGGCTCGGTCGCTCGTCTCCGCCGGCTACCGCGTCATCACTTGTGACCGTCGCGGATTCGGGCAGTCCAGCAGGGTGAGCACCGATTACGACGACGACACGTTCGCCGCTGATCTCCGCAGCCTCATCACGCAACTCAACCTGCCGACGACATCCTCGGTGGCTCTCCATGGGCACGGGGAGCTGGCCGGGCACGCCACGAATCACGGCCACGACCGAATCGCGCGATTCGCCTTCCTCTCCTCGCTCGAGCCGTTCCTGCTCCAGACACCTGACAACCGCGCAGGTGTGCCACCCAGGCCCGCGCCGGGGTGGCACTGGTAGCCATCGCCGAGCTGCTGCCGCACGCTCTCGATGCTCAGCTTCGATTGAGCGGCGACAGTAGCCGTCATCGGCAGCAGCACGGAAGAGCCGTCCTCGAGCGGGATCTTCCGCGGCGGGAACCAGAGATCGCATTGCGTCCACGTCACGCACCCAGCTCAGCCGGGCGGCCGGGTCGACTGGTCGATGCTCCGGCCGCAACCTGCGCACGTTGTTCCGGAGCCAAGCGATTGTCCCGGGCCACTCGACCCGCTCCGCGATCACTGTCCTCGGCACCTCCGGATGCTCCACCAGCAATGCCCTGAGCCGCGCTTCGGATGGGGAGAATGCTGTCGGCTGCGACGGTCGCTGACACCTGGGTGGCCTGTCCGATGCCCAGATCTCGATCGCGCCCCAGTCGATCGCGAACCGCGGCCAGAAGATCCGGAGAAGCCGCGAGCTGCGACACCTTGGGGCGACGCGCGCGCTCCCACGTCGCGGCATCCGCGACGGCCGCACGATATCGCGTCCGTCCACCGTTACGGCTGATCTCCCGCGACACCGTGGACGGTGCTCGCCCCAGAACGCTGCGATCCGTCTACTGGATCGCCCGGCCGCGACACCGCGCGAGATCTCCTCGCGCTCCGAAGCGGTCAACTGTTGCTTCCCGCGTGTGCGAGTTCGCGGTCGGACGCCGTGCCGCCCGAGCACCGCTCGCACCGCCTGAGGGGTGCTTCCCAGCGTCCGGGCAATCAACCGACTCGACTCACCAGCTGCCCACCGCTGCCACAGCTCGTCCTCTTGCTCACTCGCGAACCTCACCCGCACCTCCGGATCAACCGTTCCCGAGTGGTGCACTGACTGGTTGAGACCGCCATCGTTTCTGGCTAGCTCGCCTCTCGCGGTCTGCACGAGGGCTTCGATCCATTGAGGTTCAGCTCGTGCGTCCGGGGTCTGTCGAAGATGAAGCGCCGCGCGATCGATAGCTGCAGCACAGCGACCGTGGAAGATTCAGTGCTGAATCAGGACGGGCGTCTC
Source organism: Microbacterium sp. zg.B48 (assembly GCF_024623505.1). Lineage (NCBI taxonomy): Bacteria > Bacillati > Actinomycetota > Actinomycetes > Micrococcales > Microbacteriaceae > Microbacterium > Microbacterium sp. zg.B48. The sequence continues at coordinate 144,646 of NZ_JANJFE010000016.1, forward strand.
ATCTTCTGTCGGCGCGGGTCGTCGCACGAAGAACGCCAATACGACTGCAGCGGTGGCCACGCATGCACCGAGCAGGAAGGCTGCGTGCACGCCCGCGTTCGTCGCTGTGACCTCGCCGGCACCGGCAGCGGCGGCATCCGCCGCCCCCACTGACATCAATGTGATGAAGAGCGCGGTTCCTGCGGCGCCGGCGACCTGCTGGATCGTGCTCACGATGGCGCTGCCATGCGAGTACAGCTTTCGCGGCAGCGAACCCAGCGCGGATGTGAGGAGCGGGGTGAAGACGAATCCGAGGCCGATGTTGAGTGTGACGTGCACCGTGACGATCCAGCCGATCGAGCTCTGCTCGTCAAAGGTCGCCATCCCCCACAGCGCTCCTGCAGCTACGATCATCCCCGGAATCACCAGGGGCGTCGGTCCGTATCGGTCGAACAGCGACCCGACGATCGGTGCAACGATCCCCATGAGGACACCGCCCGGAAGCAGCATGAGCCCGACGGTCAGCGTGTCGAGCGAGAGAACCTGCTGCAGGTAGATCGGCAGCAGGATCAGCGATCCGAAGAGAGCCGCCATAACAACGACGACCAGGACCACAGCGAGGCTGAACGACCGAGAGGTGAATGTGCGCAGATCCAGCAGCGCGGTGTCGGTCTTCTGCAGGGCGAGCTGTCGCAGCACGAACATCGCCAGCGAGAAGGCTCCGATGGCGAGCGGGATCCACACGGGTACCGGTGTGTGACCCGATGCGGATTCGCCGATGGAGCTGAGTCCGTAGATCAGTCCACCGAAGCCGAGTGCGGAGAGCACCACAGACAGCACATCGAAACGAGCGGGCCGCGTCTCAGTGATGTTGCGCACCCAGACGGCCCCGAGGATCAGGGCGATGACGGCGATCGGAAGCACAAGCCAGAACATCCAACGCCAGTCCAGGGCAGAAAGGATGATTCCCGACACCGTTGGACCGACAGCGGGAGCGACGGCGATCACGATCGAGATGACGCCCATCATGCGGCCGCGGTGTGAAGCGGGCACGACATTCAGCACGGTCGTGAACAACAGGGGCATCATGATGGCAGTTCCCGAAGCCTGGACGACTCGACCCGCCAGAAGCACTTCGAACCCTGGCGAGAGTGCCGCAATCAACGTGCCGAGTGCGAACAAGGACATCGCGGTGAAGAACAGCGACCGCAGCGGGAATCGTGCGAGCAGAAAACCGGTGAGCGGAATGACGATCGCCATGGTGAGAAGGAAGCCGGTCGTCAGCCACTGTGCTGTGGCCGCCGTGATATCGAGGTCCACCATCAGTCGCGGCAGCGCCACGCCCATGATCGTCTCGTTCAGGATGACGACGAACGCTGAAGCCACCAGCAGCGCGATCACAGGCCCGGTGCGCTGCGATGTGGAATCGACGGTGGAGACCGACGCGGTGTCCGAATCTTCTTGAAGAGTCACGAAAAGCTTTCTGGTGCGGGCGCAGAAGCGCGGATGACGACACGACGGCGGGCCACAACCACACCACTATATGGCAGAAACTGCCAGTTAGGCAGACAGTGCAACAATGTTCCCCATGGTCGATTCGCACAGCTCGCCATCTGACGACGTCCCGCTCGGCTTGCGGGAACGACGCCGACAAGAGACTCGTCGGGAACTCGCTGACGCCGCCCTCGACCTGTTCGAGCGCAACGGGGTACACGGCACCACCGCTGATGACATCGCAGCAGCCGCAGGCGTCTCCGCTCGGACCTTTTTCCGCTATGCCGAAACGAAAGAGAACGTCATCTTCCTCGACGATGACGGCTTTAACGAGCTCGTCACCCGCGTACGCCACGACGTCGACGGCGGGACCCCCGTGATCGCCGCAATTGAACGAGCACAGCGCGACCTCCTTGAGGTGTTCGACGATGAGCACCCTGACCAACACGAACGGGTGCTCAGAGTACGCCGACTGGTCATCTCTGAGCCCGCTCTCCTGGCCATCGCTCTCGCAATCGACGCCGAGCATGTTCGCCAACTCGCCCAGATCGTGCTCGAAGCCAACGGATCCGACAGCGAACTCGAAGCACGCATACTCGTCACCGCGCTGGGCACGGCCCATCGTCTGGCGTTTGATGAATGGGTGAGACGTACGGAAAACGGTGAGCAGGCCTCGACACGCGCGCTCTACGCAGAGATCCTCGACGGCCTCAGAAACTATTTCTCCGCGACGCCTACGGAGTAGGCCGACAGCTCCACCTGCCTCCACAGCGTAGCCACCCGCTACCTCAGAACCCCCGGAACCATGCAGTTCCTATCAGCCCGGGTGCCATCCGCGCGATTTCAAATCCCTCCGTCTTGTCCAGAAAATCCCGGTCACGTGCTACTTCTCTTGGCTACTGCTCCGCGATCGGCCATTTCTGCTCAGGAGGCTTAACCGGTCGACCGGACGTCAGATCATGCCACGTCGTTCTCGGGCAACAGCTCCGCGATGAGTGCTGCTACCCGCCGGCGGATCTCGTCGCGGATGGGCCGTACCGCGTCGATCCCCTGGCCGGCAGGGTCGTCGAGCTCCCAGTCCTCGTAACGCTTGCCCGGGAAGATCGGGCAGGCGTCACCACAACCCATGGTGATGACCGCGTCAGACTCCTTGACCGCTTCGACGGTGAGCACTTTCGGGGTGCTGGCGCCGATGTCGATCCCTTCCTCGGCCATCGCCTGGACCGCGACGGGATTGACCTGATCCTTGGGAGCCGATCCGGCAGAGAGCACCTCGATGCGGTCGCCCGCGAAGGCTCGGAGGTAGCCGGCGGCCATCTGCGAACGCCCCGCGTTGTGCACGCAGACGAACAGGACGGTGGGCTTGTCGGTCATCGAGGTCTCACTTTCTCTCAGTCGGAATCGGACCGGGATCCATCGCTCATGAAGACCGGCAGGTGATGGCTCTGGGTGGCCTAGGTCGGCGTGTGATCGAGTCGACGGGCGTATCGCCCAAGATCGGTCATGACCCACACCTGCTGGCGCTGCTCGATCCACCCTAGATTCCGCAGCTGCCACAGCAGCTGTGCCGCCATCCGGGGCAGCCGCCGGGCATGCGCCGGGGAGAGGTCCGCGCGGCGGGCGGACCACACGCGCGCGACCTCGTCCGCGTCCCGCACGCGCTCCGTGTCGATGATGTCCAGGACGGTTGTGCGGGTATCGCCGAGATATCGGCGGATCGTCGCGTCATCCATCGTGCTCGCCATGCACCAGCGAGCTGCGCCGCTCGATCAGGAGTGTGTCGCGCCAGTCGCCGGCGTGCGGGCCGGCTCCGGACCGGGCGATGCGCTCGCGTCGCCCGACGACCCGGAACCCCGCTGCCTCGTGGAGCGTGAGGCTGGCGGCATTCTCCGGGAAGATGCTCGACTGGATCGTCCAGATGCCGGCTGCCTCGGCAGCGCCGATGAACGCGTCCAGCAGGAGGCGCCCGATCCCTCGTCCTCGGGCGTTGCGATCGATGTACACCGAGTGCTCAACGACACCGCTGTACGCCGGACGAGCCGACACCGCGGACCCTGCTATCCAGCCCAGGATCGTGCCGGCAGTGTCGACGGCCACCAAGCGCAGAGCGGGCAGCTTTCCCGTGTCGAAAGCCGGCCAGTCCGGGGTGGCGACCTCGAAGGTCGCCTCTCCGTCCTCGATCCCCTGGGCGTAGATCCGCTCGACCGCCGGCCAATCCGCCGGTGTCATCTCACGCACCTGCGTCATGAACAGCATCCACCGCCGTCGCCGGCGTCGGTCGAGCAGACCCCGGTCGCCGGGAGGACCAGCTCCACCTGCGCCGCCGCGGCGGCGTCTCCCGCCAGCCATGCCGTCACGGAGCGGACCTGCTCGTACCCGGTGGCCAGCAGGAAGGTCGGGGCGCGGCCGTACGATTTCATGCCGACGATGAAGAACCCCTGCTCGGGGTGGGTCAATTCTCGGAAGCCGTGCGGTTCGACGGTCCCGCACGAGTGGATATTGGGGTCAATCAGCGGGGCCAGCCGCTTGGGTGCCTCCACGATCTCGTCCAGCTCGAGGCGGATCTCGCGGAGGATCTCGAGGTTCGGGCGGAATCCGGTGGCGTTGACGACCAGGTCGGTGGTGTGCGTCACGACCTCGCCGCGGCGGTGCGCCACGAGTTCCACGGCGGTTCCGGCTCGCCGTCCTCGGATGATCTCCACCCCGTACAGGACCGTGATCAGCCCGTCCGCGACGGCCTGATCCACCCGGTTGCCCAGCTGCGCACGATCGGCGAGTTCATCGTCCACAGAGGACGAGACCCGCACCGCCTGCTCGTTGCGGATCAGCCAGGTGACCTCGGTGCCGGGCTCCTGTCGGGCAAGTTCGACGAGCCCGAGCAGCGTGTTGGCGGCGGAGTGGCCTGCGCCCACGACGGTCGTGTGGCGGCCGGCGAACTGCGCGCGATCACGGCCGAGCACGTCGGGCAGCGCGGCGGTCACCGCGTCGCCGATGTCCGCCATCCCGAGCAGATCCAGCCCGCTCGAGGACAGCGGGTTGGGGGAGAGGTAGGTGCCCGAGGCATCGATGACCGCGCGGGCGGCGAAGTCCTGCACCTCGCCGCCGGCGGTGCGGGTGCGCACCACGAAGGGAGCCGCGGCGCGAGCGCGGGTCCGGGTGCGGTCCATGCCCTCCCGCGAGACACCGATGACCTCGACACCCCGCCGAACCCGTGGTGCGATCTCGTCGAGTTCGGCGAGCGGTGCGACGTACTTCTCGACGAGCTCTGTGCCCGTCGGTGCTCGATCCGGATCCGGCAGCTCCCAGCCGCGTTCCGCGAGGAGTCGGCGCGACGCCGGGTCCACGAGGTGCTTCCACGGCGAGAACAGCCGAGTGTGACCCCATGCCCGCACGCTGGCCGCGACCTCGTCTCCGGCCTCGAACACCACGAAGTCGATGCCGCGCTCGACGAGGTTCGCCGCCGCCGCCAGACCGACCGGCCCCGCGCCGATGACCGCCACGGGCAGCGTGGAAAGACGGTCGGATGCCGATACGCGTGGCGTCAGATCGAGCAGGGTCACAGCATCCTCCATGAGATATCGATGAACTTCGATACCCAGTCTGAGCGCATCTATCGACATCTGTCAATATCGACTACGCTCGATATATGCCGAGGATGCTCGAGATGACGAACGTGAGTGGCCGCGACACCGACGCGTGTTGCGCGCCCCTCGTCCGGGAACCGCTCACCGCCGACGAAGCGGAGCGTCTCGCGACGACTCTGAAAGCCCTGGCCGATCCGGCCCGTCTGCGGCTTCTGTCGATTGTGGCCGCGTCGCAGAACGCGGAGGCCTGTGTCTGCGACCTGACCGAACCGGTGGGCCTGAGCCAGCCCACGGTCTCGCATCACCTGAAGGTGCTCACCAGTGCGGGGTTCCTGACACGCAGCAAGCGCGGGACCTGGGCGTACTTCGCGCTCGTGCCCGGCGCGCTGGATCGGGTGTCGAGTCTCCTCGCCACGGCCTGACCCATCGCCTCCCGCCCTTCCACGCGACGGCAGAATCGAAGCGCCGCCCAGCCCGTCTTCGCGATCCTTCCGTTCGCGCATCCGTCTCGAGGAGCCCTGTGAACACTGCTGCCGACCGCGCACGGTTGGGCCTGCTGGACCGGTTCCTGCCCGTCTGGATCCTCCTCGCGATGGCGGTGGGGCTCGTCCTCGCCGTCATCGCGCCCGGGTTCGGTGCCCTGCTCCACGCTGCTTCGGTCGGGACGATCAGCGTTCCGATCGCCGTCGGATTGCTGGTGATGATGTATCCGGTGCTCGCGAAGGTGCGCTACACCGACGCGGCGGTCGTCTCGTCCGACAAGCGCCTCCTGGTCTCTTCGCTCGTGCTGAACTGGCTGGTCGGACCTGCGCTGATGTTCGCTCTGGCCTGGCTGCTGCTGCCGGACCTGCCGGAGTATCGCACCGGGCTGATCATCGTCGGCCTGGCGCGCTGCATCGCGATGGTGCTGATCTGGAACGACCTCGCGTGCGGGGATCGGGAAGCGGCGGCATTCCTCGTGACGCTGAATTCCGTCTTCCAGGTCGTCGCCTTCGCTGCGCTGGGATGGTTCTACCTCCAGGTGCTGCCCGGCTGGCTCGGGCTGTCCACGACCACTGCGGATTTCTCGATGTGGGCCATCACCGTGAGTGTCCTGGTGTTCCTGGGTATCCCCCTTCTCGCCGGATATCTCTCGCGCCGGATCGGCGAACGTCGTCGTGGGCGCGACTGGTATGAGGCCGTCTTCCTGCCCAGGATCGGCCCCCTTGCTCTGGGCGGACTGCTGTTCACGATCGTCATGCTCTTCGCCCTGCAGGGTCGGCAGGTCATCGCGCATCCCGTGGACGTCGGCCGGATCGCGCTGCCGCTCCTGGCGTATTTCGTCGTCATGTTCCTGATCGGACTGTCCACCGGCAAGCTCATCGGGCTGACCTACGCGCGAACGGCCACGCTGTCCTTCACCGCCGCCGGGAACAACTTCGAGCTCGCCATAGCCGTCGCCATCGGGACCTACGGTGCAACCAGCGGTCAGGCGCTCGCCGGCATCGTCGGCCCGCTCATCGAGGTGCCCGTCCTCGTCGGACTGGTCTACGTCGCTCTCTGGGTGCGCCCACGGTTCTTCCCGGCGTCCCTCGCGGCCATCGGCTCCGACGATCAGCCGCGCCGCACCCCCACGAAGGTCTGACCGCGTGATCCGTCCGCTGTCGATCGAGGCGTCGTGCGGACGTGGATGATTTCGGGCGGAGCCAGATAGCGACGTCTCGAAGGGGTGGGGGCGATGCGGACGTTGTCGCTTAAGAGTGCGGAGGGGCCGCGCCTCCCAGCGGGATTCGGGATCGGAACGGAGTGCGGGATCGGACGCGCGCCTGCGGGCACGACCGAGGCGATTCTGCGAGCCCACGCGCACGTCGCCACGTCCTGGTGAGCCGTCGCTGCGGTCCGGTTCGTCCGCCGGTCAGGCGGTCTCGGCCCAGCGTCGGACGATCATGTCGGCGGCCCGGGCGGCCTCGGCACCCTTGGCGGCGAAGTGCGCGCTGAAGAACGCGTCGTGCTCGGCCGTCGGCTGGTACTGATGCGGGGTGAGGCTGATCGAGAGCACGGGGACGTCGGTCTCGAATTGGGCGCGCATGAGCCCGTCGATCACGGCCTGGGCGACGAATTCGTGGCGATAGATGCCGCCGTCGACGACGAAGGCGGCCGCGACGACCGCCGCGTAGCGCCCGGTGCGGGCCAAGCGCCGCGCGAGCAAGGGCATTTCCAGCGCGCCCGGAACGTCGAAGGACTCGACCGCGAAGTCGGGGCGGAGAGCCGCGAATTCGCGGATGAACCCGTCGACGGCCTGGTCGACGACATCCTGGTGCCAGCGTGCACGGATAAGGGCGACGGAGTTCTGCTGCACTCAGCCCACGCTACTGGACGGGCGGTTCCCCACCGCGCGGGGCACCGCTACGCGGAAGGACTTGACTGCCATACCGCCGCGTGACAACGTCATCCCCGTCGTCCAGGGCACCCGTCGGTCTCACCCACCGGCCGGCGCAGTGCCCTGGCGCGGAGCTGGATGCACTCGTCGGGCTCACCGGAAGGAGCGCGTTGTGCGTGGAGTGATGATGTACGGGCCCGGCGACGTGCGGGTGGAGCAGCGCGAAGCGCCGCAGATTCTGGAGCCCACGGATGCCGTTGTGCGCCTGGCCGCGTCGTGCATCTGCGGGTCCGACCTCTGGCCGTACCGCGGGGTCGAGCCGCTGCGCCGCACCCCGCAGGCGATGGGGCACGAGTATGCCGGCGTCGTCGAGCACATCGGGCAGGACGTGCGCACCGTGCAGGTCGGCGATTTCGTCGTCGGGTCCTTCGTGGCCTCCGACAACACCTGCGAGATCTGCCGGGCCGGGTACCAGTCGCGGTGCATCCACAGCGTGATGATGGGCGGGCTCGGAACGCAGGCGGAGCTGACTCGCGTGCCGTGGGCCGACGGCACCCTCGTCGCGACCCCCGGGCGCCCCGATCCCGATCTGATCCCCGCGCTGCTGGCAGCGTCCGACGTGCTGGGCACCGGCTGGTACGGCGCGGTCGCGGCCGAGGCCGGCCCGGGCAAGGCCATCGTCGTGGTCGGTGACGGCGCTGTCGGCCTGTCGGCCGTCCTGGCAGCGAAGCAGCTCGGCGCGGAGCGGATCATCGTCTTCAGCCGGAACCCCGCGCGGCAGGCCCTCGCCCGCCAGTTCGGAGCGACCGACATCATCGAGGAACGCGGTGACGACGGCGCGGTGAAGGCGAAGAGGCTCACCGGGGGATACGGCGCGCACGGAACCGTCGAGGCCGTCGGCTCGCAGGAGTCCATGTGGCAGGCCATCGGTTCGACTCGCCCCGGCGGGTATGTCGGGTACGTCGGCGTCTCGCACGGCGTGGAGCTCGACGGACACGCGCTGTTCTTCCGGAGCGTGCACCTGCACGGCGGACCCGCCCCGGTGCGCCAGTACCTGCCCGAGTTGATCCGCCTCATCTGGGACCGCACCATCGATCCCGGCAGGGTCTTCGACCTCGCCCTGCCGATCGAAGACGCCGCCGCTGGCTACCGGGCGATGGACGAGCGCACCGCCATCAAGGTGCTGCTCACCTTCTGACCGGGGCGGATGCTGCGCGCAGACTCTCCGGCCTCGGCTCGCGGGGCTCGAGCCGAGGCCCCTTTTCGCTCGGAGCCGCCGATGTCGCCCGCCCGGTCCGCAGGGATCCGGCGGATCCCTCCTCACCAAGCTGCGCGGACCGGCTGTGCCCGCCGAGAGGATCGGTCGCATCGACGCCGTCCTGCTCTCGCACGATCAGCACCCGGACAACCTCGATGCGCGCGGTCGGCGGCTGCTGGCGAGCGTTCCCCTGGTCTTGTCCACGCCGACTGCCGCCGAGCGTCTGCCGGGCGCGACTGTGAAGGCGATGACGGGGACAACGCCTCCACTCGCGTCGTCCGCGACATCGAGCACCATCTCGGACCGATCCGGATCGCGGTCGTCTTCGCCGGCGCGGGGCGTACGCCCCGGATCGACGCGTACGTATCGCTGACGAGCAGTCAGGTGGTTGAGCTGACGGGCGCGCTGCCCTCCGCAGTCGTCGTTCCCGTCGATGCGGAGGGATCGGCGCACTTCACCGAAGGGCCGGCGGACATCGCCGCCGCCGCGGTGGCGGCGGCGGGAGCAGAGGACCGCGTCGTGATCCTCTCACCTGGGATCCGCACGATGATCGAGCACGGACCGCGGTGACCGCGCCCGCGGAGGGCCAGGAGCGATCCTCAGGCGTTCTTCTGCCTCTCGATCAGAGCCGCGGCGTTGCCGCCGAGGATCCGCCGAGTGACGTGCTCGGGCAGTTCCGCTTCCCGGATCTTCGCGACGGGATCATCGAGCCCCATGTCGAAGGGGTAGTCGCTGCCCAGGACGACGCGATCCTCGCCGGCCACCTCGACCAGAGCGCGCAGCGTTCGCGTGTCGTGCACGACGGTGTCGAACCAGAGCTTGCGAAGGTAGGTCGACGGCGGATGCGCGCAGCCGCGCGCATCCGGGCGCACGTGCCAGGCGTGATCTGAGCGCCCGATGACGGTGGGGAGGTACCCCCCGCCGTGCGCAGCCACGACCTTCAATCCGGGATGCCGATCCAGCACCCCGGCGAAGATCAGGTGTGACAGAGCCACCGCGTTCTCGACCGGTTGGCCGACGGTGTTGGCGAGGTAGAACCGGTCCAGCCGCTCGTCCAGGCTGCACCCGAACGGGTGGAGGAAGATCACGGCGCCGAGTTCGGCTGCGCGTGCCCAGAAGGGCTCGAGCCGCTCGTCCGACAGCTCGACATCGCCGGCGAAGGACGAGATCTCGACTCCGGCGAGCCCGTGACCGAGCACCGCGTCATCGAGGTACTCGACCATGCGGCCGGGATGCTGCATGGGAACCAGGCCCAGGCCGGTGAGCCGGTCCGGGGCATGGGCCACGTACTCGGCGATCAGGCGGTTCGCTTCGCCGGCGGCCCAGACCGCCAGTCCCTCCGGTGCCCACGGGTAGAAATGGTTCGGGGAGGCGCTGACCCACTGTCGCTCGACGCCCTGCGCGTCCATGTCGGCCAGCCGCACGCCGACATCGGTGAGCTTCGGGATGCGCACCCCGATCATGGGACCCGACACCGCCTGGCTGGCGGCGCCGTTGCGGCGCAGATCGAGGGCGGCCGCCTCCGCGACGAGTTCGGGTGCGCGCCGCTCCACCTCGGCGTGCAGGGAAGGCAGCAGCACGTGGGCGTGGACGTCGATGACGCCCGTGTCAGCGGCGGTCATGCCGGCTGCGCCGTCGTCAGGGCGTCGCCGAAGACCAGGCCGCGGGTGTCGGCGTCACGACGGCCGCCGAGCCGCCGTGGACCGGGCTGAAGTTGCTCGGCGATGTGGCGGTGCGGGGTCAGCAGTTCGGTCAGCACGTGAGAAACCTCTTGTCCTTGGGCGGGCCCCCGCCGATCGTGGGCGGGCAGCTGTGGGCGGAACAGGCCATGCAGCTGTCGCCGCCACGAACTTCGGCGAGGTGTCATCAGCGACATGGGCTGCCGCCAGCTAACCATGATTCCCGGGTCGTGCGTTCGCGGCGCCGCGCACTCGCCGCACGATCAGAACGGATAGCGCTCCACTCGGCTCTGCATCGTGATCCACTGCGTCTCGGTGAAGGTATCGAGGTTGGCCTGCGGACCGCCGAAGCGACCGCCGACACCGGAGGCCTTGGTCCCACCGAACGGGATGACGGCTTCGTCGTCCACAGTGGCGTCGTTGATGTGAACGGCGCCGGACTCGATCCGGTCGCACAGTTCGTAGGCGGCGTAGGGATTCGACGTGATGATCGACACCGACAGGCCGTACTCGGTGGCATTGATGATCTCGATCGCCTCGTCGATGTCGTCGTATACCTGCACCGGCGCCACCGGGCCGAAGATCTCCTCGGTCCAAGCGGGGTTCTCCACGGCGACGTCCGTGAGCACCGTAGGGCGGTAGTACAGCCCGTCATACTCACCGCCGGCGGCGAGCGTGGCGCCGTTCTCGACCGCGTTCAGCACATAGCCGTGCACTCGATCACGCTGCCCTTCGTCGATGATCGGCCCCAGCGGCAGGCCCTCGGCCGGGTCGCCCACCGGGATCCCCTTCGCCTTCTCGGAGAGGGCAGCGATGTACTCCGCGGCGATCGAACGGTGCACCAGGTGACGACCGGTGGTCATGCAGATCTGTCCCTGGTGCAGGAACGATCCCCACGCACCGACGGACGCGGCGGCCTGGACGTCGGCGTCGGGCAGCACGAGCATCGCGTTGTTGCCGCCCAGTTCAAGGTGCACGCGCTTGAGCAGCGGAGCCGCGGCGGCACCGACCTTGCGGCCCGCCTGCGTCGAGCCGGTGAACGAGATGCAGGGCACCCCAGGGTGCGTGACCAGCGCGGCACCGAGTTCGCCTCCGCCGGGCAGCACGTGCAGCACGCCGTCGGGCAGTCCGGCCTCCTCGAACAGCGCGGCCAGCGCGAGGCCGCCGGAGATGGAGGTGCGCGGGTCCGGCTTGAGGATCACGGCGTTGCCGAGAGCCAACGCCGGAGCGACCGAGCGCATCGACAGGATGGCCGGGAAGTTGAACGGCGAGATGACCCCCACAACGCCGAGCGGGACCCGCCGCGCGATGGACGTGCGCTCTTTCACGCTGCGCAGCAGCTCGCCATAGGGGTGGGATGCCAGCGCCGCAGCCTCCTGCAACTCGGACACCACCAGTCCCACCTCGAAGGCCGCCTTGCCGTGACCGGAACCGCTCTCGGGGACCAGGACGTCCGCCAGGCGGGCCGGGTCGGACTCCAGCAGCTGCGCCGCTTTGAGCATCACTGCAGCGCGTACGGCGTAGGAGAGCTTCGACCAGCGCTTCTGCGCGGCCGTGGCTGACTCGACCGCGCGGTCGAGGTCGGTCGGGTCCGCCTGGGCGATCGTCGCCAGGGGGGTGCCGGTGCCCGGGGCCGTGACCGTGATCGGCTCGGCAGCGCCGGCGCGCCAGCCATCCGAGAACAGCGCGTGGTGCCAGAGGGGGGTGGTGGTGTCGATCGTCATGATGCTCCGTTCTTCATCGAGGGTGGAGGATGCCGCGGAGCCGGCCACGCGACGGTCGGGGTCGCCCGCGTCGAGGCTTGCCGGTCGGCATCCCGCTTCCTTCGCTTCCAGGGTGGTGCTCTTTGCGGAACGGCACCACCCTGAATCTCTTCCGATTCCGTCAGGAGTCCGCCGTGGCGACCGCACGCTCGCCGTGTGCTCAGCTCAGGACTTGTCCACGTCGTTCTGACAGGACACGCACGTCTCTCCGTACGGAAGCACTTCGAGACGGCCGGCCACGATGGTGTCCCCGCAGCGCACGCAGCGTCCGTAGGTGCCGTCGTCCAGTCGCTCCAGGGCCGCCAGGATGCGGTCCACGACCTTGCGGGTCGCTGCCGTGGTCGCCCACGCGACGGGGTCGATGTTCGGAGCGGCGCGGGGTGCCAGGTCGCTGATCAGCTCTTCGCGCTCCTTGAGCTGCTGTTCCAAGGACCGGCGGATGGCCGCCGCGTCGATGTCGGGAGCCGGGACGGACAGGGATGGGTTATCGGTCAGCATGACCACTCCTCAGGTAAAAAAAAGAGCGCCGCAGATGCGACGCGCTGGGTAGCCGGATGGCCCGTATTTCGGACACGGATCACGGTGGAGCGCGCAACGGCGAACGGAGGGGCGATGTGCTTCCGTTCAGGACCATCCGGGGCGGAAGGACCTCGTGCCGGGCTCCGGCGATATCCATGGCACGCACGACGACGGTGGCGTCGGCGGGACGCTCCGGGGGGCGCGAGAGGACAGCCATGGACATAGCCTCACCATAGCCGGGACGGGGAAAAAGGCAAGTCACGGGCTTTTTCCGGTGTTGCAGGTCCTCGCCGAGGCGGCGAGCTCCTCGAACGGTCTGGTCATCGAGCTGGAGGAGTTCCACGCGGCGTCGCTGACCCTCGTCGCGTAGCCGCCGTCGCGGTCGGCGGGCGTCAGCGCAGACGGATCGCCGCGGGCTGGAGCGACACGGTGAAGGACCGGGTCTCCCCGATCTCTTCGCCGTCGATCTCGAAGGCCCGGGGCTCGGGAAGTGTCACGACGAGCTTCCTCGCCCGGCCGTGATGAACCGTATCGGTGTTCGTCAGCTCATCGTCCTGGGAGATCAGCCGCTTCAATGCGTTGTCCCAGATCATCGTCTTGAGGGTGCCGGCCCACTGCGCGAAACCTTCCGCGCTGAGCACAAGGTAGTTGAGTTCGCCGTCCGCCGGATCGGCGTCCGGAAGAAGCGTCAGCCCACCCTGGATCATCCCGCAGTTGGCGATGAGCAGAGTGTGCCCGTCTTCGTCCCGCCCGGGCTGCTCGTCCGTCGTGATGTGGAAAGGAACGATCTCGCTCGCGGCCAGGGCGCGGCCCAGCGACTCCACATACGCCAGCCACCCGGCCTTGTCCTTGAGATCATCGTTCGTCTCCGCCAGCATGTGCGCGTCGATGCCGAACCCCACCATGACCACGAACGCGTGTCGCTCCGAGCCGCCGACCAGGTCGATGTCGACCCAGCCGACGTCCAGCGGCCTGGGATCACCGCTGAACGCCTGCGCGAGGGCTGCGGTGACATCGTTGATCGGCACGCTGAAGTTCCTGGCGAGCAGGTTTCCGGTGCCCAACGGCACGATCGCCAGGTCGACGTCTGCGGAGACCTCCGCGAGGTGTTGGGCCACGGCACGGACCGTGCCGTCTCCGCCGGCGACGATGACCAGCTCCGCACCCGCCGCCAGCGCCTCACCGGCCGCTCCCTGCCCGGGGTCGTCCTCCGTGGTCTCCCACCACCCGATCTCACCGGTCGCCGCTTCATGGCCGGTCTGGGCGAGCCCAGCCTCCAACGTCTCTCGCTCGGTCTTGGTCGGGTTCCAGATGACGGCGGTCTTCGGACTCACGATGGCTCTTCTCGGATCGAGGGTGGGGGGTCGATGAACTGACCGTCGCGCGGAGACAGATCGGGCAGTGCGCGCGTGCCGAAGTCATGCCGCAGCGCGCTCAATGCGGCGTGCCATCCGCCCAGTCCGTGCACACCCGGACCGGGGGCGACGGATGCCGAGGCGAGATAGACCCCGGGAACCGGCGTGCGCCACGGGTCGGGGCGCAGCACCGGGCGGCGCAGGAGCTGCACGAGCGAGGGCGCACCGGCGGAGATGTCCCCGCCGATGTAATTCGGATTGTGCTGCTGCAGCTGGACGGCGGTACGCGAACTGGTCGCCAGGATGGTGTCGCGGAACCCCGGTGCGAAGCGCTCGATCTGCCGGATGACCGCCTCCTGCCGATCTTGCGGGCTGCCGGCCGGAACATGCGTGTACGCCCACAGCGTGTGCCGGCCGGCGGGGGCGCGCGAGGCATCGAACAGGGACTGCTGGGCGGCCAACACGTAGGGCCGATCGGGCAGGCGTCCTCGGTTGACGTGGTTCTCGGCATCCGCGATCTCTGCCCTTGTGCCGCCCACGTGCACCGTGCCCGCGCGCCGCAGGTCGCCGTTCGCCCAGGGCACCGGGTCGCTGAGCGCGAAGTCGACCTTCGCGACGCCGCCTCCGTACCGGAAGCGCTGCAGAGCGCGGCGGTACGGCGCCGGCATCCGGGAGGCGGCCATGCGCAGGAACGCACGGGGGGTGACATCCAGCACGGTGACCCGGGCGCTGGGCAGTTCGGCGAGTGACGTGACCTCCACTCCCGTGACCAGTTCACCGCCATGAGCGCGCAGATCGTCGACCATGGCGTCGATGATCGCCTGGCTTCCGCCGATCGGTATCGGCCAACCGCGCGAATGCGCGTATGCACCCAGCACCAGCCCGGCGCCGGCGGCGGCGACGCTCGGCTGCGGCAGGATGGTGTGCGCCGCGACGCCGGTCAGCAGAGCGGGTGCGAGGTCGGTGCGGAAGCGGGCGTTCCATGCCGGCCCGCCCTGCTCCAGCGATCGAATGCCGAACGCGATCGCGGCGCGCGGGTCGGCGGGCACGCGCAGCAGGGAGGAGCCGGTGAACTCGGCGAGCTGCGCGGTGCGCTGCACCAGGGGTCCCATGAGGCGTGCGTAGGCGGGGCCGTCGACGCCCAGTCCGGCGCTGGTGCGCTCCAGGTCCCGGTAGGCGATCCCGGCGCGACCTCCGTCGAGTGGGTGCCCGAACGAGATGTCGGGCGTTGCGAATCGCACTCGGTTCTGCAGGCCGAACTCGCGGAAGAAGCGGGATTCGAAGGCGAGGGGATGCACCGCGGAACAGACGTCGGAGAGGTAACCGGGCAGCGTGAGCTCACGGCTGGCCGCCCCGCCGCCGGCACGCTCATCGCGCTCGTACACGCGCACCTGCAGGCCCGCGCGGGCGAGGGTGACGGCCGCGGCCAGCCCGTTGGGGCCGGCGCCGACGACGACGGCGTCCAGCGCCACGGCACGAGGGTGCGACCGCCGACCGTTCACCTGGCCGAGGCCTCGTCGCTTCCCCGCTCACGTTCGGCCGTCGTCGCCCGGGACGGCGCTTCGGCCCTGCCTTCGGCCCTGCCCTCGGCGAGGTAGGCCAGGCGATGGAGCGTCTCCGCATTGCGCCAGTGCAGCCCGAGATCCAGCAGCGGAGCGGGTACGAAGCGTCCGGGTCCGGCCACCGCTTCCTCCTGGATGCGGACAACGGTGGAATCCCCCCGCGGCTTGACATCCAGCGTCACGCGCGCCTCACCGATCGGCCAGCCGCGCGCACGCATCACCATCCGGTGCGGCGGGCGGTATTCCTCGACGAGCGTCGCGTCGTTGATCAGCACCGGCCAGACCCCGAAGGAATGGTGCAGGCGGGATCCGGCGCGCGGCCAGGACGGGTCGACCTCGCGCATCCGGGACGCTCCGACGACCCAGGAGGGGAAGAGCCAGCCGTCGCCGAGAACCTCGAAGACATCCTCAGGCGCACACTGCAGCAATCTCACGTTGCGAGACATCGCTGAATCCTTCCGTCAATGACATCCACTATCCGGGTTCGGCGGACTTTCCGTCCTGGGCTGGTCAAGATCGGCCGGAACCGCTACGGGACATGTCGCACCGCGCGCAGATCAGATCGCCCACTCCGGGACGGGGAGCCTGTTCTCTTGTCAAGGCCTTCCCGCCCGCAGCCCGATGCGAGTGAATAGAGGCAGGGCAAACGCCGACGCGCCGACCGTGCGCAGAGAAGGGCAGGACTCGATGAAGTCAGCGGACCACCAGGGCCAGAGCGGGCAGACGGCCGCATCGCCGCGCATCGAGGATGCCGGGAGCACAGCGATGGATGCCGCGGCGGGCGGGGTCGAGGAGATGACCGACGAAGAGAAGCGCCGCGATCAACTCCTGCGCGCCGCCGGATCGACCGAGGAGGATGCGGCTCCGAGGATCGACGTGAGCAAGCGGGAGGGCGTCACGCGCATCGACATTGTCCCCGACGCCGTCGTGCGACCCGGATCCTCCGACTGAGGCCCAAACGCCGCGCGCCGCGTCGGCGCACCTGCGCTGAAGCCGCCGCGGCCTCTGACCGGCCGATTCAGGCGCGGCCCTTGAGGATCATGTGCCAGTACACCCAGGGCAGGATGTGGCGATCCAGTACCCACGTCAGCCGTCGCTCTCGCGCGAGTCCTTTCCAGAAGGGGATCGTCGGCTTCAGTTCGCCGCGATCGTCGAACTCGGCGAACACGACGGTGGATCGCGACACGGTGAAGGGGCACACCGAGTAGCCCTCGTACGCAGCGACGGCAGGCTTGCCTTTCAAGGCCGCCGCCAGGTTCTTGGCCAGCGTGAGGGTCTGCTTGCGCAGCGCGCCCCCCGACTTGGAGTTGGTGGTCGCCGCCGCGTCGCCCAACGACCACACGTTCTCGTACCGTTTGTGTCTCAGCGTCCGCGGGTCGACCTCCACGAACCCTCGGGTCTCGTCGGCGGAGGGAAGGGTGCTGCGCTTCAGCCAGTCCGGGGCGGACTGGGGAGGCTCCACCATCAGCACGTCGTAGGACAGCTTCTCGCGACCCGTTCCGTCCGGACGGCCGACGAGCGCGGTGCGCTCCTCGGCATCCACGTCGAGCAGCTGCGTGCGGGTGCGCAGTTCGATGCCGTATTCGGTGATCTTGCGGTCCAGCTCGGCGTCGATCTCGGGGATGCCGAAGACGCTCTCGTCGGGCACCAGCAGGATCACCCGGATGTTCCCCAGGACGCCGGTCCTGCGCCAGTAGTCGCAGGCCAGGTACATCGGCTTCTGTGCGGCGCCCGCGCAGGACGCCGGGCCGGGGGGCTGGCTGAAGACGACCGTGCCGCGGCGCAGGTCCCGCAGCAGCGGCGAGGCCTTTGCGGCCAGCTCGAACTCGTAGTTGGAGGCGCCGGACCTGGATGCCATCGCGGCGGCCAGACCGGGAATCGCATCCCAGTCCCGCTGGATGCCCGGGCACACGATGACGTGGTCATACCCGAGGCGGGTGCCGGAGGCGAGGAGCAGGCTGCTGGATTCCGCGTCGACGGCGGTCACAGCATCCCGGATCCAGCCGACTCCCTTCGGCATGACATCGGCCTGGTCGCGCAGCGCCATAGCGGCCGGTGCCGTTCCTCCGGCGATGTGGGAGAAGAGCGGCTGGTAGCGGTGGTGCGCTCGCGGTTCCACCACGACGACATCGTCCACCCCCATCCGCCGGAGCCGACCGGCCACCGACAGCCCGGCGTTGCCGCCGCCGATCACGACGACCTGATGGTGCCGAGGCGCGCTGTGCATGTGTCTTCCGTTCTTCGGTGCCCGCGGTCCGCTGAGCAGACGCTGCCGCACGGTCAGCGCACGTGCTCACACCACCCTGCATCCCGGTCAGGGCGACGACGACGGCTTGACCGATCGGCCGTGGCGTGCTTGTCGCGCCACTCGTCCCGCGTCCGTTCCGATGTCTCGGAGACAGGTCACCGCGCCAGGGCCGCGCGCAGTCCCTGGGCATCGCGCACGGCGTTGCCCCCGCCGTCGTTGTTGAAGTATGCGTAGACAGTGTGACCGGCGGCCTCCCACTCCCGGATGCGGTCCGCCCACCATGCCACCTCGTCACCCGAGTAGGAGCCCGCGTACAGGTGCGCGGTGTCCGGACCGTGCAGGCGGACGTACACGAGCGGCGCGGTCGCGCGCAGGATGCAGGGCAGGCCGGCGCCGCTCATCACGCAGTACGCCGCGCCGCGGCGCTCGAGCAGTGCGAAGACGGCCTCGTCGTTCCAGGACGGATGCCGCAGCTCGACCGCCGGGCGCATCCATTCGGGCACGCGCGCCAGGAACCAGTCCAGGCGGTCATCGTCGCGCTCCAACGTCGGGGGCAGCTGCACGAGCAGCGGGCCACGGCGTCCGGCGAGCTCATGCAGCCCCGTGCTCATTCGTTCCAGCCACTGCTCGGGCTGGAACAGGCGGCGGGCGTGCGTCAGGCCGCGCGGCGCCTTCACGGTCAGCTCGAATCCCTGCGGCAGACGTCCGCGCCACGAGGCGAAGGTCTTCTGAGGCGGCCAACGGTAGAAGCTCGCGTTCAGCTCGACCGTGTCGAACGCGCGGATGTAGTGGGAGAGACGGTCGCGGGGCGGAAGGCGGGGCGGGTACAGCACACCCTCCCAGTGGTCATAGCTCCAGCCGGAGGTGCCCACCCTGGCCATAGGACCCCCTCAGCGTGCGCGAAGCGACTTCCTCATGAACACCTGAGCCGTGCCGTCGCCTTCGTCCACCCGCTCGGTCTGCACGTATCCGCAGCTCTCATAGAGGCGGATGTTCGCTTCGCTCAGACTCCCGGTGAACAGCTCGGCTTCGTCGGCCGAGGCATGCTCCTCGGCCGCCTGGAGGAGCCGTCGGCCGATGCCCGCGCCCTGCATGTCAGGAGCGATCGCGATGCGCCCGATCAGGAGCACCCCGTCCGCCTCACGCGTCCGGATCGCGCCGACCATGCGGCCGCCGACGCGGGCGACCCAGCCGTCGGCGTCCTGCAACTCCGCCGCGAGCTCCTCGAGGGTCTGCACCAGGGGCGGCATGTCCGGATCGCCGTAGATGAGCGCCTCGGAGACGAACGCGGCGCGCTGGATCGTGAGCACTTCGCCGGCGTCAGCAGGACCGATCGGAGCCAGCACGACGTCCTCGGCCGTCTCTGCTCCGCGGGATTGCGGGGTCACTTCTGCTGGGCGTCACGGTCCCCGTCGGCGGCGACGGCATCGGCCGCGGCGCTGTCGACGAGGTCGTCATTGACGTCGGGATCGAGAGCCTTCTCGCCGTCCACCTCGGTCGTCGGGGCGGCCGGGTCGCCGTCGGGAAGGGGCAGTTCGGGCGTGACGTTGGACATGTCGAATCCTTCCGTTCAGGATGCCACTGTAAGCGCGCGTGGGACGGAGGTGGACGGGCTTGACCGCGCGCGGCTCGCCCGCTATCGGTCGGGGTGCGGCGCGCCCGCCCCGGCGACGCCCACGACGGCGGGGCTTGTCAAGCTCTGTCGGCGCCGGCGCCGGACACGTAGCCTGACGCGATGGCAGTGACTGAACTGTGGTTGGTGCGGCACGGTGAGAGCATCGCGAACGCCGCCGCGTCCCGAGCGGAGCGCGAAGGACTGGAGGTGGTCCCGATCGACATCCGAGACGCCGACGTTCCGCTCTCCCGCACCGGCGAGGATCAGGCCGAGGCGTTGCGCGCGTGGATCGGCGAACACCGCTCCGCGCTGGACGCGTTCTGGGTGTCCCCGTACGTCCGCGCGCGCGAGACCCTCGCCATCGCATTGGCGGGCAGTCCGGCCGGTGCCGTCATCGCGGTGGACGAGCGTCTCCGCGACCGTGAACTGGGCATCCTCGACCTGCTCACCACCCGCGGCGTGGCCATGCGGCATCCCGAAGAGGCCGAGCGGCGCCGTCGCCTGGGCAAGTTCTATCACCGGCCGCCGGGCGGGGAATCGTGGGCGGACGTGGCGCTCCGGCTGCGCTCCTTTCTCGGCGACGCGCTCCTGAGCCCTGCCCAGAGCGCTCTGATCGTCGCGCACGACGCTGTCGTCATGCTCCTGCTGTATCTCCTGCTGCCGCTGGAGGAGAGAGATCTGCTCGAGTTCGCGGCGGCGCACACCGTCTTGAACGCCTCCGTCACCCACCTGGTCCGCGTGGAATCGGGATGGCAGCTGGTGGAGTTCTCGACGGTGGATCACCTGACCCGCGAAGGCGCAGCGGTCACCGAGCACCCCGGGAGCCCCGATGTCCAGCCCGAGTGAGCTCGTCACGGCGGAGCTTCTTCGCCAGTGGGGGCTGCCCGCCCCGGGGGATTCGAAGAAGACCCGCGGTCGGGTGATGGTCGTGGGCGGTTCCCGCCGCTCGCCGGGGGCGGTCGTGCTCGCCGGCGAGGCGGCACTGCGGGTCGGTGCTGGACGTCTGGGGCTCGTGGTCCCGGCATCCGTAGAGGGTCAGCTCGGCGTGGTCATTCCCGAAGCGGCAGTCCTCTCCCTCCCGCAGCATGCCTCCGATCCGATCGCGGAGCCGGCCCACGGTGAGCTGGAAGCGGCGGATGCGGTGCTGCTGGGTCCGGGGTTCGACAACGGCGACGAGACGAAGGCGACGCTGCTCGCCGTCGCCGACGTCGGTGTCCGGTGTCTGGTCCTGGATGCGTATGCCCTCGGGGTCTTGGCCGACGTTCCCCGCGAACGGCTGCCCCGCGATCTGATCCTCAACCCGAACCAGGAAGAGGCGGAGCTCCTGCTCGCGCGGGAGTTGGGAGAGGACCGCGAATCCGACCTCCTGGAGATCGCGCGTCGCTTCGACGCAGTCGTCAACTGCTACGGCGTCATCGCCGACCCCCACGGTGCCACCTGGCAGGTTCCGGCCGGAGGCCCGGGCCTCGGGACCTCCGGCAGCGGCGACGTGCTGGCGGGCGCGATCACCGGTTTCGCGGCGCGCGGCGTCGACCCGTCACGCGCCGCGGTGTGGGGCAGCTGGGTGCACGCCCGAGCCGGCGATGCGCTCACCGACCGCCTCGGCATCGGGTTCCTCGCTCGCGACCTTCCCGCTGCGCTCACCGCGTCGCTGAACGAGGTCACCGCCTGAGAAGCCTGCCGCTCCCATGGTGAGCGCGTTGTCAAGCCCCATTCCGTCGCCGTGTCGCCCGGCGGAGAATGGACACGTTCGACACGAGGGGGTGAGCGATGAACAGCGAGAAGGTGCGGGTTGACATCGACGACGATCTCCGCGCCGACGTGTACGTCCTCGACGAAGATCTCCGCGACGATGCGGACGCGTTCGAGGACGCGCTGCTGGCCGAGATGAGGCAGAGGGGCGCGATCGAGGTCTGGTGAGCTCAGCCGATCCGGGTGTCCCCGGGCGGCGAAACGCGCAGCCAGCGATGCCCGAACGGCGCGAGCTCGATTTCGACCTTCCCGCGTGGCCCGACCTCCATCCGGGTCGGGCCACCCAGATCGATGAGGGCAGTGCCTTCCTGCACTGTCCCCAGTCGGACGCGCAGACGGACGGGCACCTCGGTGAAATTGTGCAGCGCCACCATCCGACCGACGGGGGAGTTCACCGCGTGCGCGAGGACACCCTCGCCATCGTGGTCGAGGATCTCCAGATCCCCCCACCCGATCTCGGGGGAGACCCGGTAACGGCTGATCAGGTGGCGGATGAACTGCAGCAGTGATCCGTCGTCGTTGCGCTGCTGTTGCACGTTGATGTGTGCCGGGGCATAGCCGTCGCCCGGGATCGGTGCGACGAGGCGTCCTCGCGCCGCGTGGGAGAACCCTCCGTTCTTGCCGTCCGTCCATTGCATCGGGGTGCGCACCGATCCGCGTCCCGGGATCTCGATGTTCTCGCCCATCCCGATCTCTTCGCCGTAGAAGAGCACCGGGGTCCCCGGCAGCGAGAAGAGCAGACTGTAGACCATGCGTATCCGGCGTGGATCGCCGCCGAGCATCGGCGGCAGCCGGCGGGTGATCCCGCGCCCGTACACCCGCTGAGTCTCGTCCGGTGCGAAGGCGGCGAAGACCTCCTCGCGCTCGGCGTCGTTCAGCTTGTCCAGCGTCAGCTCGTCGTGGTTGCGCACGAAGTTCGCCCAGGCGGCATCCGAGGGCACCGGCGGGCGCGCGCTGAGTGCGGCGATCAGCGGCGCAGGATCGCTTCGGGCGAGCGAGAGATACAGCGCCTGCATGGAGACGAAATCGAACTGCAGATCCAGTTCACCGCCTCGCTCGCCGCCGAAGAACTGCAGCTGCTCGTCGAAGGGGAGGTTCACCTCGCCGAGCAGGGCCGCATGGCCGGCGCGTCGCTGCAGGAACCGCTTCAGGTCCCGCAGCAGCTCGTGCGGATCGCCCAGGTCGACGCCGTGGGGCGGCGCGATCAAGAACGGGACGGCGTCGATGCGGAAGCCGCTGACGCCGAGCGCGAGCCAGAACCCGATCGTCTTGGCGATCTCGTCGCGGACTCGTGGATTGGCGATGTTGAGGTCGGGCTGATGCCTGTAGAAGACGTGCTGGAAGTACTGCCCGCTGCGTTCGTCCAGCTCCCACACGCTGGACTCCTCGCCGGGGAAGACCGTGGGCTGCTGGTGCGTGGGAGGCTCGTCGCGCCACACGTAGAAGTCGCGATACGGCGAGGATCTGCTGCGCCGCGCGGAGACGAACCACGGATGCTTGTCTGAGGTGTGATTCACGACCAGATCGACGATCACGCGCATGCCGCGGTCGTGCGCGGTGCGGATCACTTCGACGAAGTCGCCGTGGTTGCCCAGGCGCGGATCGATGCCGTAGAAGTCGCTGATGTCGTATCCGTCGTCCCGATCCGGGGACGGGTAGAACGGCATCAGCCAGAGGCAGGTGATTCCCAGATCCGCCAGATAGTCGATGCGCTGGGCGAGTCCCGCGAAATCGCCGATCCCATCGCCGTTGGCGTCCATGTACGTCTCGACGTCGAGGCAGTAGATGACGGCGGTCTTCCACCACAGGTCGCCGGTGTCGGTGATCCTCACATCGCCCTCCGCAGCGCGGGGAGCAGATCGCGTTCCGCTCGCTCCAGGAAGGCATCCTGATCCTTGCTGATGCCGTGGACGAAGACCCGGTCGAACCCCAGTGCGACCAGACCGGCGACCCGGTCTGCCAGTTCGATCGGGTCGGCGCAGATGAGGGCGCCGTTCCGCAGCTGGTCGTCGGTGGGCTCGCCGGCCAGTTTGTCGAAGTGCTCGGGCTGCTCGATGTCCCAGAGCGACTCGGTGATCGCCGAATGGCGCCACTGCTCCCGAGCAACACGCAGCGCCGCTTCCTCCGTGTCTTCCAGCGAGACATGCACCTGCAGCACGCGGGGACCGGTTCCGCCCGCGTCGGCATAGGCCCGCAGCACGTCGGTCAGCTTCTCGGGCGGCTGGGCCACGGTCGCCAGTCCGTCCGCCCACCGGGCCAGCCACCCGGCAGTCTCGGCGGTGACCGCCGCACCCAGCAGGGGCGGCGGTTCGGCGGGCAGACTCCAGACGCGAGCGCGGTCCACCGTGATTTCGCTGGTGTGCGAGACCTCACGCCCGGCCAGCAGCTCGCGGATCACCCCGACCGAGGCCTCCAGTCGCGCGTTGCGCCGTTCCTTCGACGGCCAGGGGTCGCCGGTGACGTGTTCATTGACGGCCTCGCCGCTGCCCAGCGCCGCCCAGAATCTGCCGGGGAACATCTCCTCGACGGTGGCGATGGCCTGCGCGCTGATAACCGGGTGGTAGCGCTGACCGGGCGCCGTGACGACGCCGAGGGAGAACGAGGTCGATGCGAGCGCTGCTCCCAGCCAGCTCCAGGCGTACCCGGATTCGCCTTGCGCGATCCCCCACGGGGCGAGATGATCCGAGCACATCGCCCCGTCGAAGCCCACCTGCTCGGCGCGGACGACCGCCGCAAGGAGTCTGCTGGGCGGGACCTGTTCGTGCGAGGCGTGATAGCCGACAAAGACCATCCCGACAGTCTGGGGCAGGCCGGGGTCATCGCCAAGGCCTTGCCGCCGGCTGCGAATACCTCTAAGAGGCGGAGGACCGGTCGTTGTGCCTGGGGGGCGGGAAATGCGGGATCGGGATGGGCTTGGTTCCGCCGTGCGGCCGGGATTGCCACATCTCCAGGCTCGTCAGCACATCGCCCGGTGTCGCGTAGACGATCGGGAGCGGTGTCACGGAAAGCCAGGTGACGTGCACCTCGTCGTCGTCGTCGCTGACGCTGAGGCGGGCCGCCACGCCGGCGCTGGCCGTACCGGACCGGCGATCGTGGATCACCCAGTGCCGCGCATCCACGCGGGCGAGCACGAAGCGCTGCGGCGCGCCCGCGCCTCCCGCCTGACCGTGCCGTCCCTCGTTCATCGCCTCGGTCTCCGTTCCGCCTGCGGACGCTGCCGTTTAACCGCGACGTGCGGCAGCTCCGATTCCACTGTGCGCCGGAGGTCGCGGACCGGTGCCGGGGTTGACAAAAGCGCGCACCGGTGATGGCGTCGCGAGGGCTGGACCACGCGATGAACGCTGGAACTGCTCGATTCTCAGCGATCCAGGTCGACGTGAGCGCTCGAGTCGAGGGGGCCGGTGGAGGGGACGACGACCGAAGGGTGCAACAGGCTGATGCGGCGATCGAGTTCAGCGACCGCCGCGGCGTTCCCGCGATCGTTCGAGCTGTCCGCTGCCGGCACCGCATACAACTGGCTCGCCGGCCCCAACAGGAATTCGGCATCCACCAGATTGCCGCCCTCGGCGATGACGGGCACGGCGACCACGTCGGACGACTGGGTGTCTGCGAGCGCTCGTGCATAGCGGAGCACCGCATCACATACGTCGTTCGGCATGAGCACGGACCTGCCGGTGTAATGCAGCGTCATCATGAACCCATCATGGGCTACCGCGTCCCCGCACAGTCAGGGGTTGTGCATTCCGCGCGGGACCCATAGCCTCCGTGCCCACACACCCACGCTCAGGCGGTGTCCTGCCCCATCGCGGGCGCGGCGAGCGCCGTGGACTGCAGGTGCAGCGCCGCCAAGGTCTCGCGCACAGCGCCGATGGGCGCCTCGATCCGCTCGTACTGGTGCGAGAACCCGTTCTCGTCCACGACGACCACCGTGACCAGTGCGCATCCGCGTCGCGGCAGCAGGGATCCGCTCCGTGCCGCTCGTGCAGCCATGTCTGTCCCCCGAAGCGAAGGTCGGTCAGGACTTGCGTTGGGAGTGCACGACGAGCCCGAGCGCGAGGGAGACCGCGAGGATGCCGGCGGCGAAGATCAGACCCTGCCACGATTCGGCGTTGAAAGCCGCGCCGAACAGGTAGAACCCGCCGAGAAACAGCACCACGTACACCAGGAACAACATCGCGCCCTCTATCCTCTTCGCCTTCTTCGATCGTATCGACAGAACCGCCGCGCGGACACCAGCGCGGCGCGCCTCAGGTGAGGAGCTGACCGACCAGCGTGTCGGCGAGCCAGCGTTCGAAGCGATCCGGACTCCAGCCGGCATCCCCCACCAGCCCGCCGTATACGCCCGTGGCCGCCAAGGCGCGGTAGATGGCTCTCGCATCCGCCGGGGGGAGCGACAACGCGGGCTCCACCGAGTCGATGAACCTGTCCATGACGCGATTGCGTCCACGCAGTTTCGTGCGCAGCAGCTCGCGGGTCTCGGGGTCCTCGTCCACTGCCGAGTCCAGAATCAGCGCGACATCGAAATCGGTCGAGTAGAGCGCGGTGATCCAACCCGCCGCTCCGCGCAGGCGTGCGACCGGGTCCGGCTCGTCCAGCACGGCTGCGGCGCGCGGGACGGCGCGCGCCCGCTCCAGCCACCGCTCGCAGATCAGCGTCAGGATGTGCCGCTTCGCGCCGACCGCGGCGTACACGGTGCGGTTGGCCACACCCGCCTCACGGGCGATGGCCTCCATGCTCGTCGCGCCATACCCCTGCGATGCGAACAGGGTCTGGGCGGCATCCGCGATCCGCAGCTTCGTCGCCTCGGCCTGCTCCTGGCGGTACGTCGAGCGAGGGGTCTTGACGGGAGCGACCATGGCCAACATACTATCCACTGCAGTGGGTGCAGTAATACTGCACCCACTGCACGAATACTGCAGAAACGAGGAGCCATGAGTGATCAGCGAGCGATGCCCGCCGCGGTGCGGGTGCTGGAGCGGATGCTGCTGGAGGGATTCGCCACCGGCAACACCGCCATCGTGGACGAGCTGTGCGCACCGGACATGGTCGAGCATCAGTTCGGGATGAGCGGGCAGGGGCGGGAAGCGATCGACAAGGTGAAACGGGGGATCACCGAGGTGCATCGGGCGATGCCCGACATCCGCTTCACGGTGGGGGACTGGACGCAGGACGGCGACACCGTCTGGGTCCGTGCGGAGGCGACGGCGACTCAGACCGGACCCTTCATCGGGCCGCCGACCGGAGCGCCCGTCCACCTGACCGTGATCGATATCGCGCGGGTGGTGGACGGCAGGATCGTGGAGCACTGGGGCGTGCCCGACCGGTTCGCGATCCTCGCCCAGACCGGGCAGCTGCGCCGTCTCATCCCGACGCCGTGATCGGCTAGCGCGTCGCTCGGAGGGGCGGCAGGCGAGGGGATGCCGCGACGAGCGACGCGGGATCCGTCTCGTCCCATCGCTGCCACGTCTGCAGCCACCAGAACGTGACGAACGCGAGAAGCGCGACCACCTCCCCGACCAGGATCCACGGGAACATCACGCGTTCGGCATCCCTGGTCGCGATGGCGAACGCGGCCAGGGCGAGCAGATCCGCGATGAGGATGACGGCGAGCCCCATATAGGCGATACGCAGCCACCTCGGCGGCGTGGCGCTGGTCGTCCGCCAGAACGCGTTGATCAGGGCATCCGCTGCGATCGACCCGAGGAAGAGTCCGGTCGCCACAATGTGCCCCCAGCCGAGGAGCACCCCGGGCGCCACCAGTCCGGTCACCAGTACGACGGCCAAGACCAGTCCCCCCAGGATCAGAGAGAACCGCACACCGCGGATCGCACCCCGGACGGCCAGCACCGTTGCGAGCACCAGGCCTGCCGCCAGGACGATCAGGTAGGTCGTCACGCCGTTGACGACGTCCGCTTCGAACGACGCAGGCACGCACCCGGTGCAGGCCACCGCGACTCCGGGGACGGTCCCGGGCCGGATCACCGACGGGATCAGGGCGACGAGGGGCGCGAACAGCGCGGCCGCGTCGAGGGCCGAGCGCTCGGGATTGCGGCCGGACAGGGCCAGAAGGGCCAGGGATGCCGCCAGCAGCGCGCCCACGAAGGCGCTACGCGCCGGCGTGTAGAAGTAGTCGCTGAGCGAGGGCAGCCAGCCCACCGTGGGGACGGTGAGGATGATGGCGATGAGAAGGACGACGAGGGTCCCGCCGATGCCGAGCCGGAGGTAGCGGTGGGTCCGCTGCGTCGACGTCGATCCCCCCGTACCCGGTTGCACCCGACGACCTGTTCCGCTCACGCCCGCTCCCTCCGCTCGTGCCGGACTACCACGCTAGGCAGGTCGGCCGCCGCGCGCACTGGGTAGGCTGGGGCGAGACGGAGAGGCGGTCTCATGATCGCGCGGTTCGAAGAGCTCGACTGGCAGCCGACCCGGATGGGTGAGCTCACGCTGCGCCGCCGCGCCGAACCCACGACGGGCCAGGTCATCTACGAGGTCAAGCTCGGTGACGAATACCTGATGTCGAGCCTGTTCACCGTCGCCGAGGAGGAGCTCGCCCGGCTGGGCCTGGCCGCGGCCTCCGGAGCGGACCTCACGGTGCTGGTCGGTGGGCTCGGCCTCGGATACACGGCGGTCGCGGCCCTGCGCGATCCTCGCGTGCGATCGCTGACGGTGATCGATGCGCTGCCGGCCGTTATCGGCTGGCACGAACGGGAACTGCTGCCCGTCTCGGGCGAACTGGTCCGCGATCCGCGCACGAGGCTGGTCGCCGACGATTTCTTCGCCGTGATGCGACGGGAGCCCGTCGGAGATCGCCGCTACGACGTCATCCTGCTCGACGTCGACCACTCGCCTCGTCACCAGTTGGACCCCACTCACGCCGATCTGTACACCGTCGCCGGTCTGCAGGCGCTGAAGCGGCATCTCACCGTCGGTGGAGTGTTCGCACTGTGGTCGGACGACCCGCCGGACGCGGAATTCCTCGACGTCCTCACTGCAGTGTTCGACGGTCCGGTGGCGCACGTCGTCGAGTTCGACAACGCCCTCACCGGCGGTGTCTCCTCCAACACGGTCTATGTCGCTGCACACCGGAGCGCCCCGCCGGCGTAGCGACCGGCAGTGTCCGGCGTACCTAGGCTGCGGGGATGGTCCCCGTGTCGATGACGAAGCGGTAGCGGACGTCGCCCCGCACGACCCGGTCGTACGCGGCGGTGACCTCGTCCGCCGAGATCGTCTCGATCACCGAGGCGATGCCGTGCTCGGCGCAGAAATCGAGCATCTCCTGGGTCTCGCGGATGCCGCCGATGTTCGAGCCCGCGATCGAGCGGCGCGCGCCGGTCAGCGAGAAGACACGGAACTGCTGCGGAGTCTCCGGAAGCCCGACGAACACCAGCGCCCCGTCCAGGCGCAGCGTCGCGAGGTAGCGGTCGACCGGGATCTCGGCTGACACGGTGTTGATGATCAGATCGAAGCGACCCCGCAGCGTCTTCAGCGTTTCGGGATCCTCAGTGGCGTAGTACTCGTCGGCGCCGAGTGCCCTGCCTTCGTCCTGCTTGGCCAGCGTGCGGGACAGGACCGTGACGTGCGCGCCCATCGCGTGAGCGATCTGCACCGCCATGTGCCCGAGCCCGCCCAGTCCGATCACGGCGACCCGGGTGCCGGGACCGGCACCCCAGTGCCGCAGCGGCGAGTACGTCGTGATCCCGGCGCACAGCAGCGGCGCTGCCCGGTCCAGCGGGATCGCGTCCGGGATGTGCAGCACATAGTTCTCATCGGCGACGATCTGGGTGCTGTACCCGCCGTAGGTGGGGGTGCCGTCGAACAGCCCGGAACCCGGGTAGTAGCGCCCGTTGTAGGTCGCCACATTCCCGCGGAGGCAGAACTGCTCTTCGCCGGCGCGGCAGTTCTCGCATTCCCGACACGAATCCACGAAGCATCCGATGCCCACGCGCTCGCCGACGGCGTGCGCGGTGACCTGGGCGCCGACCTCGCGCACGATCCCTGCGATCTCGTGTCCGGGAACCATGGGGAAGATCGCGCGCCCCCATTCCTCGCGCGCCTGGTGGATGTCGGAATGGCAGATGCCGGTGTAGGCGATGTCGATGAGCACATCGTGCGGTCCGACATCCCGGCGCTGCACTGTCCCGCGTTCGAAGGTCGAGCCGGTCGAGGGGACGAGGAGCGCTGGCGTGGTGATGGGCATTGCAGAATTTTCGCACGTGCTGGTAGTGCCGGCGTCGGTGACGGCGGCGGATCGCACAGCCGCGCGCGGTCCGGCCGGCGGCCTGGATTGTCAAGGCCCCCCTCCCCGGCGGCACGGGCCGATAGCTTCTTCCTTCAGGAGGTTCACACGAACATGGCCACTATTGAAAAGTCCACTGCCGTTTCCCCCAAGAGCAAGCGATCCGCTCGGGGCGGTGCGGGAGCGAAGACCACGCGACGGCAGAACGCCGAGAAGGGCTTCGTCGCATCCAAGGAGCTCGGCCAGAACATGCAGGCGGTGCTGGTGGACCTGCTGGAGCTGCAGATGCAGGGCAAGCAGGCGCACTGGAACGTCGTGGGCCGCAACTTCCGCGACACCCACCGGATCCTGGATGAGATCATCGAGGCCGCGCGGGAGTTCAGCGACACCGTGGCCGAGCGGATGCGGGCGCTGCACCTGGTTCCCGACGGCCGCAGCGACATCGTCGCGGCGACCACCACCCTGCCGGAGTATCCCCAGGGCGAGGTCGACACGTCCGAGACGGTCGACCTGATCACCGCCCGACTCGAGGGCACCGTCGCCACGATGCGCGACGTGCACGACGATGTCGACGACGAGGATCCGACCACCGCCGACATCCTGCATGCGATCATCGAGAGTCTCGAGCAGTTCGCCTGGATGGTCAGCGCCGAGAATCGCAAGCCCGCGGCCGCGCGCGCCTGACGCCCAACAGCGCAGAGGACTGCTGAGTCGCCTCGGCGGTCCTCTGCGGGGGCGTCGACGACGGCACATCGACGACGCCCCCGCAGCACCGACGACACACCCCATCGCACCAGAGGAGCGACTCATGGCCGGTAAGTACGACCTGGACGTCACCACGCTCGGCCAGCTGCTGGACGACCCGGAGGCACGGGCGATCATCGTCGACCTCGTGCCGCAGCTGCCGGATCATCCGATGCTCGGGATGGTGAAGGGGATGCCGGCCAACACGGTTCTGGCGATGGCCGCGAGCCGATTCCCGGCGGACAAGGCAGCACTGCTGAAGGAGCGGATCTCCGCTCTGTAGCGGCCGTCAGCCGGCGGGTGCCCGGGTGGAGGTGCGCACGATCAGATGGGTCGGCAGCGGAGTGTCTTCGGTCACGCTGTCCGGCTCCTCGACGGCGACCAGGACCTTCTGCATGATGAGCTCCCCGAGCGCCGCGAAATCCTGTCGCACGGTGGTCAGCGGGGGGTAAAGATATGCCGCTTCCGGAACGTCGTCGAACCCGACGACGCTGACGTCCTCTGGGACGCGCAGTCCGCGCTCGCGCAGCGCGGACATCAGCCCGATCGCCATGTGGTCGTTACCGGCGAACACCGCCATACCGGCTTCGATCTCCAGTTCGCGGCCGATCCGGTGACCGCTCGCAGCCGACCAGTCGCCGTGCACCGGCTCGACGATCTCCAGCCGGCGCGCCGCCAGCTCGTCGCGCCACCCGCGGACCCGTTCCAGGGCGTCCGGCGCCCGAGCGGCGCCGGCCACGTGCACGATGCGACGGTGGCCGAGTTCGGCGAGATGGCGCACGGCGGCCCGCGCGCCGCGGTACTGATCGATCGAGACGATCAGCGGGCTGCGGCGTGCCGTCGCGGCGGCGGCGACCACCGGGATGCCGAGGTCGAGGCCGCGTACCACCTCGAGCACTCCGACATCCACGACGATGAGCACGATCGCGTCCACGCGCTGGCGCAGCAAGCCCTCGATCACACCCCGCACGCCGGCCGGGTCGGGGTCCAGTGCGCTGACCGTCTCGACGTTATAGCGCTCCGCACGCGCCGCGAAGTTGAAATGCATCGCGATCGACGTGGGACCGTGGTCCGACACCCCCGGCGCCACCAGTCCGATCGTCCGGGTGCGGCGTGTGACGAGCGCCCGCGCGGCCGGGGAGGGGCTGTAGCGCAGCTGGGCGATCGCGTGCTCGACGCGTTCCCGGGTGGCCGGGCGAACGTTCGGCAGATCGTTCAGGACGCGCGACACCGTCTGATGCGAGACGCCCGCGAGCCGGGCCACGTCGAAGATGTTCGCCACGCGCGCCGGCTTCTCGTCGGTCACGCCGGCCCTCCGCGCGGCCGGGTGGTGGACGGCGGCGACTCGGCGGGCGCCGTGATCGAGGCCGGCACCTCGCTGTACTCATCGGGTTGTGCGACCAGCGCCATCAGCGAGTCGACCGTGAGGCTGTCTGACGCAAGCGTCTGGACGACGCGTCCGGCGCGCAGCACGGCGACCTTGCTGGCGACCCGGAGCACCTCTTCGAGCTCTGCCGAGATGAACACGACCGACAGGCCGTTGTCGGCCAGTTCGCCGACCAGGTTCTGGATCTCGACTTTTGCTCCGACGTCGATGCCGCGGGTGGGTTCGTCCAGGACGATGACGCGAGGCGACAGGGCGAGCAGGCGCGCCAGCAGCACCTTCTGCTGATTGCCCCCGGACAGGGTGCCAGCAGGGCGATCGGGATCCGGGGGGCGGATGTCCAAGGCCTCGATCCAGCTGATGGCCAGCTCGCGGCGCCGCTGCGCACGCAGGCGACGCAGGATTCCGCGCTCGGCCTGCAGCGCCAGAGTGATGTTCTCCTGAACGCTCAGCTCGCTGATGATCCCCTCGATGCGGCGGTTCTCGGAGGAGTAGACCACACCGAGCGAGATCGCCCGGCGCGGACCGGTCAGCTCCGCCGGCTGCCCGCTGATGGTGATGATGCCGGCATCCAGCCGGTCGATCCCGGTCAGCGCGCGTGCCAGCTCGGTGCGGCCCGACCCGAGAAGTCCGGCCAGCCCCAGCACGTCGCCCTCGGCCAGTTCCACGTCCGCACCCGTGATCCCCGGGCTGCGGGTGATACCGCTGCCGTGCAGAACCGCCTCGGCATCCGGAGCAGCCTCGATCCGACCGCGTACGCCCAGTTCGGCGACGGCGCGTCCCAGCATCTTCTGCACCAGGTCGATCCGCAGCAGTTCCGAGGGCACGTACTCGCCGACGAGTCGGCCGCCGCGCAGAACGGTGATGCGGTCGCAGATCTCGTACACCTGCTCGAGGAAATGCGAGACGAACAGGATCCCGACGCCGCGCTGCGTCAGGTCGCGCATGACGCGGAAGAGCTCGGCGACTTCGTCGGCGTCCAGGCTGGAGGTGGGCTCGTCCAGGACGAGCACGCGCACATCGGCCGAGATCGCCCGCGCGATCGCGACCAGCTGTTGCACCGCGAGCGAATGAGTCGCCAGAATCGAGGCCGGGTCGATGTCCAGCCCCAGGTCGGCGAGCACATCGCGTGCGCGTGTGCGCATCGCCGCCCAATCCAGCGCTCCGAATCTGCGCGGCTCCCGACCCAGGCAGATGTTCTCCGCCACCGTCAGATTCGGGAGCAGATCGATCTCCTGGTAGACCGTGCTGATCCCGGCCCGTTGCGCATCGTGCGGCGTGCGGAACCGCACGCGCTCGCCCGCGACGGCGAGGCTGCCGCTGTCCAGGGGGATGGCGCCGGTTATCGCCTTGATGAGGGTGGATTTGCCCGCGCCGTTCTCACCCATGAGCGAGTGCACCTCGCCGGCGAACATGCGGAAGTCCACATCGTCGATCGCCGTCTCCGCCCCGAACCGCACGGTGGCGCCGCGCAGCTGCAGCAACGGGCGAGACTCCTCCATCAGGCCATTATCGCGGGGGAGGAGTCCGCGACTGCGCTGCACCGGCGTGGCGTTCCCCGTCAGAGCGGCCGGGCGGGCTATCTGCGTCTTTGCGATCGCGTGACGATCACGCGCTGCACCACGATGAACAGCAGGAGCAACGCTCCGATGATGATCTGCGTCCACGCCTGCTCTGCCCCCATGAAGGAGATCACCTTCTTGATCGTGCCGTAGACCAGCACGCCGATCAGCGACCCGAGCACGTAGCCGGTCCCTCCGGACAGAAGCGTTCCGCCGATGACCACCGCAGCGATCGCGTCCAGTTCCGTGCCGATTCCGTTGCGCGGGTATCCGGCGCCCGAATACGCGGTCAGCAGCAGCCCGGCCAGTCCGCCGCAGACGCCGCTGATGACGTAGACCATGACCTTGGTGCGCGCCACGTTCAGTCCCATCAGTCGCGCGGACTGCTCGCCGCCGCCGATCGCATACACGGTGCGCCCGAAGCGGGTCCACAGCAGCACGTACGCGGCGATCGCGACGGCGACCAGCGCGATGATGCCCGTCGGGGTGATGTACCACCCGGCCACCTGGAACCGCGTGCGCTGCAGCCAGAGCACCGCCGGGTCCTCCACGCGGATGGATGAGAGGCTCACGACGAAGGCGAGCCCGCGGGCCAGGAACAGCCCCGCCAAGGATGCGATGAACGGCTGCACGTCGAAATAGTGCACGAGGACCCCGATGAGCAGACCGATGAGCGCGCCGGAGACCAGCATGATCGGCACGACGATCCCGGCGGGCATCCCCTGTGCGAGCAGGCTGGCGCCGAGGATGCCGGTGAAGGCCATGACGGAGCCGACCGAGAGGTCGATGCCGCCGGTGAGGATGACGAAGGTGAGTCCGACCGCCAGGACGACGAGGTAGGCGTTGTCCAGCAGCAGTGCAGACAGGTTCCCGGGACTGAGGAACTTCGGGAACCGGGCCTGAGCGCTGATCAGCAGCACGATCAGGATCGCCACCGCCGCGAAGGTCGGCATGAGCGAGGCACGCCTGCTCATGAACGTCGCATACCGGGATCTGGCGTCGGCGCGGCGGGGCTCGAGTTCCAGGCTTTTCGTCATGAGGCCACCCCCGCCCGATCGCCCGCATCGGACCGGCTCCTGCTGCCAGCGGTGCTGATCGCGCGGCGTCCCCAGCGGTGCAGCCGGGGGGACTGGACGAGCACCACGATGATCACGACCAGCGCGAAGAACACCGGGCTCTGTGCCGACGGAACGCCGAGGAAGAGGATTGTGGCCTCCAGGGTCTGGATCGTGAGCACGCCGATCACGGTTCCGGCGATGGTGAACTTGCCGCCCATCAGCGAGGTGCCGCCGAGCACGACGGCGAGGATCGCGTACAGCTCGATGAACAGACCTGCAGCGTTCGCGTCGGCCGCGCGGATGTTGGAGCTGTAGATGATTCCCGCCATGCCGGCCAGGAGGCCGCTGACCGCGTACGCGCTGAAGACGATCCCGCGGGCCCGCACGCCGGCCAGCCGGCTGGCTTCCGGGTTGATGCCCACCGCTTCGGTGAGCACCCCCAGTGCCGTGCGTCTCTCCACCAGCGCGATGGTGGCGATCGCGGCGAGGGAGATGAGGAATGCGAACGGGAGGCCGATCAGGTACCCGGTGGCGATGAACTCGTACGGGCCGCTGTTGACGGTCGTGATGAAGCCCTCGGTGATCAGCAGCGCGACTCCGCGACCTGCCAGCATCAGCACCAGGGTGGCGATGATCGGCTGGATGCCCACGACGGCGACGAGGAAGCCGTTCCAGACGCCGAGCACGAGCGCGACGAGCAGCGCCACGGCCAGTGCCACCAGAACAGTGCCGAGACTGCCCGGCTCGGACGAGGCGTCGATGATCGTCAGGGCGACGGCACCCGAGACGGCCATGATCGCTCCCACGGAGAGGTCGATGCCGCGGGTGGCGATCACGATCGTCATGCCCAGGGCGACCAGCATGAGCGGGGCGCTGTTGCGGAGGATGTCGATGAGCGCCCCGTACAGCTCGCCGTTGCGCACGGTGATGAGGATGAACTGCGGTCGCGCGATCGTGTTGATCGCGATGAGCGCGACCAGCGCGACGACCGGCCAGAACAGCCGATGCTTCACGATCGTCTTCACGCGACGCTCTCCTGTCTCTCGTCGGCGATGTAGTCGATCAGCCCCTCGATCGAGACGTCGCTGGAATCCAGCTCGCCGATCTTGCGGCGGTCCCGCATGACCACGACCCGCTGCGCCAGGCGGAGCACCTCCTCCAATTCCGAGGAGATGAAGACGACCGAGAGCCCCTGAGCGCTCAGCTCGGCCACCTTGCGCTGGATGTCGGCCTTCGCGCCGACGTCGATGCCTCGGGTCGGCTCGTCCAGAACGATCAGTTTCGGGGCTGTCGCCAGCCACCGGGCCAGCAGCACCTTCTGCTGGTTGCCGCCGGAGAGGTTGCCGGCCAGCATTCCGGGCACGGCGGGACGGACGCCGAGGGCGGCGATGTACTCGGCGACCACCGCTTCGGCCTCGGCGCGGCTCACCTTGCGCAGCGCGCCCCGGCGGGCCTGGATTCCCAGGACGATGTTCTCGGCGACGGTGAGGTCGGCGATGATGCCCTCGGCGCGGCGGTTCTCGGACGAGAAGGCCACCCGGTTCTCGATCGCGTGACGCGGTGTGGTGTGCCTGGTGGCCCGGCCGCCGACCTCCAGCTGACCGGAGTCCGAGCGGTCGGCACCGTAGAGCAGGCGCACCAGTTCGGTGCGGCCGGAGCCGAGCAGTCCCGCGATACCGACGACCTCGCCGTCGTAGACGGCGATGTCCGCCGGTTCCAGCACGCCCCGACGTCCGATCCCGGTCGCCTTCAGGACAGGCGTTCCGGTGCGATCGATCGTCCGGTCTGCGACGGAGGCCAGGGCGGCCAGCTCGTCCAGTTCGCGGCCGATCATCTTCGTCACCAGCGCACCGCGCGGAAGCCGGCCGATGGCGTACTCACCGACCAGCTGTCCGTTGCGCAGGACGGTGATCCGATCGGAGATCTCGTACACCTGGTCGAGGAAGTGGCTCACGAACAGGATCGCGACTCCGCGACCGCGGAGGTCGCGGATGACGGTGAAGAGCTGCTCGACCTCGCCGCGATCCAGGCTCGAGGTGGGCTCGTCCAAGATCAGCACCTTCGCATCCAGCACCATGGCGCGGCCGATCGCGATCAGCTGCTGGATGGCGATGGAGTGGCTGGAGAGGGTCGATTGGGTGTCGATGGCCAGTCCGAGGCTGCCGAGGTGCTCCGCCGCCTCGCGATGCGTCGCCCTCCAGTCGATTCCGGCACCGCGACGTCGCTCGTGTCCGAGCATGACGTTCTCCCCGACCGAGAGGTTCGCGCACAGGTTCACCTCCTGGTACACCGTGGAGATGCCGGCGGATTGCGCATCGGCCGTGCTGCTGAACCTTCGCGGCTCGCCGCTGACCACGATGGTCCCGGCGTCCACCGCCTGCACTCCGGTGAGCGCCTTGATCAGGGTCGACTTGCCGGCCCCGTTCTCGCCCATCAGTGCGTGCACCTCACCGGGGCGGAGCGTGAAATCGACGGCATCCAGGGCGAGCACGCCGGGGAATCGAACGGTGATTCCGGTCATTTCGACGACCGGGCCGACTGCGGTGTCCGCGGACATGGTGACTCAGTGCCTTTCCGAGCTCATCGCCGGCACGGTCGCCGGGGACCTGGGCGGCCCCCGGCGGCGTGCTCTGACCTACCTTGATACAGGATCGGTCCGGCTCTGCGGGTGGATTCGGATCGGATCAGTACAGACGGTCGTCGATGACCTCGGCGGCCTGGTCCTGGGTGAAGGTCTGGTCTTCGACGTAGACCTCCTTCTCCACCTCTTCGCCGGCGAGGACGTCCTTGACGAGTCCGGCGGCCAGTTCGCCCAGCAGCGGGTTGCACTCGACGATGAAGTTGATCTTGCCGTCCACGAGAGCCTGCATCCCGTCCTTGACGGCGTCGATCGACACGATCTGGATGTCCACTCCCGGCTCGCCACCGGCAGCCTCGATGGCCTCGATCGCACCGAGGGCCATGTCGTCGTTGTGCGCGTAGACGAGGTCGATGCCGTCCACGCCGTACTTCTGAAGGAATCCCTCCATGACCGTCTTGCCCCCGTCGCGCGTGAAATCACCGGTCTGCGAGTCGATCTTCTCGATGGCGGTTCCTTCGATGGCCTCATCGAAACCCTCGGCCCGATCGTTGGCCGGGGCCGAGCCGGTCGTCCCTTCCAGGACCACCATGTTGGTCGGGGTGTCGCCGAAGGTCTCCGCCGCCCACTCGGCGGCCATGACCCCTTCCTTCTTGAAGTCCAGGCCGACCCAGCTGGCGTACAGATCGTCCGAGGCCGACACCGTGCGGTCCTCGAGGATCACCGGGATGCCGGCATCCGCAGCTTCCTGCAGCACGTCGTCCCAGCCGTCCTCCACGATCGGGGCGATCACGATCGCGTCGACACCCTGATTGATGAAGTCCCGCACGGCGGCGATCTGGGCGGCAGTGTCGTTGTCGGCCGCATTGAAGGTCAGGTCGAAGCCGTTCTCCGCGGAGAAGGCGGTCTTCATGGACTCCGTGTTCGCACTGCGCCAACCGGATTCCGAACCGGTCTGCGCGAAGCCGACCGTGATGGGCTCGTCGCCCCCGCTGCCGCCGCCATCGCCGCTGCCGCCGCTCGAACCGGCACAGCCGCTCGCCACCAGCGCCAGGGCCGCCAGCAGCGCACCGCCGGCGAGAATGCTCTTCTTCATGTCCAAACCTCCTCGTTCGGGTCCGGCACCGCTGCCGGTCGTCGCCGCCGCGAGCACGGGCGGTCGTGTGACTGAATGTTAGCCTTCACAATCACGACGAGCGCAACATGTTAGCGGTAACATTTCGGTAACGAGCGGCTGCCCGCAACCCTGTCGCGGAGGACCTCCGACGCGCACCGACACCTCGGGAGTGAGCGATCACATCTACGCCCGCCGCGCGGGAGCCGGTCAGGGAAGCTGCGCCCGCGCACAGCGCGGATAGCCTGGGCGCATGAGCGAATCCGCCCGGCCCCGGTCATCCGATCGCGTGGGCGTGCGGGACGTCGCCCGCGTCGCGGGTGTCTCCACGCAGACCGTCTCCCGCGTGCTGAATGAGCACCCCGGCATCCGCGACGAGACACGCCGGCGTGTGATCGAGGCCATGGCCGCTCTGGACTATCGCGTGAACAACGCCGCGCGGGCCCTCGGCACCCGCCGCACCCGGACCATCGGCATCCTGGCGTCCGACGCGAACATGTACGGGCCGGCGATCGGCATCCTGGCCCTCGAGGCGGCCGCGCGCGCGGCAGGCCGCTGGATCACCGCGGCGTATGCGGACGCCGGCGACGAGGCATCCGTCGTCCACGCCGCCCGGCACCTGTCCGCACAGGACGTCGACGGCATCGTCGTCGTCGCGCCCCATGCGCGCACCCTTGCGGCGCTGGGTTCGGCGCGCGTCGGCGTGCCCGTGGTCGCCCTGCACGGGCCAGACGCCGCGGAGCTGCAGCGGGACGCCGCGATCAGGGCAATCGATCACCTCGTCGATGCCGGGCATGTGCACATCGCCCACCTCGCCGGGCCCGAGGAGTGGCTGGAGGCGCAGGCCAGGGCGGACGGCTTCCACGCCGCCCTGGGCGCGCACGGGCTCGTGGCGGCCGGTGTCTGGGGAGGGGACTGGGGCGCGGCCTCCGGTATGGCGGCGGCGGCCGGGATCGCGGACGCCATCCGAGCCCGCAGCGAGGTCACCGCCGTCTTCGCCGGCAACGACCAGATGGCGCTGGGGCTCATCGCCGGGCTCGTGGATGCCGGCCTCTCCGTTCCGGGCGACGTCAGCGTCGTGGGGGTCGACGACAACCCGGATGCCGCGTTCTACCGTCCGCCGCTGACCACGGTGCGCCTGGACGTCGCGGCCGAGGCGGCGCGGTGCATCGCCGAAGTGCTCGCCGAGCCGCAATCGGCGGCATCCATCGTCGTGGCCGCACCCGAATTGGTCGTCCGGAAGAGCACGCGCCGGCTCTGATGCCCGCACGCGCGGCGATCGGATGTGGCGCAGCACGCATGTTACCGGTAACCTTCACGGCATCCGGCGCGGTTCGGTCCGCCGCGCTGCACATACCCGATGGAGGGTTCCCGTGACGACATTCAGCCCCGACCTCGAGGCGGCGATCGCCGCCGTGCGCACAGACGTCGCGCGTTTGCACGGCGAACTGGTCCGCTACGGGCTGGTCGTGTGGACCGCAGGCAACGTCTCAGGCCGCGTGCCGGGCGCCGACCTCTTCGTGATCAAACCGTCCGGCGTCGCCTACGACGACCTCGCACCGCAGAACATGATCCTGTGCGACCTGGACGGATCGGTCGTGCCGGCCACGGCCGGCAGTGAGCGCGGCCCCTCCAGTGACACCGCCGCGCACGCCTATGTCTACCGTCACATGCCCGAGATCGGCGGGGTCGTGCACACCCACTCGACCTACGCCGTGGCCTGGGCAGCGCGGGGTGAGGAGATCCCGTGTGTGATCACCGGGATGGCAGACGAGTTCGGCGGACCCATCCCGGTGGGCCCGTTCGCGATCATCGGGGACGACTCGATCGGACGCGGCATCGTGGAGACGCTGCGCGGTCACCGGTCACGGGCTGTGCTGATGCAGAACCACGGTCCGTTCACGGTCGGCGTCTCGGCGAAGGACGCCGTCAAGGCGGCGGTCATGTGCGAGGACGCCGCGCGAACCGTCCACATCGCGCGTCAGGCGGGCCCGCTCATCCCGATCCCGCAAGAGCGGATCGACTCGCTCTACCGGCGCTACCAGAACGTGTACGGCCAGCCCACGGACGAACGCCGCGACCCCGGAGGGCGCAGATGAGCGCCGAGGTGATCCGCGCAGGCCGCACGGCGCTCGGCATCGAACTGGGCTCGACGCGCATCAAGGCGTGCCTGATCTCCAGCGATGACCCTTCCGATGTTCTGGCTGTCGGCAGCCACGAGTGGCAGAACCGCTTCGAGGGCCGGATGTGGACGTACTCGCTGGAGGACGTGTGGGCGGGGATCCGCGCCGCCTACGCCGATCTGCACGCCGATGCCGAGCGCCGCCACGGCGAACCTCTCGAGACCATCGGCGCCATCGGGGTGTCGGCGATGATGCACGGCTATCTCGCCTTCGGAGCAGACGACGAGTTGCTGGTCCCGTTCCGCACCTGGCGCAACACGACCACCGGACCGGCGGCATCCCAGCTGTCCGCGGCCTTCGGCACGAACATCCCCCTGCGGTGGTCGATCGCACATCTGTATCAGGCCGTCCTGGACGGTGAGCCGCACGTGCCGCACGTGCGGCGCATCACGACACTCGCCGGCCACGTGCACTGGCGCCTCACCGGGCGGCCGGTCCTCGGAGTCGGCGACGCCTCGGGCATGTTCCCCATCGCCGCAGGCACGAGCGACTATGACGCGCAGCTGCTGGACCGCTTCGACGGGCTCGTCGCCGATGTCGCTCCCGGCCTGCGCATCGCGGACCTGCTGCCCATCGTGCTGGTGGCCGGACAGCGGGCCGGGGAGCTCACCACCGCGGGCGCCGAGCTGCTGGATCCCTCCGGGACGCTGCGCCCCGGCATCCCGTTCTGCCCGCCGGAGGGTGACGCGGGCACCGGAATGGTCGCCACCAACGCGGTCGCGCCGCGCACCGGCAATGTCAGCGCCGGCACGAGCATCTTCGCGATGACCGTGCTCGAGCGGCCGCTGCACCGGGTTCATCCCGAGCTTGACCTGGTCACCACCCCCGCGGCGGATCCGGTGGCCATGGTGCACTGCAACAACGGCGCGAGCGAGCTTGCCGCGTGGGCGGGCCTGTTCGGCCGGTTCGCCGCCGCGAGCGGAAGCCCGGTCGGCGCCGACGAGGTGTTCGACACGCTCTTCAGCGAGGCACTCGAGGGCGACGCGGACGCCGGCGGGCTGCTGGCCTACAACCATCTCGCCGGCGAGCCGATCGCGGGGCTCGACGAGGGCCGGCCGCTGTTCGTCCGCACCCCGGACAGCCGTTTCTCGCTGGCCAACTTCATGCGTTCCCAGCTGTACGGCGTCTTCGCGACCCTCGCACTCGGGATGCGGGTGCTCGACGGTGAAGGCGTCACCATCGACCGGATGCACGCCCACGGCGGCATGTTCCGGACCACCGGTGTCGCGCAGCGGCTGCTCGCGGGCGCGCTGGACGCCCCCGTCGCCGTCGGAGGGACGGCGTCCGAGGGTGGCGCGTGGGGCATGGCGGTCCTGGCCTCGTACCTCGGGCACGCCGCACGCACCGATCTGACCGCGTACCTCGGCCGGCGCGTCTTCGCCGGCGCCGGCATCCACATCGCCGCACCGCAGCCCGAGGACGTGTCGGGTTTCGCGGCCTACCTCGACCGGTACCGCGCCGGACTGCACGTCGAGCGAGCTGCCGTGGAGTACCTGTGACCCCCGCGGCGATGTCCCCATCGTTGTGGCCCGGAGGGTCCGGGAGCAACAACGGATGGGACCTGACCGAGACGAACGCCGCATCACACGCCCGGCCCGGGGCGCTCGACCGAGAAGAGACCAGATGAGCAGGACACCGCTGAGCACCGCCCTCGAGGGCTACGAGGTCTGGTTCGTCACCGGCAGCCAGGACCTGTACGGGGAGGCGACGCTGCGACAGGTGGCGTCACAGTCGCTGGCGGTGGCCGAGGCGCTGGCCGGTCTTCCGGTGAAAGTCGTGTGGAAGCCCGTTCTGAAGGACCCGGACGGCATCCGCCGCCTCGCTCTCGAGGTGAACGCGCGCGACGACGTGATCGGCGTGATCGCGTGGATGCACACGTTCAGCCCGGCCAAGATGTGGATCGCCGGCCTGGCCGCGCTGCAGAAGCCCCTGCTGCACCTGCACACGCAGGCGAATGTCGAGCTGCCCTGGGCGGACATCGACTTCGATTTCATGAACCTCAATCAGGCGGCGCACGGGGACCGCGAGTTCGGCTACATCCAGACCCGTCTGGGCGTCGCCCGCAAGACGGTGGTGGGACACGTGTCGCATCCGCCCGTGCGTCAGCAGATCGAGGACTGGCAGCGCGCCGCGGCCGGCTGGACTGCGGCGCGCACGCTCAAGCTCGCCCGCTTCGGCGACAATATGCGCTACGTCGCCGTGACCGAGGGTGACAAGACCGAGGCGGAGCTGCGGTTCGGCGTACAGGTCAACACCTGGGGGGTCAACGAGCTGGTCGAGGCGGTGGATGCCGCGACCGCCGCCGACATCGACGCGCTCGTAGCCGAATACGAAGACCGCTACGACGTGGCCGCGGAGCTGCGTCGCGAGGGCGCCCGCCACCAGTCCCTGCGCGACGGCGCGGCGATCGAACTGGGTCTGCGCTCCTTCCTCGAGGAGGGCGGCTTCGGCGCGTTCACGACGTCCTTCGAGGACCTGGGTTCGCTCAGGCAGCTGCCCGGCCTCGCGGTGCAGCGGCTGATGGCCGAAGGCTACGGCTTCGGCGC
Source organism: Microbacterium sp. zg.B48 (assembly GCF_024623505.1). Lineage (NCBI taxonomy): Bacteria > Bacillati > Actinomycetota > Actinomycetes > Micrococcales > Microbacteriaceae > Microbacterium > Microbacterium sp. zg.B48. The sequence continues at coordinate 187,218 of NZ_JANJFE010000016.1, forward strand.
GGAGGGGGACTGGAAGACCGCGATCCTGGTGCGCGTCGCGAACGTCATGGGGGCCGGCCTGCCCGGCGGCGCGAGCCTGATGGAGGACTACACCTACGACCTGGTCCCCGGCCGGGAGCGCATCCTGGGCGCGCACATGCTCGAAGTCTCGCCGTCGCTGACGACCGCGACGCCGCGCCTGGAGGTGCACCCCCTCGGCATCGGCGGCAAGGAGGATCCCGTCCGCCTGGTCTTCACTGCCGACCCCGGTCCCGGTGTCGTCGTCGCGCTGAGCGACATGCGCGACCGGTTCCGCCTGGTCGCCAACGTGATCCAGAACGTGACGGCTCCGGATCTGCCGAAGCTCCCGGTGGGCAGGGCGGTGTGGAGCCCGGCGCCCGATTTCGCCACGAGCGCGGCCTGCTGGCTCGCCGCCGGAGCGGCCCACCACACCGTGATGACGACCGCAGTCGGGATCGAGGTGTTCCGGGACTTCGCCGAGATCGCCCGGACCGAGCTGCTCGTCATCGACGACGAGACGACGGTGCGAGCCTTCCAGAAGGAGCTTCGCTGGAACCAGGCGTACTATCGACTGGCCCAGGGCTTCTGACCCGTCCGGGGCACTCCTCTCTCATGCGCACAGTTCTCTCAGGTACCCAGCACGCCCTGCGGGCGGGGGATCACCAAGCCGTCATCGCCAGCGTCGGGGCCTCCCTGCGCTCGCTCACGTTCGGCGGACGCGATCTCGTCGTCCCCTTCGACGCCGACCAGGTCCGCCCGTCCTATCGGGGTGCGACCCTGGCGCCGTGGCCCAATCGCATCGTCGACGGCCGCTACACCTTCGCCGGCGCGGAGCGGCAGGTGGCACTGACCGAGCCAGCCCGCCACCATGCGATGCACGGCCTGGCGGGGTGGCTGGACTTCCAGCCCATCGACAAGGGCCCGAGCCACGTCACCCTCGCCGCGACGATCGAACCGCAGACCGGGTATCCCTGGCGCATCCTCGTGGCGACCACATTCTCGCTCGGCCCGGACGGTCTGACGCAGACCGTCCGGGCGACGAACGAGAGCCCGGATGCCGCACCCTGGGGCACCGGGCCGCACCCGTACCTGGTGGCCGGGCCGGGAACCGTCGACGACTGGACGCTCGAGCTGCCTGCCGGGGAGGTTCTGGCTGTGACGCGGGATCGCCTCATCCCCACCGACCTGCGTGCGGTCGATGCCGATGATCCGGCACGGTTCGACTTCCGCGAGCCGCGTCGCATCGGCTCGGTCGAACTCGACCACGCCTACACCGCCCTGACGCGAGACGGGTCCGGATGTGCGACCGTGCGTCTGACGGATGCCGCCGGCTCGGGTGTCGAGATGGTGTGGAACGAGGCGTGCCCGTGGGTTCAGATCCACACGTCGGACAAGGGAGTCGGCAAGCCGGGCCACCGCGCCGGTCTCGCCGTCGAGCCGATGACCTGTGCGCCCGACGCGTTCAACGCGGCATCGTACGACTACGACACCGGTCTCATCGTGCTCGACCCGGAAGCCTCGACCGAGGCATCCTGGCGCATCGCCGCCATCTCCTGACCCCGCTCGATCGCCCCGCCCCGCCCCGCCCCGCTCCCCTCGCCTCGCTCCGCCCCGCGTCGGTCGCCTGACCCCGCGCCCCTGCCCCGCCCGCTCGCCTGTCACGACACGCCGAGCGGGCCGCGGATTGCGACAGCTGAGCCACGCACCGTGGCCGTTCGCCTGTCACGACACGCCGCGCGGGCCGCGGATTGCGACAGCTGAGCCACGCACCGCGGCCGCTCGCCTGTCACGACACGCCGCGCGGGGCGGCGGATTGCGACAGGCGAACGGGCGGGGCCGGGGAGCGGGCGGCCGAGGCAGACAGAAGGCCCCGGAGTATTCTCCGAGGCCCCCCGTTGTGCCACGGCCGAGCCGGGCAGGTCGCTGTGCGTCAGCTGTTGCGCATCTTCTCCTTGAGAGAGTTGCGCGTCTCGACGGAATCGCGTTCGGCTTGCGCCTTGTCCACGTCGGCTTCCGCTTTCTTCACGTCCGCGTCCGCCTTCGCCGCGTCCATCTTGTCGCCGATCGCGTCAGTGGTGTCTTCCCACTTGTCCTCGATCTTGCGTCCCGCGGTCTCGGCCGTCTCTTTGGCGTCATCCATGAATCCCATGTGCGCCTCCTTTCGTGAAGTAACGCTGCCGACGTTACGCCTGCGACGCCCGACGGGAGGGGGGGTTGCACGTGCCCGGGGAGGTCGCTAGAACGCGGAGGTGTCCGCCGCGAATGCGGAACGGCCGGGCGGAAGAATCCACCCGGCCGTTCCCGTCACTGCTGCGATTCAGCCGCGGGGTGCGCCGGAGCGCGTTCCGTTGTGCTGCGCGCGACGGTTGCCTGTGGGCCGGGCCGCCTGGCCGGCGCGCGGGTTGTGCGCGGCGGCGGGCTGACCGGTTCCGGTCGAGTACACCGGACGCGCGTGCGGTGCGGATCCCGCCGCTGCACGATCGCGGCCTCCGGCTGCGCCTCCGCGACCGGCGGCTGCGCCGCCGCGGCCCGCGCTCGCGCCGCCGGCGTTGCCGCCGCGGCCCTGACCGCCACGACCTTGACCGCCACGACCCTGCGAGGTCTGACCAGTGCGGGGCTTGCCGGAACGCTGCGGCTCGGCCTGGATCGGAGCGGGGCGGACGTGCTCGGCCCGCTCGCCGACGAGCTCGGTGATGGGAGCGGACTCGGCGGTGACCTGCTCGAGCGGCGCCTGGATGCCGGCCTTGCGGAGCAGGTCCGCCACGTCGCGTCGCTGCGAGGGGATCACGACGGTGACGACCGTGCCGGCGGCGCCGGCCCGAGCGGTGCGGCCCGAGCGGTGCAGGTACGCCTTGTGCTCCATCGGCGGATCGACGTGAACGACCAGCTCGACGTCATCGACGTGGACGCCGCGAGCGGCCACGTCGGTGGCGACCAGCACACGGACGCCGCCCTTGGCCGCGTCGGCGCCGAAAGCCGCGAGGTTGCGCTCGCGGGCTGCCTGCGACAGGTTGCCGTGCAGATCGACGGCCGGGATGCCGGCTGCCGTCAGGAGCTTGGCCAGCTTCTTGGCCTGGTGCTTGGTGCGGGTGAACAGGATGCGACGGCCACGGCCGGAGGCGAGATGGCGGACCAGCGCGGGCTTCTCGTCATCGCTGATCATGAACACGCGGTGGGTCATCTCGCCCTGCGGGACGCTCTGGTCGTCCACCTCATGGCGCACCTCGTCGCGCAGGAAGCGCTTCACGAGGCCGTCGACACCGCGATCCAGCGTGGCGCTGAAGAGCATGCGCTGCCCGCCCTGCGGCGTGGCGGCCAGAATGCGCGTGACGCCGGGCAGGAACCCGAGGTCGGCCATGTGGTCGGCTTCGTCCAGCACCGTGATCTCCACGCGGTCGAGCTTGACGACACCCTGCTTCATGAGGTCTTCGAGCCGGCCGGGGCAGGCCACGACGATGTCGACGCCGTTGCGCAGTGCCGTCTCCTGCGGCTTCTGGCTGACGCCGCCGAAGATGGTGGTCACGGTCAGGCCGGAGGCCGCGGCCAGGGGCTGGACGGTGGCGGCGATCTGGGTCGCGAGCTCACGCGTCGGTGCCAGGATCAAGCCGCGCGGGCGGCTCGTGGTCCGGCTGGCGGCGTACGCGCCGGAGAGGCGGGCCACCAGGGGGAGGGCGAACGCGATCGTCTTGCCGCTGCCGGTGCGGCCGCGGCCGAGCACGTCACGGCCCGCAAGGGAGTCCGGCAGCGTGTCGCGCTGGATCGGGAACGCTTCGGTCTTGCCTTCTGTGGCGAGAACGTTGGCCAGCGGCGCGGGCACGCCGAGGTCGAGGAAAGTAGACATAGAGAAGGAGCTTTCAGTCCGGGCACGCCGCAAGATGGGCGTTGAAGGGGCGACGGCGCGGGTTCGCGCATCGGTTCGCCGTGTGTAAAGAGCCGCGGCACAGAAGCTGCGGAGCGTGACAACGACGCTGGGCGGAATAAACCGCCAAGACCACGCTAGCACGCCAGGTTGCGCATCCCCTGTGGGGGACACGCGTCATATGTCAACCCCCCGTAGCACATTCCTGACGGCGCATGTGCCAGCACGTATTGTGGGGTACCAGCGATAGGCGCCCGCCCTTCGCTTTTTCGCCCTTCCCGCCTGTGCGGGAACCCGATCAGGTAGGTGCCGCAATCACTACACTCTCCGCACCCGGGTCCACTCTCGGCGCCGTACGCCAGACGTACGCCCGCAAAGAGGACTTCCCGCCCATCACGCAGGCGTACACGAAGGTGTCCCAGGTTGTGCGTGAGACCGGTCTTCTGGACCGCACTCCGTGGTTCTACATCGCCGTCGGCAGCGCGATCGCGCTGGGCTTCGCTGGAGCCATCACCGGATTCATCCTGCTCGGCGACAGCTGGTTCCAGCTCCTCATCGCCGCCGCGCTCGGCATCCTGTTCACGCAGGTCGCGTTCCTCTCGCACGAGGCCGCCCACCGCACGATCCTCACGTCGGGCAAAGCGAACGACAGGCTTGCGCTGATCCTCGGCAACGGCATCGTCGGCATGAGCAGGGACTGGTGGGGCTCCAAGCACACCCGCCACCATGCCAACCCGAACCGCGTCGGCAAGGACCCGGACATCGAGATCGACACGATCCGCTTCCTCGAAGAGGACGCCGTGAAGGTGCACGGGGCGATGAGCTTCATCACCCGCCGTCAGGGCTGGCTGTTCTTCCCGCTGCTGCTGCTGGAAGGCCTCAACCTCCACTACATCGGCCTGCGCCACCTCCTCGATTTCCGTCAGCCGGTCAAGGGCCGCTGGATCGAGCTGGTCCTCATCGCCCTCCGCTTCGCGGTCGTACTGACCCCGATCTTCGTGTTCCTGCCCCTGGGCCTGGCCTTCGCCTTCCTGGGCGTGCAGCTCGCCGTCTTCGGCGTGTACATGGGAGCGGCGTTCGCGCCGAATCACAAGGGCATGCCCATCATCGACGCCGACGCGAAGCTCGACTTCTTCACCAAGCAGGTGCGCACGTCCCGCAACGTGTCCGGTGGCTGGTGGGCGACGTGGCTCATGGGTGGCCTCAACTACCAGATCGAGCACCACCTGTTCCCGAGCATGCCGCGCCCGCACCTCGCGCAGGCCCGCGAGATCGTGATCGAGCACTGCCGGACCCTCGATGTGCCGTACACGGAAACGACGCTTCTGAAGTCCTACGGAATCGTGATCCGGTACCTCAACGAGGTCGGCCTCGCGGCTCGGGACCCCTTCGAATGCGGGATCGTCCAGAAGTTCCGCACCAAGGGAGTCTGACCCCTGCGGGGCCGCCGTCCCCGCATACCCACGACGCCGATCGTCCGCTGTGCTCTCGAGCACTAGACGATCGGCGTCGTCGTGTCCGTCGCCTCCCGCAACGGCCGCCGCATCGCACTCCAGTAGCGCGTCGGCGCCAGCCGGGTCAGGACGTCCACAAGTCGCGCCTCACGTCCCACGAAGGTGCGAGCTCTGCGTCGCACCGTCGCCTCGACGATGCGATACGCGGCATCCTGCGGCTCGGTGTGATACATCCGAGCCTGCGCGGCAGCCGCCCGCTGGGCCACCGCCGGCTCGATCGCCGCGGCGAAGCGCCCGTGGAGGATGATGCCCGTCTTGACCCCCGCCGGATAGACGGCCCCGACCGTCACCGTCGAACGCTCCAGCTCGTGCCGCAACGACTCGGTGAAACCACGCACCGCGAACTTGCTCATCGCGTACGGGATCCGACCGGCGGGCGCTGCCAGGCCGTAGATGCTGACCAGGTGCGTGATGTGCGCGGCCGGCTCGCGCCTCAGCGCCGGCAGCAGCGCCTGGGTGATGCTCACCGTCCCCCACAGGTTCACGTCCATCAGCCAGCGCATCTCCGCCATGGTCAGCTGCGTGATGTCGCCCAGCATGGACGAGCCCGCACACGTGATCAGCGACTGCACGTGGGGGTGGGATGCCGTAATCGCGGCGCCGAGCGCCGCAACGGCCGCATCATCGGTCAGATCGAGGATGTGCGCGCTGTGGCCGGTGCCGGAGAGCTCGGCAGCCAGGGCGCTCAGGCCGGCAGCATCCCTGTCGATCAGAACCAGCCGCGCACCGCGGCGATCGAGCTCCCGGGCGATCTCGGCACCCATGCCGCTGGCTGCGCCGGTGATGACGCTCGTCCTGCCGTGCACGTCCAATCGCCGCGTTCTGCCCACGTTCGCCCCCACCCCGTCGTCGTCGTACGATTCTTGCCGACTTCGCCTCGACGCCGCTGACGGTAACCTCGTCCTGAGGGGAGTGCGTCGCATGGGAAAGACCTCCGATGCCGTTTTCGAAGGCGTCTCGATCGCTTCGGCTGCTGCGCGCCTTGCCGTGCGCAACCACATCCTGATGGAGACGATCGCCCACGACGCGCAGTTCGATGCGGACGCCGTCGCCGGGTACGCGCGCGACACGCTGATCGCGCTGGCCGACGAGCAGGAGGCGGCCGCGGATCTCGCGCGCCGTCAGCGCAAGACCGCGTGGGGCAAGTTCTCCGACCCGGACAGCACCCACGACTACCGTGACCGCGACACCCGCAACCTGCGCAAGCGCGACAAGCAGTACCGTGGCGTGGCGCAGGAACTGCGCAACCGCGCCGCCGACCCCGAGGCGGTCAGCGAACTCGTCGAGCAGGCGCGCGATGCCGCGTGGGGAGACGTGGAATCCAATCTCCAGCGCCGACTGCAGGTCGAAGGCATGCGCGCGGACAACGACCCCGAGTACGACACGATGCGTGGCGCGCGCATGCAGGCGCTTCGCCTGGTAGACCTGCCGCGACTGGCTGCCCACCGCCGTCGCCTGGTCGAGGGGGAGAGCCTGCAGTCGGCCGAGCTCGAGCGGGAGTGAATGCCGTGGCGACAGAGCCCCACCCGATGCGGTTTCCGGTGGACCACCCGCTGGTCCAGCGGATGCGCACGCTCTGCATGCGCTACCCCGAAGCGGCCGAGGTCATCGCCCACGGTCGCGTCACCTTCCGGGCCGGCAAACGACAGTTCGCCATCGTCGGCGCTGCCCACGACGATCGCGACGCGGTCGAATTCCTGCCCGATCTGGCGGAACGCGACGCGCTTCTCGAGCGAGAAGACGTCTTCGTGCCGGCATACGAGGGCGCGTATGGCTGGCTGGCCATGCGCGTGGACTCGGATGCCGCGGACTGGGACCTGGTCGCAGAACTGCTGGATGCCTCGTACCGCCGGGTCGCGCTCACCCGTCAGTTGCGCGCGCTGGACGCGGACCCGGTGGTCCCGTTCGGTGACTGACGGCGCCGCCTCGCCAGTGCCCTTATCCGCCCGATCCGCCCTCGCGGCGGCTCGATTCGGCGGGAGCGCCATGCTGAGGTATTCTGGACGCTGGCCGCACGCGAGTGCACGCCATGCGCCCGTAGCTCAATGGATAGAGCATCTGACTACGGATCAGAAGGTTGGGAGTTCGAGTCTCTTCGGGCGCACACTGTGTTGAGACAGTGATTAGGGAAAAGTGCCGGGAAACCGGCACTTTTTTCTGTTTCCGGACTCTTCTGATCCGCCTCTGACTCGAATCAGAAGAGTCCGAGGCCGGTGCGGGCTGGTACGCCCGCGTGATTCCGCGGAATTCGGCCCTTCGGGGCTCGTCGCCAGCGGTGAGTCAGAAGGTCTTGTGGGCGCCACATGTCTGCACCGTCGCCAACTGCCCGGGCCGGAATGGGTCGTCGCTACAGGTGTACCGGGGTGCGGCTGAAGGCGCGGAGCGCGCTATCGCCGCCATCGAGACGGAATCGATTGCGCAGGTCCCAAGGGGTCGCGCGCGCCCAGACGAACAGCACCAGGTCACCGACATCCGGTCGAAGCCGGTCTAGGAGATCAAGGTTCGGGTGGCGAGCTCCATGTGCTGCGCCACCGCTGCGGCCGCCGTGTCGGGGTCGCCCGTTGCAATGGCGTCCACGATCTCGAGGTGGCGGGGCACGTCCATGTTCCGCACCGCCCGCTCGATCCCGGATCGGGTGATCGACATCAGGATGGACCCTTCCAAGGCGCTCCAGGCGCGCATGAGCGTGTCGTTGCCCGTCAGCCGGCAGAGTTCGCGGTGAAAGTCGAGGTCGGCACGCATGCGCGCGTCGAGCGATTCATTCTCCGCCGCGCTCATCAGTCCGACTGCCGCTCGCAGACTTTCGACGGCCGACTCGCGCTGCGGGCTCTCAGCGACAGTGCGGGCGGCCAAAGCCTCGAGGGCAGCACGGACGAGGAACAGGTCCCGCAGCTCTTCGTCGTCCATGCGGCGGACCAGGAGCCGTCCCCGTGATCCCTCGGTGAGGAGACCTTCGATCTGCAGAGTGCGCATGGCCTCGCGGAGGGTGCCGCGGCTGATCTGCAGTCGTTGAGACATCTCGATCTCTGAGACGTGCGACCCGGGCGGAAGCTCGCCGGTGGTGATGGCACGTCGGAGGACCTCGATCGCCTGCATCCGCAGCGTATTGCGTTGCAATCCGAGAATGGCGGGACTATCGGTCATCCGCTATCCCTCCCGTGGTTTGCGTGTCGAGTCTACGAGAGCGGCGCACGTGTTCGGGTGCGCCGCTCTCGTATGCGCCGAGTCAACTCAGTTGGCGCGTTCGAGCTCGCGTGCCTCGGCGGATGCTTCCTTCGCGTACTCCCGCTGCGCCTTCGTCCAGGTCTCAGGCGTCACGACGGCCGAGACGAGTCCGATGAGTGCGTATAGCGAGAACAGGGCTGCCGGGCCGACCCATCCGAAGGCGCCGAACAGCAGTGTCGTGATGAAGGGGGTGAATCCGGACACCATGGCCGAGATCTGGTAGGCCAGCGATGCCCCCGAGGTGCGGGTGTTGGCGTTGAACAGCTCAGGGAACCAGGCGCCCTGCGCACCCGCGAGTGCGTTTTGGAACACCGCGTAGGAGAGCACGATGACGATGATGACCATGGGGTAGACGGCGGTGTTGACGCCGAGGAACATCAGGAATCCCCAGAACACACCCAAAGCGGTCACGATCAGGTACAGCGGTCGCCGCCCGATCTTGTCGGTGAGTCGTGCCCAACCCCAGGTGGCGAAGATGCCGATCCCGGCCGCGAGGGACAGCGCGGTCAGTGTCTGCCAGCTTTCGGTGATCCTGTTGGTGTTGAGGTAGGAGATCAGGTAGGTGATCGAGATCGCGTAGCCGGCGGTTTCTGCGACCCGGAGGCCAATGCCGCGGAGGATGTTGCCCCAGTCGGTCTTGATGACCTCGATAATCGGAGCCCGGAGGACCTTGCCCTCAGCCTTAACGTCTTCGAAGACCGGGGACTCGGGAACCTTCGCGCGGATGATCAGACCGACGATGACCAGGATGATGCTGGCCAAGAACGGCACGCGCCATGCCCAGTCGCCAGGCAGGTGGACGCTGACGAGGAAGACGAGGTTCGCGAGCAGCAGTCCGACGGGGAAGCCAGCTTGGACGATACCGGTGAAGCCACCCTTGAAGCGCCACGGCGCATGCTCATACGTCATCAAGATCGCGCCGCCCCACTCAGCACCGAATGCGAGGCCCTGGACGATGCGGACGAGCACGAGCAGGATCGGGGCGACGATGCCGACCATCGCGTAGGTGGGAAGAAGGCCGATGGCGAAAGTGGCCAGACCCATCAGAATCAGCGATGCGACGAGGACCGGCTTCCGCCCGACGCGGTCGCCGAGGTGTCCGCCGATGATCCCGCCAATGGGGCGTGCGGCAAATCCGGCACCGAGGGTGGCGAACGACAGCAGTGTTCCGGTTATCGGGTCGGACCCGGGGAAGAACGCGGTGCCGAAGTACAGGGCCGCGGCTGTGCCGAAGCCGATGAAGTCATACGTCTCGATGACTGCGCCGACGCCGGAACCGACGGCGACTCGCTTTCTCTGGGGTGTGCCGTTGACGACACCCCGCATGGTGATGGCTGCTTCGCTCATCTCTCTGCCTTCCTCACGTCATTGTGACCGACCCGCGGCGCGAGTGGCAGAACCCAGTATCAGGACAATCCCGGCCATTGTCAACAGTCGAACAGCTAACTATTGAACTGTCGGCAATTTCAGGTTACGATCAAAACCGCCGCCGCGATGGAGCGGCTGAGAGCAGGAGATGATGACTTCCACACGCACCGCAGTCCTGACCGGCGCAGCCGCCGAACGGGGAATCGGACAAGCAGCGGCCCGCGAGTACGCGAAGGCAGGATGGGCGATCGCCGTCCTCGACCTCGACGGAGAAGCAGCTGCCCGGGTCGCAGCAGACATCGCCGCCGAGTATGACGTCCCGGCTTACGGCGGCCCGGTGAACGTGGCCGACGAGGCGTCCGTCACCGCAGCACAGCAGGAGGTCGCGAGCCGAGTGACCGACGGCTCGCTCCCGCCCGTCGGCGCGCTCGCGAACATCGCGGGCATCACCTCACCGGTCCCGTTCCTCGAGACCACGCTCGACCTGTGGAACAAGGTCATGGCCGTCAACGCGACCGGCACCTACCTCGTGACGAAGGCCTTCCTGCCCGACATGATCGAGAACGGGTTCGGCCGCATCGTCAACATGTCGTCGGTGTCCGCCCAGCGGGGTGGCGGCGTGTTCGGCAAGGTCCCCTACTCCGCAGCGAAGGCCGCGATCCTCGGCTTCACCAAGGCTCTTGCCCGCGAACTGGGGTCCACCGGAGTGACTGTCAACGCCGTGACGCCCGGTGCCGTCGCCACCAACATCCGCGTGGGAACGACCGACGAGATCGAGGCCGCGATCGTCGGAGCCATCCCACTCGGACGCACGGCAACTCCCAAAGAGGTCGCGGACGTGTTCGTGTTCCTCTCCAGTGACGAGGCCAGCTATCTGCAGGGCACCACTATCGACATCAACGGTGGCAGCCACATGCACTGACCGGTGCTTTCGCGTCTACCGAGTATCTGCGATCGAACGAAGGAGTTTCATCCATGACTACCGCCACCACTGACGTCGACCTCGCCAGGCGGGTCTCCCGCGTGCGCGCGGCTGCGCAGCGCATCCGTCTCAATGCCCTGGCGATGGGCGAAGTGCAGGGCCAGGGCTATGTCGGCCAGGCCCTGGGTGCCGCGGACATGCTTGCCGCGGTCTATGCCGACCAGCTTCGCTTCCGCCCTGACGACCCGCACTGGGAAGAGCGCGATCGATTCCTGCTCTCCACCGGACACTATGCGATCGCCCTCTACGCCGCCCTCGCTGAGGCGGGCATCATCCCGATCGAAGAACTCGACACCTACGGCTCCGACGACTCGCGACTGCCGATGTCGGGCATGGCCAGCTACACGCCGGGCATGGAGATCTCCGGCGGATCGCTCGGCCACGGCCTCACGGTCGCGGTCGGCATGGCCCTCGGCCTGCGGCACCTCCAAAGCCGGTCCCGCATCATCAATTTCCTCTCCGACGGCGAGCTGAACGAAGGCTCGACGTGGGAGGCCGCGATGGGTGCGGCATCCCACCGGCTCGGAAACCTCATCGCCCTCGTCGACATGAATGCACTTCAGGCTGACGGCCCGACCGCCGGAGTCCTCAACATCGAGCCTGCCGAAGACAAGTGGGCCTCGTTTGGTTGGCACACGCAGCGAGTCAACGGAAACGATCCCGAGGCACTGCTCCGCGCCTTCGACGCCATCGGCGAGAGCGACCCCGTGGGTGCACCGCACGTCCTCGTCTGCGATACCAAGGTCGGCCGCGGTGTTCCGCTGCTTGAGACGCGCGAGAAGTCGCACTTCATGCGCATCGAGGAGCGCGAGTGGGCCGTCTGCCGCGAGCAGCTGATTGCAGGATTCGAAGCGGCTGCCGCAACCGTGGCGGAAGGAGCGGCATCATGAGCACCCCCACCAAGCCGAAGCTCAAGACCTCGGCAATGATCGCCTCCTTCGCCGACCCCGGTCAGAAGACGGCGCCCGCTCCGTTCGGCCACGCCCTTGCCGCGCTGGCCGAGTCCGACCCGCGGATCGTGGGACTGTCCGCGGACCTCGCGAAGTACACCGACATGCACATCTTCCGGGACGCGCACCCCGAGCGGTTCTTCCAGATGGGGATGGCCGAACAGCTCCTCTTCGGTGCCGCCGCGGGCATGGCTGAGGTCGGGCTCATCCCGTTCGCATCGACGTACTCGGTCTTCGCCACCCGTCGCGCGTACGACTTCATCGCCCTCGACATCGCTGAACCCGGCCTCAACGTCAACATCGTCGGCGGGCTCCCGGGCCTGACCACCGGCTATGGCCCGAGCCATCAGGCGACGGAGGATGTCGCCATCTTCCGCGGCATCCCGGGGCTCACGATCGTCGATCCCTGCGACTCGGTCGATCTAGAGCAGGCGGTGCCGCAGCTCGCTGCCGCGCCAGGACCGACCTACCTCCGCCTGCTGCGCGGGAACGTGCCGACGGTCCTCGACGAGTACGACTACACCTTCGAGCTAGGCAAGGCGAAGGTACTGCGCCCCGGCGCGGACGTCGTCTTCGTCTCCAGCGGACTCATGACGATGCGTGCTCTGCAGGCTGCCGAAGCTCTCGCCGCCCACAAGGTCGACGTCGCCGTTGTGCACAGCCCGACACTCAAGCCGTTCGACGAGGAAACGGTGATCCGAGAAATCGACACCCCACGTCTCGCCGTCACACTCGAGAACCACACCGTGGTCGGCGGTCTGTTCGAGACCGTCGCATCCTCGCTCGTGCGCCGCGGAGTCGCGCGCAAGGTCGTCCCCGTGGCACTGCCCGACGAGTTCCTGGATGCCGGCGCACTTCCGACGCTCCACGAACGCTACGGACTCGCGGTCGCCACGATCGTCGCCAGAGTCCTCCGCGAGCTGGGCTGACAGGGTCATGGACGACCCAATGACGCGCGAGGATGAACTCGAGCGCCGGCTGAGTGCCGTTGCCTTCGGCGAGCGACGCGCGCTCCTCGAGCAGCTGCTTCACCAGCACCTCGATGGCAATGACGGAACGACGATCACCGCGCTCGCCGCGGCGACGGGAACCAATCGATTCACGGCCTCACGGCATCTGAGCGTGCTGCGTGATGCCGGGCTCGTTCGTGCGGATGCTGCAGGCACACGGCGTCTCCACCGGATCGATCTGGACGCCATGTGGTCGCTCGATGAGTGGCTGTATCCATTCATCGATGCCGCGGGGCGCGACGCGTTAGAGGCTGACACGAGCGTCGGGCAGACAGCGTGACCAGCGCGGGAACCAACCGCTACACCGTTTCCGCGGTGCCTTCGGCGATACGACCTCGCACAGGCGCCGGCGGCTGCCGGGGGCTCGGCTTCGACACGGTCGACCTGGTCGGCCTCCGAGGGCTTTGCGAACACGTGCCGTCAACGGCAGCCGCGGCGACGTGATGCGCCGTTCGGAACTCCTCACCGCGACGTCGACCCGCAGATCTCATGGTTGGGAGTTCGAGTCTCTTCGGGCGCGCACTGTGTTGAGACAGTGATCAGAAAAGGAGTGCCGGGAAACCGGCACTCCTTTTCTGTTTCTGCGGCCTGGGGCACGTGCTCCGGCCAGCCTCAGGGTCAGGCGTCGACGGCTTCGGCGATCTTCTCGTCACCCTTGTTGATGGCTTTGACGACGGCGTCGTAGTCGCCCTTTTCGATGGCCTTGTTGATTCGCTTCGTGGCCCGCTCCAGGGCCTTGTCGATTCGGTCGAGAGCCTCCTCGTCCACCACGGCGACTATCGCTGAGGAGCCGGGGACAAGCCATTCCTCGGCGTCGACGCCGATGGACTTCTCTTCGTGCCGTTTCACGATCTCGCCGATTCCGGCACCGGCGCCGAGGCCGACGACACCGGTGACGAGAAGCAACGGCGGGGCGAAGAGTCCGATCACCAGGCCGGCAACAACGCCGATCGCTGTTCCTTTCGCAACGAACTTCCCGCCGTGCTCTTTCACGTGAACGTTGCCATCGGTGTCGCGGGACAGAACGACCGCCGCCACGAGCCTGACGTCGTCCAGCGACTTGATGGATGAGAAGTCTTCTTGCGCCGACTGCTCATCGTCGTAAGAGGCGACCAGGAGCTCGTAATTTCGATCAGTCATTCATCTGCCTTTCATGTTGTTCTCGCCGCGTGGTTTGGAACCCACTCTGCGACGAGCGGTATGGACCCACTCTGCGACGAGCGTCGGCCGCTTCCCAGAGCAGTAGGTCCCGTCGCGGCCCGGAGGACGAAAGCCCCTATGAGGCGTACGTCCCTCCGGCGGCATGGCGCTGCCCGTGCGGCGCACGGCGCGAAGTTGCAGCACACACGGGTGGAGCCTGCGCCGGGCGTCGAGCACCGGTGACTCTTCGCGGGACCTTCGGCAGTACCGGGGCGGTCGTCACAGACGTACGGTTATCCATTACGCCGGAGACCAATCAGCTCGGAGGGGCCACATGTGCACGGGAGCGAATTACACCACGCGGGATCACTACTTCGGCCGCAACCTGGACCTGGAGTTCTCGTACCACGAGACCGTCACGGTGACTCCTCGGAACTTCCCCTTCGAATTCCGGAAGGCGGAACCGCTCCCGACGCACCACGCGATCATCGGGATGGCGACGATCGCGGATGGATACCCGTTGTACTACGACGCGACCAACGAGAAGGGCCTCAGCATGGCGGGGCTCAACTTCCCGGAGAACGCCGACTACAAGCCCGAGGCGCAGGACAAGACCAACATCACTCCGTTCGAGTTCATCCCGTGGATCCTCGGGCAGTTCGAAACGGTGGACGAGGTGAAGACGGCGCTGAAGACGCTGAACCTCGTGAAGATCAATTTCAGTGAGGCCTTCCAGCTCTCACCGCTGCACTGGATCATCTCCGACCGGAATCAGTCCATCACTGTGGAAAGCGTCAAGGAGGGGCTCAAGGTCTACGAGAACCCGGTCGGGGTCCTCACCAACAACCCGACCTTCGACATCCAGTTGTTCAACCTGAACAACTACATGCACCTGTCGAAGAACCCTCCCGAGAAGCACTTCTCCGATGGGCTGGATTTCGACGTCTACAGTCGCGGGATGGGCGCGATCGGCCTCCCCGGAGATCTGTCGTCCTCGTCCCGGTTCGTGAAGGCCGCCTTCACGAAGATGAACTCGGTCTCGGGTGAGTCCGAGTCCGAGTCGATCAGCCAGTTCTTCCAGATCCTGGGGTCCGTCGCACAGCAGCGAGGATGCGTGGAGGTCTCTCCAGGCAAGTTCGAGATCACGATCTACTCCTCGTGCTGCAACACCGACAAAGGGATCTACTACTACACGACCTACGAGAACAGCCAGGTGACCGGGGTCGACATGCACAACGAAGACCTCGACGGTACCGCCTTGGCGGACTATCCCCTGATCAAGGGACAGCAGATCCACATGGATAACGCACACACCGAGCCGGTATCGGCGCTCGGAGCGACCGTCGCAGCAACGTAGTTCAGCCGCACCCTTTTCCACGCTGGTGCCGAAAGATCGCGGTGCGCTTGTCGGGCGTGCTGTGTTGGTCACTTGTGGTGCTCCCGCAGCAGCGGCATCCGCGCGAGGCAGCTTCGGTGGCCCGGCGTTCTTCGCCGCCGCGCGCAACGAGGCAGATGAACCGGCAGGTCCCGTCGAGATCTGTCCGGCCACTGGCGCGGCACACGCAGACAGCCGGGACGCAGGCTACGCATCACCGCGATCACCGACCTGAGAAGCACAGCACCGCGCCGTTCGCAAGGGCCTGTGGCGGGGTCGTGCCCGGCGCCTACCATCGGCTCGGGACCGTGCCGGCCACTGCCTACAGGATCCGGGCCGCGAGAGAGAGGTTGCGTACGAGCGCGGTCCGGCCGTAGAGACCAGCCTGTGGCAACGATGCCACATCTTGAGGTGGAGAATCGAGATGACGAGTCGGGATCGCCGAAAGGCATCACCGCGCGAGGTGCGGCGATGAGCCTCGCGACACCGTCGGATGCGGTCGTGGTACCCGCCGAGGAAGACGCCGAGGCGCGGCGCGCGCGGATGCCCAAGAAGCCGCGACGCGGCAGGAGCAAGGTCAAGACCAAGGTCCACTACGACAAGCGGGAGGCGCTGGCGGGATACCTGTTCATCCTGCCGTGGGTGATCGGGTTCCTCGTCTTCACCGCCGGGGCGATGGTCTACAGCCTCTACATCTCCTTCAGCAACTACAACCTCGCCACCAACACCGCGCGCCCCGTCGGCGTCGACAACTACGCGCGCCTCTTCGATGACCCGCGCGTGGGCGTCTCCCTGGCCAACACCCTTTTCTACGTCGTGATGGCCGTGCCGCTGGAGATCATCTTCGCGCTCACACTGGCCCTGCTGCTGAACCGCATGAGCCGTGGTGCCGGCCTGTTCCGCACCCTCTACTACCTTCCCAAGATGACGCCCGCCGTCGCGACGGCGGCGGTGTTCTTCCTGCTGCTGAACGGCAACACCGGTGCCATCAACCAGGGGCTGCGGTTCTTCGGGATCCAAGGGCCGCAGTGGCTTGTCGATCCGGACTGGGTCAAACCGAGCATCGTCCTGATGACGCTGTGGGCGGTGGCCGGCACGATGGTGATCTTCCTGGCCGCCCTCAAGAATGTGCCCCTCGAGCTGTACGAGGTCGCCTCCCTGGACGGCGCCGGCCCGGTGCGCAAGTTCTTCTCCATCACCATCCCGATGATTTCGGGTGCGATGTTCTTCAACGTCATCGTGCTCTCGATCGCGGCGTTCCAGGTCTTCGACCAGGCATACCTGCTGTTCTGGCGGGATCAGAGCAACTCGTCACCGGAGGCGTCGCTGTTCTACGCCATCTACCTCTTCCAGCAGGCCTTCCGTCAGTTCAACTTCGGGTTCGCCGCCGCGATGGCGTGGCTGCTGTTCGTCATCATCATGGTGATCACGGTCATCCAGGTGAAGTTCGGCAACAGATTCGTCTACTACGAGGGAGACCGCTGATGTCGGCATCGCTGCAGACCCCCGGTATCGCCCGGCCGACCCCGGAACTGGCGACGATCACCGCCACGGTGCCGCCCAAGAGGTCACGCTGGCGCCGCAACCTCGCCCGCCCCAAGAGCCTGTTCGGGCGGATCATGCTGGCGCTCCTCGGCATCGGCTTCGCCCTGCTGTTCCTGTACCCGTTCGCCTGGCTGCTCGCGGCGAGCTTCAAGCCGCGCGGCGAGGTTTTCGACAACTCCCTCATCCCCCGTACGTGGGTTCCGGACAACTACGTGGAGGTGTGGAACCAGCTTCCTCTGCTCAGCTGGATGTGGAACAGCATCGCGATCGCCGTGCTGGCAGCGGGAACCGTGGCCATCTCCAGCTCGATCGTCGCGTTCGGATTCGCCTACTTCAAGTTCCCCGGTCGCGGCATCCTGTTCGGGCTCGTGCTGGCCACGATGATGCTCCCCGGTGCGGTCACCATGATCCCGATCTATCTCATCTGGAAGCAGACCGGCCTGCTGGGCACGTGGGTCCCGCTGTGGGGAATGAACCTGTTCGGGTCGGCCTTCTACATCTTCCTGCAACGCCAGTTCTATCTCGGTCTGCCCAAGGAGCTGTTTGAAGCGGCCCGTCTGGATGGTGCCAGCTACTGGGGGCTGTTCTGGCGGATCGCGATGCCGCTGTCCGTTCCGTCGTTCATCATCGTGTTCCTGTTCGAGTTCCAAGCCAGCTGGAACAACCTGCAGGCGGCCCTGATCTACCTCAATGCCGGCTCCGTCGAGGATTTCACCGCCCCGCTCGGGATCGCCTACGCGATGACCAAGTACAGCCCGACGGCGGGCGGGCAGGGCGACTACCAGTACGTCATGGTCGCGTCGCTGATCGTGACCATTCCGATGCTCATCCTGTTCGCCTTCGGACAGCGCTACTTCATCGAGGGCGTCGCCACGCAGGGCAGGAAGGGCTGAATCCCGGACTCGTCATCACCGGATACATCACAAGTCAACGAAAGACGGACGGCACCCGTAGTCGGGCCGACCTCGCAGGGCACTCGCCCTGCCGCAGGTTCGCACGGGGGACGTCCGGCGGCGGCGAGGAAGCCGCCCCGATCGAAAGGGATGGACATGCGCAGGCGCATTCTGGGAATCGCCGCTCTCACGGCAAGCGCGGTCGTGCTCGTCGGCTGCGGCGGCGGGGGCGGGGGCGAGGGCAGCGACTCGGCTGCCGACTTCAGCACTGAACCCACCGGAACCATGAAGGCATGGGGATTCGAGAACGCCGACGACGTCGGTCAGTCCCGCGTGGACTTCGCCGAGGAGCAGCTCAGTGATGTCGAGGTCGAACTGGACGCCACGGCCTTCGATGCGCAGAAGTTCACGACGCGGATCGCCAGCGGCGACGTGCCCGACGTGGTCCAGATGGACCGTCGCTACGTCACCACATACGCGGCGCAGGACCTGATCATGCCCCTGGACGACTGCTTCGAGGCGCACGACGTGTCGGCTCGCGACCACTGGTACCCGTTCGTCGTGGATGACGTGACGTATGAGGACGCGGTCTGGGCCGTGCCGCAGTTCTACCAGCCGCCGGCGGTGCTGCTGAACACGCGCGTGCTGGATGCCGCCGGGGTCACGGCGGAGGAGTTCGACACCTCGGATATGGACGCCCTGCTCGGCGCGATCGGCAAGCTCTACCAGGAGTCCGGCGGCGTTCCCACGCGGCTCGGCTTCGACCCGGTCGCGACCGGCCAGGGCGGGCTGTGGGTGCTCGGGATGGGGGGACAGCTGACCGACGCTGACGGTGCGCCGACCCTCGATGACCCCAGCAACCTCGCCGGAATCGAGGCGCTGAAGCAGATCACCGACGCGCAGGGCGGCTTCGCCTCGGTCAAGAGCTTCACCGACTCGTTCGACACCTTCGGCGACAACAACCAGTACGTCGCCGACCAGGTGGGCGCTCAGGTCAACGCGCAGTGGTACCCGAACGTGCTGTCGCCCTACGTCGATCAGGTGCAGATCGAAGCGGTGCCGTTCCGCAACGCCGATGGTGAGCCGTTCTCGGTGGCTTCCGGGACTGCGTTCGTGATCCCGATGGGCGCCGAGAACCCGGCCGCGGCATGCGCATGGATGATCAACCTGACCTCGGACGACGGCTGGACGGCGGCCGGTGAAGCGCGCGCGCAGACCCGCGCCGAGGATGGCGGCATCAACACGGGGCTGTTCACCGGATCGCCGTCGGCCGACCAGATGATCCGCGAGAAGTGGGTCGTCGAGACCGGAAACCCGGGCTTCGACCAGGTCATCTCCGCGTACTACGACGTCGTGGACTACGGCCAGTCGTTCGGCTCGTCGCCTGCCGGCCAGGAGATCCAGAACGAGCTGAACAACGCGATCACCGCGGCGCTGCTCGGCGACAAGACCGCCGAGGAGGCACTGCAGGACGCGCAGCAGGCCGCGATGCGCGCCTACGAGAACACCACCGCGGGCTGATCACCCGCCCCGACCACGATGAGCGGGATGCCCCACGAATGCGGCGGGAACGCGGAGATCACGACGGCCAGCGACACGACATAGGCGACGCTGAGGAGCACCGCCACGATCGCCGACTTTCGGGTCAGGCCTCCCTTGCCTGTCAACCCGAAGAGCATCATCACGCCCAGCAGCGCCAGCAGAACGCGCAGCGGTGCTTCCGCGCCCGCGACTGCGGACGTGAACGGCGGAGTGACGCTGAGTGGTTCCCGTTCTGACCCGCCGGCATCCGCGGAGGGCTTGCGCAGGGCTGACGGGAATACCCCGGAGGGGTATCGAGTTCTACCCTCCTGACCATCGTCGGCTGGTGCGCGAGCGCCGGGAGGACCCTGATGACGAACCCGCACGCGGCGCACGACATGACATCGCACCGGACCGAGCACACCGGTCACTCCGCTGCCACCGGTCATCACAGCCGGCCCGGCGCCCACGCGGGGCACGGTGCCGACCACGTCGCACAGTTCCGACGGCTGTTCTGGATCAACCTGATCCTCGCGATCCCGGTGATCGGGTTCTCGAGCATGTTCGCGATGCCGATCGGGTACAGCCTGCCGCCGTTCCCCGGCGTGTACCTGATCTCGCCGCTGCTCGGGACCGTCATGTACGCGTGGGGAGGACGGCCGTTCCTGATCGGCGCGGTCAGCGAGCTGCGCACGCGCACACCCGGGATGATGCTGCTGATCGGGCTGGCGATCACTGTCGCCTTCGTCGCCTCCTGGGGTGCCGCCCTGGGACTGCTCGATCACGAACTCGAGTTCTGGTGGGAGCTCGCGCTGCTGATCGTCATCATGCTCCTCGGTCACTGGATCGAGATGCGATCCCTCGCTCAAACCACCTCCGCGCTCGACTCGCTGGCCGCCCTGCTGCCGGACGAAGCCGAACGCGTCGAGGGGGACCGGGTGGTGACCGTGTCGCCGTCAGCCCTCCGCGTCGGCGATGTGGTGGTGGTCCGCCCCGGTGGCAGCGTGCCCGCGGACGGGCGGATCGTGGCCGGTCGTGCCGACATGGACGAGTCCCTGGTGACCGGGGAATCCCGCACCGTCGCGCGCGGAATCGGCGAGACGGTCACTGCAGGCACGGTGGCGACGGACTCCGGCATCCGTGTCGAAGTCACCGCCACCGGCGAGGACACCACCCTTGCCGGTATCCGGCGGCTTGTCGCGCAGGCGCAGAGCTCCACCTCGCGCGCGCAGCGGATCGCCGATCGTGCGGCGGCATGGCTGTTCTGGTTCGCCCTGGGCGGCGCCGCACTCACTGCGCTCGTGTGGACGCTGCTGGGCAACCCCGACGCGGCCGTCGTGCGCACGATCACGGTGCTGGTCATCGCGTGTCCGCACGCGCTCGGTCTGGCCATCCCGCTCGTCGTGGCGATCGCGACCGAACGCGCGGCCCGCGGGGGAGTGCTCGTCAAAGACCGCCTGGCGCTGGAGCGCATGCGCACCATCGACACCGTCCTGTTCGACAAGACCGGCACCCTGACGAAAGGAGAGCCGACCCTCATCGACGTCGCACCCGTCGGCGTTCTGGACGCGGACGCCGTGCTCAGCCTGGCTGCCGCGGCCGAAGCAGACAGCGAGCACCCGCTGGCGAAGGCGATCGTCCGGTCGGCGAAGGACCGCGGCGTGACGGTTCCGCCGGCGAGCGGCTTCGCCTCCTCACCGGCGGTCGGGGTGGTCGCAACCGTGGGTGGACACGAAATCCGCGTCGGCGGGCCGCGTCTCCTCGACGGCATCGGCGCCGGCGAGGTGGCGGCGGCCGCGGGATGGCGTGCCGACGGGGCGATCATCCTGCACGTCGTGCGTGACGGCGAGGTCATCGGCGGGCTGAAACTGGCCGACGAGATCCGGCCCGAGTCACGGGAAGCCGTCGCCGCGCTGCACGAACTCGGCATCCAGGTCGTGATGATCACGGGCGACGCCCATGCGGTCGCCCACTCCGTGGGCGCGGAACTGGGTGTTGACCGCGTCCTGGCCGAAGTCCGCCCCGAGGACAAGTCCGCGAAGGTCGCCGAACTCCAGCACGCAGGCCTGGTCGTCGCGGTGGTCGGCGACGGCGTCAACGATGCGCCCGCCCTCGCGCGCGCCGACGTCGGCATCGCGATCGGCGCCGGCACCGACGTGGCCATCGCCTCCGCAGGGGTGATCCTCGCCAGCGACGACCCTCGCTCGGTGCTGTCGGTGATCGAGCTCTCTCGGGCCGGCTACCGCAAGATGACGCAGAACCTGTGGTGGGCGGCGGGCTACAACCTGATCGCCGTGCCACTGGCCGCGGGCGTCCTCGCCCCGTTCGGGTTCGTGCTGCCCATGTCGGTTGGCGCCTTCCTGATGTCGCTGTCGACGGTCGTCGTGGCCCTCAACGCGCAGCTGCTTCGCCGCCTCGACCTGCGACCCGACGCGAGCGTGCGCGCCATCCTGGACCGGCGGGCGTGAACTCGGCGGCGATCTCCACCCACCGCGCAGCGTGATCGCCGGCCGGGACGGATGCCGGTCGCCCCCGCCCCCGGATGCGGGGTGGGCACGCTAGTGGACGCGGACGTACCGGGGTGAGAACCTGACGTGATGAACACCTTGCGGATCCGCGAGGGGGGTGACCGGCTCGTGGTCGAGCTGCATCGTCCCGATGTGCGGAATGCGATCGACGATGAGATGGTCGCCGAGCTGCATGAGGTGTGCGCCCGGCTGGAGCGCGACCCTCGCATCCTGATCCTGACCGGCGCGAGCGCAGGAGAGAAGGGCATCTTCGCCGCCGGCGCCGATATCCGCAGCCTCCTCGGCCGCGGCCGCGACGAGGCGCTGGCGGGGATCAACTCCGGCTTGTTCACGCGGATCGCGCGGCTGCCGATGCCCGTCATCGCTGCCGTGGACGGCCACGCGATAGGCGGCGGGGCCGAGCTGGCCTACGCCGCCGACATCCGGATCGCCTCGACCCGTGCCGTGTTCGGCAACCCGGAGTCGGCGCTCGGGATACTGGCCGCGGCGGGTGCGACCTGGCGGCTCCTCGAACTGGTCGGAGAGCCTCTCGCCAAGGAGATCCTCTTCACCGGCCGTCGGCTCACCGCCGAAGAGGCGCTCCGGGTCCACCTGGTGGCGTCCATCCATGAGCCGCCGGATCTGCTCGCCGCCGCCGACGCCCTCGCAGACCGCATCGCCGAGCAGGATCCCCTGGCCGTCCGGCTGACCAAGAGAGTCCTGGCCGCCCCGCGCTCCGCGCATCCGCTGGTGGACGATCTCGCGCAGGCGATCCTGTTCGAATCCGATGCGAAGACCGAGCGCATGTCCGGCTTCCTGAACCGTCCGAGGGAGTCCACGTGATCGCCGTTCCGGCTGCGGTGGGCGTCATCGGCGGTGGACGGATGGGCGCAGGCATCGCGCAGGTGTTCGCTCGCGCGGGCTCCTCGGTCATCGTCATCGAGCGCGACGATCCCTCGGTCGCAGCGGCCCGATCCCGTCTTCAGGACGGCCTCGCCAAGGCGGCCTCGCATGATCGGTCGATGGATGCCGCATCCGTGCTCGCCCGCGTCGCCGTGAGCGAGAACTACGCTGCGCTCGGCGGTGCCGAGCTGGTGATCGAAGCCGTCCCCGAGGTGGTCGCTCAGAAGATCGCGGCCCTGGCGGAGGCGGAGCGGGTGATCGGTGCCACCGCGTGGCTGGCGACGAACACGTCGTCGTTTTCGGTGTCCGGACTTGCCGAGGCGCTCCAACGACCGGAGCGATTCTGCGGACTGCACTTCTTCAACCCCGTCCCTCCGTCCGCCCTCGTCGAGATCGTGGTCACCCCGCGCACCGCTGCCGAGCTGCGTGCCGGCGCCGAAGCCTGGGTGGCCGCGCTCGGCAAAACGCCGATCGTCGTCACCGACGCCCCCGGATTCGCCAGCTCGCGCCTCGGCGCAGCGATCGCGCTCGAGGCGATGCGGATGCTGGAGGAGGGCGTCGCCAGCGCCGCCGATATCGACTCCGCGATGGTGCTGGGCTACCGTCACGCCACCGGGCCGCTGCGGACGTCGGATCTGGTCGGTCTGGACGTGCGACTCGGGATAGCCGAATACCTGCACCAGACCCTGGGCGAACGGTTCGCCCCGCCGCAGATCCTGCGCGACAAGGTCGCCGCGGGCGAGCTGGGACGCAAGAGCGGCCGGGGGTTCTTCTACTACTCCCACGTCCCCAGATAGCCCCGGCGCGCGCCCGTATGGATTCCGTGAGGATGAGTGCTCGGAGCGATCTGCGGGACTCCGGTCGGCGTAGTGTCGCGTCCCGTGACT
Source organism: Microbacterium sp. zg.B48 (assembly GCF_024623505.1). NCBI lineage: Bacteria > Bacillati > Actinomycetota > Actinomycetes > Micrococcales > Microbacteriaceae > Microbacterium > Microbacterium sp. zg.B48. The sequence goes on from NZ_JANJFE010000016.1 coordinate 210,897, forward strand.
GATGGAACAGAGCAGGTCGACGATGAGCACCCGCGCGTCAAGCGCCTCATCCTCGGCGAACCGCTGACCTCCGAGAAGCTGGACGAGCAGCTGCTGCCGAAGAAGCGCGCGCTGCCGATCTTCGCCTCCGACGCGTTGAGTTCGGTCGCGTACGCTCCCCAGGAGCTTCTGATGATCCTCCTCATCGGAGGGACCGCATTCCTGGCGTTCTCGCCGTGGATCGCCGCCGGCGTCGTGCTGCTGCTCATCGTGGTGGTCGCCAGCTACCGTCAGCTCATCCGGGCGTATCCGTCCGGCGGCGGCGACTACGAGGTCGCCCGGACCAACCTGGGTGAGCTGCCCGGGGTCGTGGTCGCATCGGCGCTGCTCGTGGACTACGTGCTGACGGTGGCTGTGTCGGTCGCATCGGGAGTCGACAACATCATCTCGGCGATCCCCGAGCTTGACCCGGCCCGGGTGGAGATGGCCGTGGGCTTCGTGATCCTCATCGTGATCGTCAATCTCCGGGGGGTGCGTGAGGCGTCGTTCGCATTCGCCGTCCCGACGTACGTCTTCATCGCATCGGTCGCGGTGATGATCGTGGTGGGTCTGACGCGCACCGCGCTGGGCGACCCGCCGGTGGCATCGAGCGCCGAGTTCGCCGTGCAGGCGGAGTCGCTCACGCAGGCGGCCGTGATCCTCCTCGTGCTGCGCGCATTCTCCAGCGGATGCTCCGCGCTCACCGGGGTCGAGGCGGTCTCCAACGGCGTGCCCGCCTTCCGTGCTCCGAAAGTGCGCAACGCACAGATGACCCTCACCCTGATGGGGGGCATCGCGATCCTGCTCTTCTCCGGCCTGGTGGCGATCGCGCTCGTCTCCGGAGTGCACTACGCCGAGAACCCGTGCCATCTGATCGGCTTCGACTGCGAATCGGCACCGCAGCCGAGCCTCATGGCTCAGGTCGCCGCGGCGACATTCGGGATGGGGTCCGTCCCGTTCTTCATCATCCAGGCGGCCACGGCGTGCGTCCTGCTGCTGGCCGCCAATACAGCGTTCAACGGATTCCCGCTGCTGGGGGCCGTGCTCGCGCGGGACGGATTCGCGCCGAAAGCGCTCAACACGCGCGGCGATCGCCTCGTCTTCTCGAACGGAATGGTGCTCCTGGGCATCGCCGCGATCGGGGTGCTGGTCGTCTACCGGGCCAACCTCACCACGCTGATCCAGCTGTACATCATCGGGGTGTTCGTCTCGTTCTCCATCGGCCAGATCGGCATGGTGCGGCACTGGCTGCGGGTGCTGCGCCAGGAGGCATCATCGGATGCCGCGGCCGCGGCATCCGCCCGCCGGGAGCGCCGCTCGGCATACCGCGGGCTCGTCATCAACGCGCTCGGCGCGGCCATGACCATCTCGGTTCTGCTGATCGTGACGATCACGAAGTTCACCCACGGCGCGTGGCTCGTCTTCATCGCCATCCCGATCCTGGCCACTCTGATGATCGGTGTGAACCGCTACTACCGCGACGTCGAGCGCGAGATCGAAGTCGATGACACGACCCACTTCGGCGCGGACGGCGACCTGGCCATCGTCCTGGTCAATCGTCTACAGAAGCCCGTTCTCAAAGCCGTGGACTACGCGCTGGCGGCCCAGCACGGCAGGGCCGTCGCGGTCCACGTCGCAGTCAGCGACGAGGAGTCGGCGGCGCTGCAGCGGCAGTGGGAGCAGCACCGGGTGCCGATGGAACTGGTGATCATCGCATCCCCTTACCGGTCGTACACCGCGCCGGTGACGAAGTTCATCAAGCAGTACCGCGAGAAGTTCGGCTCGGCCGTCGTCACCGTGTACCTCCCGCAGTACATCGTCGGGCACTGGTGGGAGGCGCTGCTGCACAACCGCCGCTCGCGGCGCATCGCGCAGCAGCTGATGATGGTGCACGGGGTGTCGATCACCCTCGTGCCGTGGCTGCTGGACTCGTCGCAGCTCATCTACGGGCGTCGATCGCGTCCCCTTCCCGGAGACCAGCGCGCCGGGCGACCCGTCCCCGAGGTGGAGAGGACAGCGCGGCGCGCCCATCGTCCCGCCGGACCTCCCGAACCCGAGCCGGAGAAGCGGCCGGCCGAGGCGCTACGCTGACGCCGGCGCGCCGGTCCGCTGAGCCCGCCGCAGGTGATTCCGAGGGGCAGGGGGTGAGCGATCCGATGATGGACGGTGTCGACGAGCCCGCGGACCCCCGACAAGTCGTCGTGGTCGCGCTGAGCGGCGGTCCGGAAGGGGAGGTGCTGATCCGCCGGGCGGCGCGCGTCGCCGAGCGTTCCGGCGGGACACTCCTGGCGGTGCACGTGGCCGGCGAAGAGCATGGCCGCACGGCTTCTCCCGGCGAGCTTGCCCGTCAGCAGGCGCTGACGGAGTCGGTCGGCGGAACGTACCACCAGGTCATCGGCGATGCCGTGCCGCGCGCCATCCTGGAGTTCGCCCGCTCCGAAAAGGCGACGCAGCTCGTGATCGGCGAAAGCAGCCGCGGCCGCCTGCTCGCGGCGCTGTCTCGTCCGGGCGTCGGTGCGTCCCTGATCCGAGAAGCGGGTCAGATCGACGTCCTCGTCGTGGCCCACGCCGCCGTGGGCGACCGGTTCGCGCTCCCTCGTCTCAGCGGCGGCGCGCTCAGCAGGCAGAGAGTCGCGCTCGGGTTCATCGTCACCCTGATCCTCGGCCCCGTCGTCACCTGGCTGCTGTACCTGTTCCGCACACCGGAGTCGATCACCACCGAAGTGCTCACATTCCAGCTCCTGGTCGTCGTGGTGGCGCTGGTCGGCGGGATCTGGCCGGCGCTCCTGGCGGCCGTGCTGTCCGGATTGACGCTGGATTTCCTCTTCGTGGCGCCGCAGTTCTCGGTGGAGGTGTCCGACCCCCTGCACCTGTCGGCGCTTCTGCTCTACGCGCTGATCGCGATCCTGGTCAGCTACATCGTCGACACCGCCGCCAGGCGGGCGCGCATCGCGCAGCGTGCCGCGGCCGAGGCTGAACTGCTTGCGACGGTGGCCGGCAACGTCCTCCGGGGTGAGAGCGCCCCGCTGGCCCTGGTCGCACGGACGCGCGAGGCCTTCGGCCTGTCCGGAGTGCGCCTGCTGGATGAGGGCGGGGTCGTCCTGGCCACCGACGGAGAACCGGTCCGCGACGGGCGCTTCGCCGCGGTGCGCGTCGGACCCGGCGGTGGGGCGGCGCGGGCAACACTGGAACTGCACGGACGGGCGCTGGACGACTCAGAGCGCCGCCTGCTCGAGGTCATCCTGGCGCAGCTGAATGTCGCCCTGGAACGGGCCGAGCTGGCCGAGATCGCCCGAGCCGCCCAAGCCCTCGCGGTCGCGGATCAGGTGCGCAGCGCGCTGCTGTCTGCGGTGAGCCACGATGTGCGTCGACCGCTGGCCGCCGCGATCGCGGCAGTCGGCGGACTCCGTGCCGCCGGAGAGAGCCTGTCGGGCGAGGACGCGCGCGAGCTTCTGGAGACCGCCCACGTGAGCCTTGCCGCTCTGTCGAAGCTGGTGACCGACCTGCTGGATGTCAGCCGGGTCGAGGCGGGCGCGCTGGGCGCATCGCTCGGACCCGTCGACGCTGCCGCCGTCGTGCTGTCCGCCGTGGAAGAGATCGGGTTGGGTCCCGACGTGGTCGACCTCGCGCTGGATCCGCAACTGCCCGCGATCTGGGCCGACCCCGTCCTGCTGCAGCGGGTGCTGGTCAACGTGCTCAGCAACGCAGAACGCCACGCGCCCGCCGGTACGCGGCTGAGTGTGACGACCGCCGTCGACGGGCGGAGCGCACAGCTGCGCGTCATCGACCACGGAACCGGCATCGCCCCGAACCGCCGGGAGGAGATGTTCGCGCCCTTCCAACGCTTCGGGGACACCGAGAACACCACCGGGCTCGGCCTCGGTCTGGCGCTGGCGAAGGGCTTCACCGAAGGCATGGGTGGCATGCTCATGGCCGAGGAGACCCCCGGAGGCGGGCTCACGATGGTGATCGTCCTGCCGCTGGCTGCGGGGTCTTCATGAAGGTGCTGGTCGCGGACGATGACCCTCAGCTCGTCCGAGCCCTGCAGATCACCCTCTCCGCCCACGGCTACGAGGTCGTCGTGGCAGCCGACGGGCACGCCGCGGTGGCCCTCGCGGCACGCGAGCGTCCTGACCTCGTGATGCTGGATCTCGGGATGCCGCACCTGGACGGCGTGCAGGTCATCGAATCGCTGCGCGCCTGGACCGGCATCCCCATCATCGTGGTCTCCGGCAGGACCGGCTCGGCCGACAAAGTGGAGGCGCTGGATGCCGGCGCGGACGACTTCGTGACCAAGCCTTTCCAGGTCGATGAGCTGCTGGCGCGGCTGCGGGCCCTATCCCGGCGCGCCGTGGCTTCATCCGACGAGCCTGTCGTCTCCTTCGGCGGTGTGCGGATCGACCTCGCCGCGAAGGCGGTCACGCGCGACGGTGCCCTCGTGCATCTCACCCCGACCGAGTGGCGGATCCTGGAGCTCCTGGCCCGCAACCCGGGCGCGCTGGTCACGCGCCGGGCCCTGCTCGAAGACATCTGGGGCACCGCTCAGGTCACCGACACCGGCTATCTCCGGCTGTACCTCTCGCAGCTGCGCAAGAAGCTCGAGCAAGATCCGGCACGCCCCGTGCACCTGTTGACCGAAGCGGGAATGGGATACCGGCTGGTCACCGGCGGACCGGGCCGGAAGGGCTGAGTTCAGCGGCGGCGCCCGCCTGCCCCAGGTATCTGATGAACAGCGAGATCCATCCGAAGATGAGGGTGAACACGATGATCTCGATCGCCGTGAGGGAGAACAGCCCCAATGCGAACATGACCGCCGACAGCAGCGTCGTGGCCAGAATGGCCCATGACCAGATGAAATAGTGCCGCGGCATCCCGCGGAGCAGCTTCGCTCCGCCGCCCAGCAGCGCCAGGAACATCGAGGCCAGTCCCAGCGCCGCGATGTCGTGCACCAGGCGGTTGAGGTCGACGGAGAAGATGCCCACCCCGGCGAACGCCGCACCCATCCCCACGAACAGCGCCGATACGACACGCGGCGAACGCCGTGAGGACAGCACCCCCGCGTCCACCAGCGTCTGCATGTCGTGTGCGATGTAGACCGCGAAGGTCGTCACGAGCAGGCCGGCGGCGACCAGTGTGCCGTTGAACAGCAGGCTGGACAGATCGTCGAAGGTGCCCAGATGGCTGAAGTGCACCTTCCACCAATCAGGCTCCGGTGCGAGCACCATGGCGGTGATGATGCCGAACGCGATGAACGTCCTCAGCAGTGACGACATCCGCTGCGTGGTCATCTCCGAGACGGACGCGTACACCAGCTGAGCCGTGAGCCCGACCGTGACCGCCATCAGGACCACCGACCACAGTGTGTGCACCGGCAGACCGACGAAGCCGAGGCCCACCAGGCGATAGATGACGTAGGTCTCGATGAACGCGAGCACGGTGTGCACGATGACCACGGAGAGCGTGTTGATCAGGAACTTCCAGGTGGACAGCGATCGTCGCCATTCCTGCCCTGGCAGACTGCGCGAACGCCAGTACCCGATTCCGGAGGCCGCAGCCGCGGAGACCCCGGAGCCGGCCGCCGCCCAGAGCGCGAATGATGTCGGACCGTCGGCGAACAGCTCGTCCGGTGCGGCCAGCGCCAGGATCAAGCCGTACACCGCGCCGAGGACACCGCTCGCGTAGGCGAGGCTGGTCCCCTGCGACCGGGTGACGGCGGCGGGTTCGGCCGCAGACTGGTCGGCGGGCGGACGGGTTGCGGCGCTGGTCATGGCTCAGTGTATGGGCGCGCACGCGGGTCGTGGCGGGTGGGCTCAGCGACGTGTCGGCTGATCCGGCGATCGGGATCTGGTGGGTGGATGCCGCGGGAGCCGGTCTGCAGACCCGGCGCCGGGTCCCCGAGGTATTGGGAACGCCAATGGAACGCATCGGGGAACCCGTCTTCCCCGATGGCTTCACTGATGCGGATAGTGGGAACAGGTCGGGGTGGTCCCACCCCCGCCGCAGAAGTAGATGACGCATCAAAGGAGATGAAATGGAACATCACCGACCACTTCGCAGACTGCGTGGTGCCGCGCTGATCACCGCGGCAGCTCTCATCGTCTCGGCCATGGCAGGCTGCTCGAGTCCGGCAGCGCCGGCCGACCCCTCCGCCGGTCCCTCGGCCGGCGGCGAGGAGGAGCTCATCACCGTCCGGGTCGCCCGCGGCGCTGTGAACCTCGAAAGCGCGATCATCGCGCAGGAGCAGGGCTTCTTCGAACAGGAGGGTCTGGACGTCCAGCTGCAGGAGACCGGCGGCGGCGGCGGCGCCGCGACCAACTCCGCACTCATCGCGGGCGAGTTCGACATCGCCGCGACGGACGCGGTGACGGCGATCCGCGCCATCAATGAGCGGATGCCAATTCTGGTGGTGGCCGGGACCAAGTCGGCCAAGCCGGACTACGAGGGCGAGGTCTCGGACGGACTCATCGTCCCGCCGGGCAGCACGATCACCGACTGGAAGGACCTCGAGGGTAAGAAGGTCGGGGTTCCCGAGCTCGGCGGCCTGCCGTATCTCACGGTCGTGACCGCCCTGGAGGAGAACGGCGTGAGCCTCGATTCGGTCGAGATCGTCCCGGTGCCCATGGACGCGCTCGTCGCCGCCGCCCAGAACGGGCAGGTCGACGCCGTCTTCACCTTCAGCATCTTCATGCTCTCGGCGCTGGATGCCGGCTTCACCCGCGTCGGCACCGGCGTGCGGGAGTTCCTTCCCTATGCGCCGCAGTCGCTCTGGGTGTCCACGGTCGAGTTCGCGGAGAAGAACCCCGAGGCGCTGGAGCGCTTCCGCGCCGCCCTGACCCTCGGCACGGAGTACGGCAACGAGAACCCCGACGCGGTGCGCAAGGTCTACCACGAGAACACCGAGCTGCCCGCACCGTTCATCGACAACGTCATGATCCTCGAGCCGCTCGATGTGACGTTCAACCCCAAGGGCTGGGACGTCGTGCTCTCCGCGATGAAGCAGACCGGCGAGGTCCGAGAAGACCTGACCGTCGAGGACATCGTCTGGGAAGGGGCGCGCTGAGGCCGGTTCGGTTCAGGGCGGGGGTGAGATCGAGATGACGTGGACGCAATCCATCCGAACGAGTGCGGCGACGGCACGGCGCGAGAGCGCGACGCGGGGCGTGGCGCTCTGGCGGGTCGGTGTCTTCGTCGCGGGGATCGCCGTGTGGGCGATGATCGCCGCGGTGGGGATCGTCCCGGCAGGTCTCGTCCCCGCCCCTTCCGCCGTGGTCGTTGCCCTGGCGCAGGAGGTCGTCACCGCCGGATACTGGCAGGCGCTCGGGCTGACGCTGTGGGGAGCCCTGGCCGGGCTTCTCGCAGCCGCGGTCGTCGGCATCGCGATCGGTGTGATCACCGGCGCATCCGCTGCCGCTGAGCTGTCCACCCGCTTCCTGGTCGACTTCGGTCGGGCCTTCCCGGCGATCGCTCTCATCGCGGTGCTGGTCCTGATCCTCGGCCGTGGCATCGAGCTCAAGTCCGTCCTGGTGTTCGTAGCGGTCGTGTTCCCCATCATCCTGCAGACGCAACAGGGGGTGCGCCAGGTCCCGTCGTCTGTCATCGAGACGGCGCGGTCGTTCCGCATTCCCCGGGCACTGCTGGTGCGCAGGGTCATGCTGCCGAGTGCCACACCGTCGATCCTGACCGGGCTGCGCCTGGGCGCATCGGTGGGCATCCTGGTGGCGATCGCCACCGAGGTGCTCAGCGGCTCCCCCGGCATCGGCAACCAGATCACGGAGGCTCAGATGGGGGCGAACTCGGCCCTGTCCTTCGCGTACATCGTCACCGCCGGCCTCCTCGGGTTCGCCGTGAACGCCGGACTCGAGAAGCTGCAGACCTCGCTTCTGAAATGGCGTCCGGCGATGGGAGGGGATGACTGAGATGAAGACGAAAACGTATGGCCCCGTGGCGACCGTCCTTCTGCAGGCGTGGCTGCCGATCGCGCTGGTGGCGCTCTGGTTCGTCGCGTCGGCGGCCTCCACCTCCGCGTTCTGGCCGTCGCTGGCGACCATTCTGCAGACGGTCGTGGATTGGGCCGCCTCGGGCCAACTGTGGGGAGATCTTCTCTTCAGCTTCGGCAACTACTTCGCCGCCCTGGCCCTCGCGATCCTGGTGGGCCTGGGATTCGGGCTCGCGATCGGTCTGCTCCCGTACGTCGGCGAAGTGCTCTCGCCCTACCTCGACTTCTTCCGGACGCTCCCGATCGTGGTGTTCGTCCCTATCGTCATCCTCGTCCTGGGGGTGGGCCGAGGTCCCAAGGTCTTCCTGATCTTCCTCGCGTGCGTCTGGCCCATCCTGCTGAACTGCATCGAGGGCGTCCGCTCGATCGCACCGAGCGTGTTCGAGACCGCACGCGGGTATCGGATCCCCCTCGGATTGCGGATCCGCCGAGTGGTCCTGCCCGGCGCGGCTCCGCAGATTGCCGTCGGCATCCGTCTGGCGGTGACCATCGGCCTGGTGATGCTGGTCGTCAGCGAGATGTACGGTTCGACCGAAGGCGTCGGCTACTTCATCCTGCAGAGCGGGCAGCGGTTCCAGCTCGCCGCCGCATGGGGCGGGACACTGCTCGTCGGCGTCATCGGCTGGGCGTTCACGGTCGTCTATGTCCTCATCGAGCACCGGGTGCTCGCGTGGACGCGTGAAGATGCGGACGCGTCGCGTCGCGTCCGCAGCAGTGAAAGGAGAAGCAAGTGACTCATGACCTGACAGCGGAGGTGGCGCTCAGCGCCGCGCATGTGGGCAAGTCGTTCGGCACGGGCGCCGATCGGGTGGCGGTGATCGAGGACCTGCACCTGGAGATCCGCACCGGTGACATCACGTGCCTGGTGGGGGCCTCCGGTGTCGGCAAGACGACGCTCCTGCGCCTTCTGGCCGGCTTGGCGACTCCCAGCACCGGGGCGGTGTCCCTCGCGGGCAGCGTCATCACGGAACCGGTCGAGCAGATCGCGGTCGTCTTCCAGGACTACCGCGGATCGTTGCTGCCCTGGATGCGGGTGGCGCAGAACGTGGCCTTCCCCCTGGAAGGCCGCAAGGTCCCCAAGGCCGAGCGGCTTCGCCGCGCTCAGGACGCGCTGGAGGTGGTCGGCCTCGGCGAGAGCGCAGACAAGTACCCCTGGCAGCTGTCCGGCGGCATGCAGCAGCGGGTGGCGATCGCCCGCGCGCTGGCGTACGAGGCGCCGATCATGCTGATGGACGAGCCGTTCGGTTCGCTCGACGCCCAGACCCGCTTCGAGCTGGAGGATCTCGTCCTCGGGCTGAGGGACCGGCTGGGGATCACGATCGTCGTGGTCACGCACGACATCGACGAAGCGGTGTACCTCGGTGATCGCGTGGTCGTGCTGGGCGGGCGCCCGTCGCGGATCGTCGACGATGTCGAGGTGCCGCTCGGCCGGGAACGCAACCAGCTGGTCACCAGAGCGACGCCGACGTTCGTGCAGCTGCGCACCCGCGTCCTCGAGGAGATTCAAGAGCACGGATTGGTCCAGCAGATCGCTGCGACATGAGGGTATGCGCCCCGCGCGGAAGCGCGCGGCGATGATGAGAGGAACGCGATGACCAGCATGGGGCCCGAGGCACCTTTTGCGCTTGCCCGTTACCACGACGGCGCGGGCGTGCGTCTTGGTCTGGTGGCAGGCGACCGCGTCCGTCCATTGGACAGGGAAGACCTGGGCGCCGCGCACCTGAACGACTTCCTCGCCGCCGATGACTGGGACCGGCTGGAGAGGCTCGTGGACGCCGACGGTCCGTGGCGGCCGCTGGCCGAGGTGACGTTGACCGCACCCGTCCAACCACGTCACGTGCTGCAAGCGGGCGCGAATTACCGCACCCACGTGATCCAGCTGATCATGGGCGGCATCGCCAAAGAGGATCGTGGCGTGGCGCCGGACGTGCTCCGCGCGCGGGCCGAACGGGTGATGGACGCACGCGCGGCCAGTGGCAAGGCGATCATCTTCCTCGGGCTTGCCGGCTGCGTCGTCGGCGCCGATGAGCCGCTGGTGCTTCCGGCATACAGCGACCAGCATGACTGGGAGCTGGAGCTAGCCGTCGTCATCGGGCGGGAGGCGTTCCGCGTGACGCCGGAAGCAGCGTCGGCGCACATCGCCGGTTACACGATCGCGAACGACATCACCACCCGCGACCTCGTCTTCCCGGGTGGCCCGGGAGACCTGGGAGCGGACTGGTTCCGTTCCAAGAACGCCCCGGGCTTCCTGCCGACCGGCCCGTTCCTGGTTCCGGCGCGGTTCGTCGATCCGCGCGACGCCCGAGTGGTCCTGGAGCTGAACGGCGAGGTCATGCAGGACTCGACGACCGCGGAGCTGATCTACGACGTCCCGGCCCTCGTCTCCGACGCTTCCCAGACCACGCGTCTGTTCCCCGGCGATATGATCCTGACCGGCAGCCCGGCGGGGAACGGTCAGCACTGGGGACGGTTCCTCAGGGACGGCGACGTGATGACCGGTCGGATCTCGATGCTGGGCGAGCAGGTCGTCCGGTGCGTCGCCGCGGGCGATCAGTGAGGTCTCCGGGGCGTACGCTCCATCCGCCTCGGCAGCGCCCGCGACCGCGAGGTCCGAGCCGCGGAGAACGTCAGTCCAGCTCGCGGGCGGCTGCGGAGAACACCCCACGCATCCATTCGTGCCCGGGATCGTTGTCGTGTGCCGGATGCCACCACAGCGCCTCGATCAGGGGAACGGCTTCGAACGGGAGCTCGTAGGTACGCAGGCCGCCCATCCTGGTGACGAGTGGGACGAGCTTTCGCTGGATGAGGGCCAGTCGCTCGGTGTACTCCACGAACAGATGCAGCAGGGCGAAGCTCTCCGCGACCACTTCCACACGCGGCTGCAGGCCCAGCTGTTCGAGCTGGCGACCGACAGCGGTGAAGGCCCCTCGGGTCTGATAGGTGAAGACCCAGGGCAGCGCCGAGAGATCGGCGAGGGTGGGAACGGCGTCACCGAGCGGATTGTCCGCCGCCGCCACGAGCACCCAGTCGTCGCGCCACAGATCCAGGCTGGGCCGATCCTTGACGATCCCGTGCGGGAGGAGGATGCCATCCAGTGAGGCCAGGCGGACGATGACATCGTCGATGGCCGGGCTCGATGTCGGCACGAATCGAAACCTCACCCCCGGGGCCTCGGCGCGGGCGGCCCGGGACACCAATGGGGCAATCGTGGCAAGGGCATAGTCGGAGCCGTGGATCGTGAACTCGCGGGTGGATTCACCGGCATTCCAGCGGGCCTGGCTCTCGAACACCCTCCGCACCGTGCTGAGTGCGACGGTCGTGTGTTCCAGCAGACGGGTCGCGAGCGGCGTCAGTTCGTAGGTGTTGCCGCGGCGGGCCAGCAGTTCGTCATCGAAGTGGACTCGGAGACGTGCCAGTGCGGTGCTGAGGGACGGTTGGCTCAAGTAGAGCCGCTCGGCTGCGCGCGTGACATTGCGCTCTCTGAGCAGAGCGTCCAGGGAGACCAGGAGATTCAGGTCGAGCCTGGACAGCAGCGGATCCTCTTCCACGTTGACCCCTTCCGGTCGGCGCAAGCCTATCGGGGATACCGATGCCTGACATAGGGATTATTCGGTTGTCCAATAATCCTGCGCGTCGAATGATGGAGGGAAGCGCCACCTGCGCCGCGAAAGGCTCGAAGATGATCACTCTGCTCTCACACCTGTCCTATGTCGCGCTGACGACCCCCGACGTCGAGGCGTCGGTGGACTTCTACGTCAACCAGGTCGGCATGACCGTCGTCGGACGCGACGACCACGGCGTTTACCTGCGCTGCTGGGGCGACTACTACAGCTACAGCCTCGTCATCGTGGCCGGCGATGAGGTCTCCCTCGACTCGATGGCCTGGCGGACCACGAGCGCCGAGGCGCTGGACGCGGTCGTCGAGCGTGTCGAGGCGGCCGGCGCAGCCGGCGAGTGGTTCGACGCGTTCGGCATTGGGCGGGCATACCGTTTCGTCGGCCCCTGGGGCCACACCATGGTCCTGCACTGGGAGGCGACGCACCATCGCTACACCGGGGGCGATCTCGCCTCCACGTTCCCGGACCGTCCCCAGCGCCGCTCGAAGATCGCCGGAGCGCCACGGCAGCTGGACCACGTCACGATCTGCGCCAGCGATGTCGACGCGTTCGCGCAGTGGTACAGCGATGTGCTGGGCTTCCGGCTGATGGCGCGGACCGAGCTCGAGCAGGCGCCCATCTCCGTCTTCTCCGTGTTGACCACGAATGAGAAGTCCCATGACCTCGGCGTCGTCCTGGACGGTTCCACCCGAGCCGGGCGGGTCAACCACTTCGCGTTCTGGTACGACACGCGTGAGGAGATGCTGATCGCGGCGGACCTGCTCATGGAAAGCGGTGTGCACATCGAATACGGCCCTACCATCCACGGCATCGGAGAGCAGTCGTTCCTGTACTACCGTGACCCCTCGACGATGCGCGTCGAGCTGAACACCGGCGGCTACCGCAACTACGTCCCGGACTGGGAGCCGCAGACGTGGGTGACCTCGCAGGGCTCGTTCGACATCTACCGGAACACCACGATGCCGTTGTCCCTCAGCGAGTCCTTCCCGCCGGCCGACGGCCCGACCGCGACCGAGGAGGGCGTGCCCGAAGAGATCCGGGCCCAGCTGCTCAAGGGCAAGGCGTGACGCGCATCGTGGCGTCACACGGACTGGAACGGGGCGCGTCGTGAGTTCACTGTCGGAGGACCCCAAGGACTTGAACCGTGCGGACGCCCCGGGCGAGGTGTTCATCCGCGCCGAGGCCTACCGGAACTGGGGTCGCTGGGGCGAGGACGACGTTCTGGGCACCCTCAACTTCATCGACGAGGCGAAGCGGGTGCACGCCGCACGTCTGGTCACCGAAGGGCTGAGCGTCTCGCTCGCCCAATCCTTCGACGAGGACGGCCCGCAGCGCGGTTGGAAGAAGCGCAACAACCCGGTGCACACCATGACCGGCACGGGGCTGGACCACGAGCGGGATCCGGAAGCGAATCCGCACGGCATCGGCGGGGCAGACGACGTCATCATGATGCCGCTGCAGTGCTCGACGCAATGGGACGGGCTCGGGCACATCTTCGACCGGGGGCTGGCCTACAACGGCCGTCCGGCCGGCGCCGTCGTCACGACGCAAGGCGATCTCGTCACCGGCATCGAACACGCAGCCGGCGTGATCCTCTCCCGCGGTGTCCTGCTGGATATGGGCCGGCATCTGCGTCCGGACACCGGCGAGCTCGAAGACGGATACGCGATCACGGTCGACGACCTGACCGCCTGCATCGAGGCGCAGGGCTCCTCGTCACAGGTCGCCCGGGGCGACATCCTGCTCGTGCGCACCGGGCAGCTCGCCCGTGCTCGACGCGACGGCTGGGGAGAGTACGCCGGCGGGCCCGCGCCGGGGCTGTCCCTGACCACCGCCGGCTGGCTGCACCGCTCCGAGATCGCAGCGATCGCCACGGATACCTGGGGCTTCGAAGTGCGGCCGAACGAATTCGATGAGTCGTTCCAGCCCTTGCACCAGATCGTTATCCCCAACATGGGGCTGACGGTGGGGGAGATGTGGGATCTCGAGGAGATCGGCCGCCTCTGCGCCGCGCGGGGACGATACGAGTTCCTCCTCTCCGCGCCCCCGCTGCCCATCACAGGCGCCGTAGGGTCGCCGATCAACCCGATCGCGCTCCTCTGACGATCGGCGCGCCCACCCTGGAGCACCGTCGCACCACGAACAAGGAGGTTCTGACGTGACAGCAGTACAGAAGGTCGCCGTCATCGGCGCAGGCATCGCCGGGTTGGCGACCGCGATCCGACTCGCCGACGCCGGCGTGGCGGTGGACCTGATCGAATCGCAGCCCGAACTGACGGCTCTGGGGTCGGGCATCTCCCTGCAGAGCAACGCGCTGCAGGCGTTCGCGACGCTGGGGGTCTGGGACGAAGCCGCGGCGGCAGGCTACGCCTTCGACGGTCTCACGCTGCGCGCGCCCGGTCCCGATGCGCCCGTGATCGCACGCCGAGCCGAGGGAGCCCCGGACACTGAGGAGCCCGCCTCCGCAGCTGGGCAGCGCACAGTGGGAGGGCTCCCCTCGGCGATGGGCATGCCCCGCCCGGCGCTGGCGCGCATTCTGCTCGATCGGGCAGAGGCGGCAGGTGTTCGCACGCGGTTCGGCATCCGTGTGAGCGGCACGCAAGAACGGGGCCAGCTCGTCGCGGTGTTCTCCGGTGACGTCGAGGTCGGTGAGTACGACCTCGTGATCGGCGCGGACGGCCTGCACTCCGCCGTCCGCGCGGGCCTGGGAATCGAAGCCGGACCCGAGCCGACCGGCATGGGGATCTGGCGGGCCTTCGTCTCGCGGCCGGCCGAGGTGCACACGACAGAGCTGTACTACGGCGGGCCGGCCTACATCGCCGGCTACACGCCGACGGGTGCGGACTCGATGTACGCGTTCCTGGTCTTCGACGCGGAGAAGCACTTCGACATGTCCGCCCCGGATGCGGCCCGTTTCATGGTGGAACGCTCGCGCGGTTACGGCGGTCCGTGGGACGCCATCCGCGCTGATCTGGAGGCCGGCGCCGCGGCGGTGAACTACACCTGGTTCACCCAGCACGTCCTCCCGGCGCCGTGGAACAGAGGGCGGGTCGTGCTGATCGGTGACGCGGCCCACTCCTGCCCGCCGACGATCGCGCAGGGGGCGGCGCAATCACTCGAGGACGCACTGGTCCTCACGGAGCTGCTCGTCACGCGCGCCGCTGTCGACGTTGAGCTGTGGGACGAGTTCCACCGCCGGCGGGTCGCACGGGCGACTGCCGTCGTCGACGCGTCCGTGCAGCTCGCCGAGTGGCAGCGCGACGGCCAGGACCATTCCGCGGACATGCCCAGGCTGATCGGGGAGCTCGCCCAGCGCCTCGCCGAACGCGTCTGAGCCGGAGAGAGGAACACACGATGAAGATCGCGCGATGGACGCACGGCGAGACCCTGGGTGAGGGTTTCGTCGTCGACGATGAGGTCGTCGTTTTCCCCGACGGGCAGACGGTGGCGGACGTGCTCCGTGGCGGACTGCGACGAGCACACGACCTGTACGCAGCGGTCGATCTCAGCGCCGGCCGACCGCTGCGGGACGTCGCGCTGCTGCCGCCCCTCGTGCCGGCATCCGTGCGTGACTTCGCCGTCTTCGAAGAGCATGTGGAGGGGATGAGTGCGGATGCCGACGGCCTCAGCCATGTGCCGGAGCAGTGGTATCGCGCTCCGACGTTCTACTTCACCAACCCGCACGCCATCTACGGCACCGAAGCGGTAATCCGGCCTCCTGCCACCGTCCGACTCGATTACGAGTTGGAAGTCGCCGCGGTGCTGGGTGGCGACCCGGGGGAGGACCTCGATCCGGTCGCAGCCCAGGAGCGGATCTTCGGCTACCTGATCATGAACGACTGGTCCGCGCGAGACCTGCAGTCCGAGGAGATGAACGTGCGGCTCGGGCCGGCGAAGGGCAAGGACTTCGCCACATCCCTCGGACCCTGGATCGTCACCGCGGACGAACTGGCCGATCGCATCGACGCCGACGGATTCCTCGCTCTGCGCGCCGAGGTGTTCGTCAACGGCCGGCTCACCGGAGCGGACCTTCTGTCGAACATGGCCTGGAACTTCGGTGAGCTGGTCTCCTATGCATCGCGTGCCTCTCGGGTCGTCGCCGGTGACGTGCTGGGCTCCGGAACAGTGGGCAACGGGGGATGCCTCGCCGAACTGTGGGGACTCGCCGGCGGCGCGCTCACGCCGCCTCCGCTGGCTGAGGGGGACGTTGTCACCATGCGAGTGGAGCGACTCGGAGAGTTGAACGGCACGGTCGGACCCGCGCGTGCGCACCCGCACCTGCTGCCGACCGCACGAGCGCGGCCGAAGCCCCGCGCGCGCACATTCGCCGGGCCATCGGCGTAGCAGCCCCCCGCTCTCAAGGGAAACCCCACCGGGGTGTGAAGGCGCACACCACGGAGTGTCTCGAGCGGGGGTGGGCATCCGCGGTGCCGCGTCAGAGGACCCGCGCCGCGGATGCCGCGTCCTGCCGGACCGCATCGGCGACGTGAGCGAAACCCGTTGATTCGCGCCGAACGATGCGAAAGTCCGGCTTGATCCGCCGGGGCGGCATCGGGGTGCCCTTCTCGGCGATGCGCTCCACGAGCATCTCGACGGCGACCTCAGCAATGATCTCGCGGCCGGGGTCGACGCTCGAGAGCGAGGGAATGGTGAATCGCGTCGCGTCGATGTTGTCGAAGCCGATGACCGCCGCATCGTCCGGCACGCGAACGCCGGCCTCGTCGAGGGCGCGCAGTGCGCCGATGGCCAACGTGTCGTTCAACGCGAAGAGTGCATCGAAGGCCGTTCCCGACGCCACCAGCGCCCGGGTGGCGGCTGCGCCGGTGTCGTAATGCCATCCGCCGGCGGCGCGAACCAGCGCCGGTTCGTAGGCGATTCCCGCCAGGGCGAGTGCCTGACGATACCCGCGCACCCGCAGTGCTGCGGACCCGACGGACGCCGTCTCGCCGGAGTCGTCGGCACCGATGAGGGCGATCCGTCGACGCCCGATCTCCAGCAGATGCTGGACGGCTGCCTGCGCCGAGGACACATTGTGCATGGTGACGTGGTCCGTCGGTCCGCCGAAAACGCTCTCGCCCAGAAGCACCAGCGGGAACTGTGCATTGAGCAGCTCCGCGTCCTGCTCGCCGATGTGAACGGGGCTGAAGACGATGCCATCGGTCAGGCGGAGGCGCCGACCCGCGATGACATCGAGTTCCGACGACCGCACCCCGTTGGTCTGGTCGACCACGACCCCGAGGCCGCGCTTTTCCGCCGCCACGATGATCGAGTCGGCCAGCTCGGCGAAATAGGCCTCGCGCACCGACGGGATCGCGAGTCCGATCACCCCGGTCTTTCCTGACCGAAGACCGCGGGCGGACAGATTGGGCTGATATCCCAGCTGCCCGATCGCAGCGAGCACCCGCTCGCGCGTCGTCGGGCGAACGTGCGGGTGGTTGTGGACGACATTGGAAACCGTCTTGATCGA
Source organism: Microbacterium sp. zg.B48 (assembly GCF_024623505.1). Classification (NCBI taxonomy): domain Bacteria; kingdom Bacillati; phylum Actinomycetota; class Actinomycetes; order Micrococcales; family Microbacteriaceae; genus Microbacterium; species Microbacterium sp. zg.B48. The sequence continues at coordinate 227,995 of NZ_JANJFE010000016.1, forward strand.
TACGCCGGCGACGCGGGCGACATCGTGCAACGTGGGATTCATCTCCCGGCCCTTCTGGGTCGCCCCACCGCCGTGTGCGTAGCCGCCAGCCTATCGGCGGCCGGTTTCCACGGCGGGCGGCGGCGGGCGCGCGCCGCGGGGGATCGTGAACTTCGCAGAACCCGTTGACACCTCCGCCGGCATCCGCGATCATCTCTTACAACGTTGAATATACAACGTTGCAAACGCGTTCGAGAAGCAAGGCTTCCGCGGGAGCAGTCACACGCGGAGTCCGTGCGAAGAGCGGAACCGCATCGATCGTGGGCGCCCGACAAAGATGTCCAGCATCCGAAAGGAAGACACAGTGAAGACGACACCGGTCATCGCTGCAGCAGCCACACTTGTGCTCGCAAGCGCCCTCGTGTCCTGTTCCGCAGACGGAGACGAAGCCGACGGCGGCGGGGGCGGCGGAAGCGACGCCACCAACTGCACGAACACGATCACGAAGGACGACCTGCCTGTCGTCACCATGTGGGCGTGGTACCCGAACATGGAGCTCGTGGTCGACAACTTCAACGAGGCCAGCGACGAGGTCCAAGTGTGCTGGACGAACGCCGGCGCGGGTGGTGACGCGTACGACAAGTTCCAGACTGCCATTTCTGCCGGCAGCGGTGCTCCTGACGTGATGATGGTGGAGGCGGACCGCATCCCGACCTTCCAGGTTCAGGAGGCGCTCGTCGACCTGAGCGACCTCGGCTACGAGGATGTCAAAGCGAACTTCAGCGACGGCGCGTGGAAGGACGTCTCGGTCGGCGACGCCGTGTACGGCGCCCCGGTCGACGGCGGTCCGATGGGCATGATCTACCGCACCGACATCTTCGACCAGTACGGTCTCACTCCCCCCACGACGTGGGCGGAGCTCGAGACCACCGCCCAGGCGCTCAAGGACGCGGGAGGACCGGTCTTCGCGAGCTTCGCGGCGAACCAGCCTGCCACGACCACGGCGTACTTCTACGGGAACGGCGCCGAGCCGTTCACGTACGACCCCAGCAGTGAAGGCGAGATCGGGATCAACCTCAACAGCCCCGAGATCAAGGAAGTCCTCGACTACTGGGACGGCCTGGTCGACAAGGGCCTGGTCGGCACGGAGGACCAGTTCACTCCCGAGTACATCGCGGGCGTGATCGGCGGCAACTACGCCACCTACCTGTCGGCCGCGTGGGCTCCGGGATACCTCCAGGGCGCCGGCGTCGGCGAGGGCGCCGACGCGGGTGTGTGGGCGGCAGCCCCCATGCCGCAGTGGGACGCGGCAGACTCGGTCGCGATCAACTGGGGTGGCTCGGCCTTCGTCGTGAGCAGCCAGGCGCAGGATCCCGAACTGGCGGCCAAGGCGGCGTTCGGCGTGTACGCGGACCAGGCATCACTGGATGACGGCTGGCAGAACCAGATCATCTTCCCACTGAACGTCGGCGTGCTCGACTCGCCGGAGTTCCAGGACTACGAGGTTCCGTTCTTCAGCGGTCAGCAGGCCAACAAGGAGGTGTACGTTCCGGCGGCGAATGCCTACACCGGCATGACGTACACACCGCTCGGACAGTACTACTACTCCGCATTGACGAACCAGATCGCCGCCATCATCGATGGCTCGGCGACCGGTTCCGAGGCTGCGGACGCCCTCCAGGCGGACGTGGTGGCGTACGCCGAGGAACAGGGGTTCACCGTCAAGTGACCTGGGCCGGGGGCCGGTCCGTGCACGTGCGGACCGGCCCCCGCTGCTTCCCTTCACAGACCCGGAGAAATCATGACTGCCACTCTCGCCCGCGCTGTGCCCACGAAACGCCGCAGATCCGTCACGGCTCGTCAGAACCTCACCGGGTGGCTCTTCGTCGGCCCGTTCGGCATCGTCTTCCTTGCGCTCCTCGTGCTTCCGATCGGCTTCGCCCTCTACCTGAGCATGTTCCAGAAGTCCATGATCGGCGGCACGAAATTCGTGCTCTTCGGCAACTATCTGAAGGCGTTCAGCGACCCGTCGTTCCTCGACGGAGTGTGGTTCGTGATCAGGTTCTCGCTGGTGCTCATCCCGCTGCAGATGGCGGTCTCGCTGGCGATCGCGCTCATCCTCGACATCGTGATCACCCGGTACGCACGCTTCTCGCGCCTCATGATCTTCCTGCCCTACGCGATCCCGACGGTGATCGGCGCCCTCATGTGGGGGTTCCTCTACAGCGACAACTTCGGCCCGCTCGCCGAGGTCTTCGAAGCCTTCGGTCAATCAGCCCCTGACTTCCTCAGTTCGAGCCTGATCTTCTACGGGCTGCTCAACATCGTGACGTGGCAATGGGCCGGCTACTACATGATCATCATCTACGCCGCGCTGCAGGGGATCGACCCGACCCTCTACGAAGCGGCACGCATCGACGGTGCGTCGCAGTGGCAGATCATCCTCCGGATCAAGATCCCGCTCCTGACCCCCGCACTCCTGCTGATCCTCGTGTTCGCGCTCATCGGCACCCTGCAGTTCTTCAACGAGCCGCAGATCCTCCAGCAGCTCGCCGCGGGAGCCATCCCGAATGATTTCACCCCCAACATGTACGCCTATCAGCAGGCGTTCTCGCTCGCGAACTACAACTACGGCGCGACGATCTCGTTCGCACTGGCCGCCGTGGTGTTCGTCTGCGTCTACATCTTCCTGTTCGCGACCCGCAAGCGAGGGAGCTTCACGTCATGAGCGTCACGCCCATCGAGAGCACGCGCGCACGCCGGCCCACTCGGAAAACCATCGAGCGCCGATCGATGCCGCCGACGCCCGGCCGCGTGCCATTGAACATCGTGCTCGGGCTGCTGATGGTGTACTTCCTGATCCCGTTCTGGTGGCTCATCGTCAACAGCTCCAAGAGCTCGGCGGGCCTGTTCGGCGGCGGCAGCTCGCTCTGGTTCGCCGGCGACATCAACTACGTCCAGAACTTCATCGACCTGTTCACCTACGGTGGCGGGATCTACGCGCGCTGGCTGGCCAACTCGGCGCTGTATGCGCTCGTCGGGGGAATCGGAGCGACGGTGCTCGCGGTGCTGGCCGGCTACGGATTGGCCAAGTACAGCTTCGCCGGTCGGCGCTTCTCGTTCGCGATCCTGCTCGGCGCCGTCATGGTGCCGACGACCGCCCTCGTGATCCCGACCTTCGTGTTGTTCGCCCAGGTGGGATGGACCAACACGATCTGGGCGGTGATCTTCCCGACGCTGCTCAACCCGTTCGGCGTCTACCTCATGAACGTCTACGCGCGCGACGCGGTTCCCGACGAACTCCTGGATGCCGCCCGGGTCGACGGTGCAGGCGAGTTCAGATCGTTCTTCCAGGTCGCCCTGCCGCTCCTGCGCCCGGCCATCGTGACCGTGCTGCTGCTGTCGGTCGTCGCGTCGTGGAACAACTACTTCCTGCCGCTGGTGATGCTGTCGGACAATCGCCTGTTCCCCGTCACAGTAGGCATCGGGCTCTGGCAGTCGACAGCGTCCACGTACGGTGCGGCGGGGAGCCAGAGCCTGTGGAGCATCATCGTCCTCGGCTCGCTCGTGTCTGTGATTCCGCTGATCATCGCGTTCCTCACGCTCCAGCGCTACTGGCGAGGCGGGCTCGCGATCGGGAGCCTCAAGTGATGCCGCCCGCTTGATCGCTGCATCCGACCACTCGACTCCGCTTCCGCCCTCGACACTCACTGAGGATCATGACTTCCGCACATCTCACCATCGACCCCCACTTCATCGTCGGACCGGTCAATCGCCGCCTGTTCGGCTCCTTCGTGGAGCACCTCGGGCGGTGTGTGTACGACGGCATCCATGAACCCGGCCATGCGACTGCGGACGAGCACGGCTACCGCGGTGATGTGATCGAGCTGGTCCGCGAGCTGGGTGTGTCCACGATCCGCTACCCCGGGGGCAATTTCGTGTCGGGCTATCGATGGGAGGACGGCGTGGGACCGCGCGAGCAGCGTCCGCGACGCCTCGACCTGGCGTGGCATTCGACCGAGACCAATCAGGTGGGCCTCGATGAATTCGCGGTGTGGGCGAAGAAGGTCGGCAGCGAGCTGATGTACGCCGTCAACCTCGGCACTCGCGGAGTGCAGGACGCACTGGATGTCCTGGAATACGCCAACATCCGTTCCGGGACCGCACTGTCGGATCAGCGCGTCGCCAACGGCACCGCGGAACCGCACAACGTCCGGATGTGGTGCCTCGGAAACGAGATGGACGGCCCGTGGCAACTCGGGCATGGCACGGCACGCGACTATGCCGAACTCGCGTCGAAGACGGCTCGTGCGATGCGCCAGGTCGATCCCGATCTGGAACTCGTCGTGTGCGGAAGCTCGGGCGCTCAGATGCCCACGTTCGGCACGTGGGAGCGCGTCGTCTTGGAAGAGACCTATGACGACATCGACTTCATCTCGTGTCACGCCTATTACGAGCCGAAGGAGGGGGACTACGGCAGCTTCCTGGCGTCGGCGGTGAACATGGATCGGTTCATCGACTCCGTCGTCGCCACAGCCGATCACGTCAAGGCGGTGCGCGGCAGCGACAAGTCGATCAACATCTCGTTCGACGAGTGGAACGTCTGGTACCAGTCGCGGTACAACGACGTTGACCGGATCACCTCGGTCGATGAATGGCCGGTCGCCCCGCGACTGCTGGAGGATTCGTACTCCGTGGTGGATGCTGTCGTGTCCGGCAACCTGCTCATCTCGCTGATCCGCCACTCCGACCGAGTCACCGCTGCGAGCCTCGCCCAGCTGGTGAACGTCATCGCACCGATCATGACCGAGCCCGGCGGGCCGGCATGGCGGCAGACCACGTTCTTCCCGTTCGCGGTGACATCGCGGCTTGCGCGCGGAGTGAGCCTGGAACTGAAGCTGGACTGCCCGACGTACGACACGGCCAGCTATGGTCATGTCCCCGTGGTGGACGCTGTGGCCACTTTCGACGAAGAGGGCGGCGAGACGTCTGTCTTTCTTGTGAACCGCAGCATGGACGAGCACGTCGCGATCGACATCGACGTTCGGATGCTCGGAGAGGTCGCTCTCGGTGAGCTGCGGTCGCTGCACGACGAGGACATGCACGCGGCCAACACGCTCCAGGACCCGGACCGCGTGCGGCTGCGCGGCAACGACACGGCACGTCTGCGGGACGGGACGGTCGCTCTGTCCCTCCCTCCGGTGTCATGGACCGCGCTCACCCTGGTCACGCCATGACCCACGACTACTCGTTCAGCGCGAACTGGCCGATCGCCGCGGCCATGCTGCCCTTCGCTGCCAGCCACGATGCCGGCGCCGACGTGTGGCTCGACCAATTGGCGCAGGTCGCCTTCGAGGGGCTCGACTGCGTCGACATCACCGACAGCTGGGTCCGCCCCGGAGACCTCGACCAGGCCGCGTTGACCGAACTGGGCGCGGCGATCGCTCAGGTCGGGCTTCGCGCGGTGGCCATCTCCGCGATACGGCGCAGCGTGATCGACCCCGTCGACGGCACGGCGAATCTCGCCTACAGCCACCGCACGCTCGACGCGGCGGCCGCGCTCGGCGTGCCTGTCGTCAGCTTCGGACTGCATCGACCCCTTCTCCCCGACCAGAAGAAGGTCCAGTGGTTCTGGACCGAGCCCGGCGCCGCCGATGATCAGGATGCCGCCACGTGGGCGCTGGCGACCGCCCGCCTGCGTGAACTGGGCGAGCACGCCGCGATCCTCGGTATCGACGTGTCGCTAGAGATGTACGAGGACACGCTCATCGGAACGGTCGACGGTGCGCTGCGCCTCGTGGAATCCGTCGGCCTCGACAACGTGGGCCTGAACCCGGATCTGGGAAACATGTACCGACTGCATCGGGATGTCGAGGATTTCCTGGAAGCGAGCGCCCGGTGCGCGCCGGTTGCCAACTACTGGCATGTGAAGAGCTATTCGCGCGACGAGGATCGCCGCCGAGGGTTCATCACCGCGGTCCCGGCGCCGATGGAATACGGCTCGCTGGACTACCGATCCGCGATCACGACCGCGATCTCACTGGGGTTCGCCGCTCCGTTCTGCGTGGAGCACTACGGAGGAGATGGACTTTCGGTGGCCGCCCGCAACGCGGAGTACGTGCGACGCATGATCGCGGTCTCGCTCGGCGAGGCCACCGCCGCGGTGCGCGAGGGGAGCGTGACCCGATGACCAACGTGACCGTGATCGGACTGGGTGCCATGGGGCTGCCCATGGCGCTGCACCTCGGGCGGTCGTTCGCCGTTACGGTGTACGACATCGACCCCGTAGCCGTGGATGCCGCAACACGGGGCGGCGCGACCCCGGCCGGAACGCTCAGCGACGCGGGCAGCGGGGCCGATGTCGTCGTGCTCGTCGTCCGCGACGCCGGTCAGCTCGAGGAGGCTCTCTTCGGCCCGGACGCTCTCTCGCCGTCGCTCGCGGAGGGCGCCGTCGTGGTGATCACATCGACCGTCGGCGAACAGGCCCTGCTCAGCTCCGCTGCGCGGTTGGCGGAGCGCGACATTCTCTGCGTGGACGCCGCACTCTCGGGTGGGCCCGTGCGCGCCGGGACGGGGGACCTGCTGGTCATGGTGGGCGGATCGCCGGAGGCGCGCGCCGCCGCCCACGACGTGCTCGATGCGCTCGCCTCGACGCTGTGCATCGTCGGCGACCGGGTGGGGCAGGGACAGCAGCTCAAGGTTGTCAACCAGCTGCTGTGCGGCATCCATACTGCGGCGGCGGCGGAGGCCCTCACGCTCGCGCACAGCTTCGGTCTCGATTTGGACATGGTCATCGACGTTCTCGGCGCGGGGGCGGCGGCGTCGTTCATGCTGGCCGACCGTGGTCCGCGAATCGCACAGCGAATCCGCGGAGAGGAACCCCCACTTCGATCCCGCCTCGATGTCATCGGCAAGGACATGGGAATCGTGGGAGACGCGACCCGGGCGCACAAGGTCGGTGCGCCGGTTGCCGGCGCTGCCGAGCAGCTGTACCGCGTCGGCCTTGCGGCCGGCCTTGCGGCCGAGGACGACTCGATCATCGCGACGATCCTGGCCGGAGTCAGAGGATGACGGTCATCTTCAACGATCCCGCGTCGTTTGCGGACGATCAGCTCGAGGGTTTCGCCGAACTGTACGCCGACCGCCTGCGGATGGTCCCAGGCGGTGTCGTCGGGCACCGTGAAGGGCCACCGCGCGTCGCGGTCGTGATCGGCGGCGGCTCGGGTCACTATCCCGCGTTCGCGGGTCTGGTGGGGACCGGGTTCGCCGCCGGCGCCGTCGTGGGCAATGTCTTCACCTCTCCCTCCGCCGCTCAGGTCTACTCCGTGGCGAAGGCGTCGGATCAGGGTCGGGGCGTCATTCTGAGCTTCGGCAACTATGCCGGCGACCTGATGAACTTCGGCATCGCCGCCGATCGGCTGCGCAGCGAAGGAGTCGACATCCGGATCGTCACCGTCACGGATGACATCGCGTCGTCGCCGACGGCTGCTGGCCGCCGCGGGATCGCGGGCGACTTCACGGTCTTCAAGGTGATGGGTGCGGCCGCCGAACAGGGGAGCTCGCTCGATGAGGTCGAGCGACTGGGTCGCCTCGCAAACGACCGGACCCGTTCGTTCGGCGTCGCGTTCACGGGATGCACGATGCCCGGCGCGACTGCCCCGTTGTTCGCCGTCCCGGATGGCGCGATAAGCCTCGGCCTCGGCATCCATGGTGAGCCCGGGATGCGCGACACGCCTCGACTGACGTCACGGGAGCTGGCGGCCGTCCTCGTCGACGGGGTTCTCTCCGAGCGCCCGTCCGCGGGTTCAGCCCGCGTCGCGGTCATCGTCAACGGACTCGGCTCGACCAAGCACGAAGAGCTCTTCATCCTGTGGCGGGACGTCGCGGAGCTGCTTCGCCGGCATGCGCTCACCCCCGTCGGGGCCGAGGTCGGCGAACTGGTCACGAGCCTGGACATGGGCGGATGTTCGCTCACCCTCATGTGGCTCGACGACGAGTTGGAGGCCGCCTGGCAGGCGGACGCCTACGCGCCCGCCTACCGCAAAGTGGGCGCGGCCACCGCGGGATTGCGCCCGGCCGACATCGGGGCGGTCGCGGACGAGCGTGGCCGCGTTCCCGAATCGACCGCAGCCGCTCGCGCGCTTGTGCCCACTCTGCGCGCCGCCGCGGGGTTGGTCAGCCGCGTTCTGCACGACAACGAAGCCGAGCTCGGCCGCATCGATGCCGTCGCCGGCGACGGCGACCATGGCCGCGGCATGGTCAAGGGCATCGACGCGGCCGCTGCCGCGCTGACCGCCGTGAACGGCGGCGGTCTGGCATGGAACCTTCACCGCGCCGGTCGGGAGTGGGCAGCGCAGGCCGGTGGCACCTCCGGGGTGCTGTGGGGCGCTGGTATCGAGGCCGCCGCAGCGCTGATCGGGGACGACCGCGAGACGTACGACGCGACGATCGCTCCGGCTGCCGTCGACGCCTTCCTCGCTGCGGTGACCGAACTGGGCGGGGCTCATCCGAACGACAAGACCATGGTCGACGCGCTGACTCCGTTCGCGGCGACGCTCCGCGAACGGGTCGAGAGCGGCGTGCGCCTCGAGCGGGCGTGGGCGGACGCCGCCGCCGCCGCAGCCGCAGCAGGTCAGGCGACCGCGGCCATGCGGCCCAGAAAAGGCCGAGCACGACCACTTGCCGAACGGAGCCTCGGAACGCCGGATGCCGGGGCCACATCGTTCGCGCTGATCGCGGCGGCGCTCCGTCCGGTGTTCGCGACGGAGGGATGAACGTGACGAACATGACCCCGGATGCCGAACCACTGCGCATCGTCGTCGGCAGCGACGAGGCAGGCCTGGAGTACAAGGAGCTGCTCAGGGCGGACCTCGAGGCGGACCCGCGTGTGGGATCGGTCCTCGACGTCGGAGTGTCCGGCGCTGAGTCGACCGACTACCCACACGTCGCGGTGCGGGCCGCGCGTCGCGTCGCTGCCGGGGAGGCCGACCGCGCGCTGCTGATCTGCGGCACGGGACTGGGTGTTGCCATATCGGCGAACAAGGTGCCGGGAATCCGGGCGGTGACCGCGCATGACTCCTATTCGGTGGAGCGCAGCGTACTGTCGAACGACGCGCAGGTGCTCTGCCTGGGTCAGCGCGTCATCGGCGCGGAGCTGGCCCGGCGGCTCGTCCGAGAGTGGCTGGGATATCGCTTCGATTCGTCGAGTCCCTCAGCCCAGAAGGTCGCAGCGATCCGCGGCTATGAGGCATCACCCGACGCAACGTAGGTCGGGTTCAGTCCGTCGAGATTCGACGCGTTCGAGCCAGCGACCGGGCGGCGCCGTTGGGCGTGTAGCAGAGGTCGCGGATGGCACGCCCGACGGCTGCGCGGGAGTCGTCGCTGACTCGCGGGTCGTCGTTGATGACGCGCGAGACGGTCGAGCGCGATACGCCAGCGGTGGCGGCGACATCGTCGATGGTCGGCGGGGTATCGGAGTTCATGGATGTCCTTTCCGGGAGTGCGCCTGTTCGATACGTCGAACGGCACGCCGCGCGATCGACAATCCGGCTCGAGCCCACTGTGGATGCGGGTCCGCGGTCGCGTGTCATCGTGCGCACGATACAAGCAGGGTCTGACACCTGTGCACTTCGGCCAGATCTCGCGAGCCGAGGCGGCCGATGCGCACGGGGCGTCGTCGCGGCCACTGCCCCGCAACTACGCTTCACACCAGACTCCCACCGGCCTACCGCGCACGTCGCCGTGCACTCGCGCAGCCGGCATGAGGACTCCGCACGCAGTTCGTGTCCGCGAACCGGCAGCGCCAGCGGGCGCGCCAGAAGGAAGGCAACGCCGATGTCGTTCGAGTACCGCTACCGCGAGCGCCGCAACACCGTCGAGGAACGCGGCGGCCGGCCCGTGCAGCCCCGGACCGAGCATCACGACGGGATCGTGGTCCACCGAGACGTGGCGGTGCCGACGCGTTCGGGAAAGGTCGTGTGGGCGGATCTCTTCCTTCCCGCCGACGGCGCCGTCGTGCCGGCGATCGCCTCGTGGACTCCGTACGGGAAATCCAATCCCGCTCCCATCGGCAGGCGGTTCCCGCGCAGCGGCGTGCGAGACGATCAGCTCAGCGACCTCGTCTCGTTCGAAGCGCCGGATCCGGCGTACTGGGTGCCGCACGGATACGCCGTGATCGCCGCAGACATGACCGGGATGTGGAATTCGACGGGGCCGGCCCATTTCATGGCGCCGGAGGAGGCGGAGGACTACTACGACCTGATCGAGTGGATCGGGACCCGGCCGTGGTGCTCCGGAAGGGTGGGCCTTTCCGGCGTCTCGTATCTGACCGTGTCGCAGTGGCGCGTCGCCGAGCTGAATCCTCCGCATCTGGCGTGCATCAACCCGTGGGAGGGCTGGACGGACACCTACCGCGAGGTGGCGCGTCACGGAGGCATCCCGGAAACCTTCTTCTGGCCGTACATCTGGGACCGGTGGGGCGTGGCCCAGCCGGGCTCGCTCTTGGAGGATCTGGAGGCGGAGGACGCCGAGCATCCCTGGTTCGACGACTACTGGGCGTCCAAGGCCGCGCAGCTCGAGAAGATCACGGTACCGGCCTTCGTCACGGCGAGCTGGACCGACCACGGGCTGCACACCCGGGGCACCCTGGAAGGATTCCGCCGCATCTCGTCCGCGCAGAAGTGGCTGTCCGTGCACGGCCGCAAGAAGTGGGCGGAGTACTACCTTCCGGAGAACCTCGAGCGGCAGAAGGCGTTCTTCGACCGGTTCCTCAAGGACGTGCAGAATGAGGTCGACGAGTGGCCGCCCGTGCGAGTGGAAGTGCGCAGCGACCATTACGACGGCGTCGTGCGCGAGTCGACCGAGTGGCCGCTGCCCGAGGTGGAATACGTGCCGTTGCATCTGGGGCCCAGCGGTGTTCTCAGCGCAGACGTTCCGGTCACATCGGGGTCGACCGAGTACGACGGCAATGCGGCCGGTCTGGGAGCGCAGCGCGCGACGTTCGAGTACACGTTCACGCGCGACACGGATGTCGTCGGCCACGCCCGCGCGATCCTGTTCGTCGAGGCGCCCGAGGCCGAGGACATGGATCTGTTCCTCGCCGTGTTCAAGAAGCGCGCCGACGGAACGGTCGTGGGGTTCCCCTATTACGCGCTGTTCGACAACGGGGCGGCCGCACTGGGCTGGCTCAGGGTGTCGCACCGGGAGAAGGACGAGGAGAAGTCGCTGCCCTACCTTCCCGTCCTGAAGCACCAGCGCGCGCTCCCACTGGACAGGAACGGTCCCACCGAGGTCGAGGTGGAGATCCTGCCGTCCGGAACGCGCTTCGCGGCGGGCGAATCCCTGGTGCTCGTCATCCAGGGCGTCGACGTCTTCCGCTACCCCGAAGGTCTGCTGCAGAAGAGCCATACGCACTATGTCAACGAGGGGCCGCAGATCATCCACTACGGCCCAGCCACCCCTTCCCGCCTGGTGATTCCGGGGCTGCCGGCGGTGTTGCCCGCGGACGTGCAGCGGAGTTGATCGGTACGGACGGTCCGCGGGCCTGATCCGGGCGCGCTCGGTGCGGGGCGGGCACGGACGGCTTTGGCGCGCGCGCCAAGTCCCCTCGGCACCGCTGGCGTGGGCAACGTGTGCCCGGTGCGGCGCCGCGGCTTGGATGGAATCAGGACGGATGCCGTGTGTCACGGACGTCGAAGGGGCACCTCGCAGACTTTTCGGCTTCGACGCGTACCGCCGGCCGAAACGCCGGGCAGACGGCATCCGGGCCCCCTGATCATCACGTGGCACGACACATTCGGCGGAAACGCCTGAGAGGAAGATCGATGACGATCAACGAACGGCAGTCCCTGTATGTGCAACCACAGTTCCACTCCGTCCCGTCCTTCTACGGGCGACAGTTCGAGCCGGTCCGCCTGGAGGCGGACCTCTTCGATTGTCAGATCGAGGGAGTCTTCCCCGAGGAGCTGAAGGGCACCTTCTTCGGCCTGGGGCCGGACCATCAGTACCCCACCTTCGAAGACGACATCATCCTCAACGGCGACGGCAGCCTGCTGTCCTGGCGGATCGAGGGCGGGCACGTGGACTTCAAGTCCCGCTATGTCCAGACCGAGCGGTTCACCGCGGAGCGCGAAGCGCGCAAAAAGCTCTTCAACGTGTACCGGAACCCCGTGCGCGACGACCCGGACGCCCCCGGACTGCTGCAGCGGGACAACACGGGCAACACGTATGCCTGGTACTTCAACGGTCGCCTCTTCGCCCTCCGTGAGGACTCGCATCCGAACGAGATCGATCCGGTCACGCTGGAGACCAAAGAGGTCTTCAACTTCGACGGGGCACTCAAATCCACTGCCCTCTCGGCACACGGCAAGATCGACCCGGTCACGGGCGAGTGGTGGGCGTTCGGGATGTACGCCGAGCGTCAGTGGGCCGGGGAGTGCGCGCTGATCGTCGCCGACAAGAACGCCAAGCTCATCCGCGAGGAGTACTTCGTCGCGCCGTACCCCGGCATGATGCACGACTTCGCGGTGACCCGGGAGCACGTCATCTTCGACATCCAGCCGTTCCGGGTGGACGAGGAGCGGATGAAGAAGGGTGGTCAGTTCTACGCGTTCGACCCGGACCAGCCCTCGCTGTGGGGGATCATGCCGCGCGATGGCAGCACGTCCGACATCCGCTGGTTCCGTGCGCCCGGCGTGGTCTGCGGGCACATCATGAATGCCTACACCGAGGGCAAGAAGGTCATCGTCGATGCCCCCGCCGCCCCCGGCAACTCGTTCCCCTTCTTCACCGACGTCGCCGGTAACCCGACCGACATCGAACTGGGCAATGCGACCATCACGCGGCTGGAGTTCGACCTGGTCGGCGAGTCGGACCAGCCGAAGGTGACCCGCATCCACGGCGCGGTCGGCGAGATGCCGAAGATCGACGACCGCTTCGCGATGATGCGCTACAAGTACGGCTTCTTCCGCGGCGCCGACGGACTGAACCGGATCGACTGGGACACGCTGGAGGTGCGGAACTACCCGATGGTCGCACCGAACGTGCTGCACGAGTGCACCTTCGTCCCGCGGTACGAGGGTGCGGCGGAGGGCGACGGCTGGCTCCTGGCCGTGGTCAACCATGCGGCGACCAACCGGGGTGCTCTGGTCGTCTTCGACGCGATGAAGATCGAGGACGGCCCGATCGCGAAGGCCAAGATCCCGTACTCGACGCACATGACCTTCCACGGCAGCTTCGCCCCCGGGGTGCTGTAGGCCACAGACCAAAAACGCAGGGTCCGCGCCCCGGTACGGGATGCGGACCCTGCGTCGTTTGTTCTTACAGTTTGAAGACGCGTTCGGCGATCCCCTGGAAGAAGTCCGCCTTCTCCTCGTCGGAGTAGGGCAGGGCATCCTGGTCGGCGACCTCTTGCGCCACGAACTGGTACGGATAGTCCATCGCGTACATCACCCGGTCTGCTCCGACCACCTGGCGGGTGAAGGAGATCGCGGGTTCCCACGCCATGCCGCTGGTGGTCAGCCAGATGTGGGACTTCAAGTACTCGCTCGGACGCTGGTTGAGCGGTTTGATGGATTCGTAGCGTCCCGAGGCGACCTGCTTGGCATGCATGTGATCGATGCGGCTCATGAAGAAGGGAAGCCCTTCGCCGAGGTGGCCGCAGACCACGCGGAGGTTGGGCAGCCGGTCGAACAGGCCCGACGTGATCATCCGGAGAAGGTGCAGACCTGTTTCGGCCGCGAATCCCCACACTGCTCCGTCGAGACCGGCTTCCTGCCAGGGCTTGATGACGTCGCCCGGCAGCGTCTGCGGGTGCAGGTAGATCGGAACGTCCAGGTCGGCCGCGGACTCGAGGATGGGGAAGAAGTCCGGGTGATCCAGGTAGCGGCCCTTCACGTGGGAGTTCACGATCAGGCCCTTCAGGCCCAGCGTGTTGACCGCCCGATCCAGTTCGGCTATCGCGGATGAGCTGTCCTCGAGCCCGACCGCCGCCAGCGCGGCGTAGCGGTCAGGGTGCGCGGCAACGGCCTCGGCGAGCCGGTCGTTGGTCAGCTCGGCGGCCCATTTCGCGGTCTCCACATCGAGGACCTGGGTGCCGGGTGCGGTCAGCGCCAGCACCTGCTTGTCGACCCCGGTGTCGTCCATGTCCTGCAGGCGCGACTCGCCCAGCGAGCTGATCTTCTCGATGACGCTTCGCGGCTGGGGGTGCTCGGAACGGAGGAAGTACCCCATCAACGAGACGAAACCGGGGTCCGCGTCGCCGGAGTCGAGGATCTTCATGTACTCGTCCAGGACCTCTCGAGGGGCGTACGCCTCCTCGGTGGCGATCCGCAGGTACGGGCGGGACTCCCACCCGGGGGCGCCGCCTTGTGTTGTCGCAGTCATACGTTCTCCTTCGCGGGGTGATCGGCCAGCACAGTCTGCCAGCGCGTGATGCCGGGCAGCTGCGCCGCCGGATGGCTGAATCCGACGATGCCGTGCTCGTCGGTGACATGCTCCAGCGAATAGAGCAGGTGCGTGCGTCCCAGACCGGACTGTTTGACGCCGCCGAAGGGCACAAGGGGAACGCTGGCTCCCAGGCGGTGCGCATTGATGAACGTGTTGCCGGCTTCGATCCGGCGGGCAACCGCCTCGGCGTGCCGGAGGTCCTGCGACCAGATCGAGGAGGCGAGCCCGAACTCCGTGCGATTCGCTTCGACGATCGCCTCCTCGTCCGTGTCGAAGGGGACGATGGGGATGATCGGGGCGAACTGCTCGTCGAGCACGAGTTCGTGGTCCGCGGCGATGCCGGTGACGACAGTGGGTGCGATGTAGTTGCCCGCGGTCCAGTCGGCCGAGTCGGCCCGGATCCCGAGCTCCCGTACGACGGCACCGGCGGCGCGTGCCTCGTCGAGCAGACGCAGCGCGTTGTCGTAGCCGTCCCGGGTCGCCAGCGGGCCGATGTGCGCGTCGGGATCGAAGGCGTCGCCGACGACGATTCGCGACACCGCCGCCGAGAGCTTCTCCACCAGTTCGTCATGGCGTGAGCGGTGAACGTAGATGCGCTTGATGTTGAAGCAGATCTGCCCGGTCATCGCAAAGCAGCCGGCGACCAGTTCCGCGATGAGGGAGTCGGTGATCTCGGCCGATTCCAGCACGACGGCCGGATCGTTGCCGCCCAGTTCCAGCGCGACCTTCTTGATGTTCGCCGCTGCGGCGGCTGCGATGCGCCGGCCGGTTCCGGTGCTGCCGGTGAAGGACACCGCGCGCACATCGGGATGCTCCGCCAGATGCTGGCCGACGACCGAGCCGCGTCCGGGGACGACGTTGATGACACCGTCGGGCAGGTGCTCGGCCATCGCACGCAGCATGGCGGTCAGGGCGAGCGGAGCTTCTACCGCGGGTTTGACCACGAGCGTCGCACCCGCAGCCAGCGCGGGCGCAATCGCATTGAAGGTCAGGAAGATGGGTGTGTTCCAGGGTCCGATCACCGCGACCGCACCGACCGGGACGTGCCGCAGTCTCACGAAGCTCGCCTGGCCGGTACCGGGGAGCCCTGTCCTGTCTTCGCCGGCTTCCAGTTCGGCCACGAGCTGGACCATTCCGCGCACCATCGCCAGCGATCCGCGCACGTCGCCCTGCGCCTCGTGCAGCACTTTGCCGACCTCGAGGCTGATCAGGGCGGCCAGCTCGTCGGCGATCGCCTCGACGGCGTCCACGGCGGCCAGCACCATGGCGCCGCGTTCGGTGGTGGGGATGTCGCGCCAGCCGGGGAAGGCGCGCACGGCCGCTGCGACCGCCTCGTCGGCGTGCCGAACGTCGGCGAGGGCCACGCGGCCCACCTGCGCGCCCGTCGCCGGGTTCGTCACCACCAGGGTCTCGGTCACCTCGGGCGTGAACCCGTCGATCAAGGGTGCGGCGAGCCGCCATTCGTCGCGCAGGCGCGCGTGAGCGTCATTAGTCACGCACCCTACTCTCCACGACGGCGGCAGTTGCGTCTTTGGGCGAGCCGACCAATCAGCGCGCCCGGGATGTGTGCGCACACCAGTGACGGTGCAGCATCCGCCGCGCAGACTGGCGTCGGACGCGGCCACGCGCGCACGACGAAAGGTGCTCTCACGACATGGTGACCATGACGGCGGCTGTCGCCGCGGCGGCCGGAGCGGAGTTCGAGCTGCTGGACATCGAACTGGACGAGCCGCGCGCCGACGAGGTTCTGGTCCGCATCCTCGCGGTCGGGATCTGCCACACCGACATCAACGCGCTGAGCGGTCGGCTGCCGGTGACGATGCCGATCATCCTCGGTCACGAGGGCTCGGGTGTCATCGAGCGCGTCGGTTCTCAGGTCACCTCGGTGCAGCCCGGCGACAAGGTGGTGATCGCTCCGGATTTCTGCGGCACGTGCACGCAGTGCCGCCTCGGTCATACGGCGTATTGCGAGAAGTCCGGAACACTCGTCTTCGGTGGGACACGGTTGGACGGATCGACGAAGGCCAGCCACCGAGGGGAACCGGTGCGCGGCGCGTTCTTCGGCCAGTCCTCGTTCGCGCAGTACTCGCTGGTGACCGAGCGCAACATCATCAGAGTCGCGGACGACGCGCGGTTGGAGTATCTGTGCGCCCTGACCTGCGGCGCGAACGCGGGCGCCGGCGCGGTCCTGAACACTCTCAAGCCGGATCCGGACCATTCGATCGCTGTCTTCGGTGTCGGCACGGTCGGACTGGCGGCGATCGCCGCGGCGCGAATGCGCGGCGCCCGGGAGATCATCGCGATCGACGTCCACGACTCCCGCCTGCAGCTGGCCCGCGAGTTCGGGGCCACACACACCATCAACACCGCCGGCGGGACGGACACGCTGGCCGCCATCAAGAAGATCGTGCCGGCGGGGGTGGATCGCGCGTTCGACTCGACCGGGGTCAAGGACGTCGTCCTGAGCGCGATCTACTCGCTGACCTATCACGGGATGTTCTGCTACGTCAGCGGCACCGGCGGGGTGCCATTGGACCTGGATCTGAACCGGATCCTGACCAAGGGCATCACGATCCGCGGCGTCATGGGTGGCGACGGCACCGGTCTGGTCTTCCTGACCGAGCTCATCCGGCTGTTCGAAGAAGGCCGGCTGCCGATCGACCGGTTGGTGCAGACATACCGTCTCGATCAGATCAACCAGGCAGTCGGTGACATGAAGGCGGGCACGACCATCAAACCGGTGATCACCTTCGACTGACATCAGCGGCGGTGGCGCCGGCACACCGTCGCGGAGAGCGACTTTGTGCACGCGGACCAGACGACCGGTCTCGGGTTGTGTCCGGGGGCCAGTGAGCACACCCGGACGACCGGCGAGAATGAGAGAGCGCGCCGCTCTTCGTTGCTCGCCTTGATCAGATGCGAGACCTCGACGAGGAGGTACGGATGGCAAACGACGCACCGACGACTTCGGACGCGCGCCGAGGCGGCATGGCGCGGCTCCGGCGGGAATGGGCTCTGCGGCCCGAGCGGAACATACAGATCCTGATCGGGATCGTCGCGGCACTGCTCTTCGTCTCGCCCGCGCTCGCGGTCATCATCGGCGCGTTCCGCACATCACCGTTCACCGAAGGCCCACAGGCGGGCGTCTGGTCGCTGCAGCCGGTCATCGACGTGTTCACGAGCCCGGAGACCTGGGGAACACTGTGGAACACGGTGCTGCTGACGGTGGCCTCGGTCATTCCGGCCACCATCCTGGCCGTGTTCTTCGCGACGCTCGTGACCAGGACCAATGTGCTGGCCAAGTGGCTGATCACCGGCACCATGGCCATCCTCGTTGCGCTGCCGCCGCTGTTCTACGCGCTTTCCTGGTCGATGCTCGGCAACGAGACGGTTGGCCTGATCAATGTCTGGTTGCGCGGGATCAGCTCCGGATTCGCCGAGGGGTACCTCTGGGGTCAGGGCCCGTTGAACATCGAGTCCTGGGGCGGATTGATCCTCGTGTCGATCTTCCGCGCGACGGCGTTCATGTTCCTGATCCTGATCGGTCCGTTCTCCACCATGGACCGTTCGCTCGAGGAGGCAGCCCGGGTCTCGGGAGCTGGGCCGATCCGGACGTTCTTCGGCACGCAGATCCCCGTCCTTATGCCGGCGATCTCCGCCGTCGTGGTCATCTCGACGGTCGCCTCGATGGAGGCCTTCGATGTCCCCGTGGTCCTGGGCGTGCCGGCGGACATCTACGTCCTGCCGACGGAGGTGTACCGCTACCTCAACGATGCCCGCAACCCGTTCTACGGCCACGCCAGTGCCGTGTCGATCCTGCTTCTGGTGATCCTGGTCGGGCTCCTGGTCATCGAGCGACGGCTGCAGGGCCGTCGGCGATTCACGACGGTCACGGGCAAGGGGGCCCGACAGGGCGAGTGGAGCCTGGGCAGGTGGCGGCTGCCGCTCTTCGCGTTCAGCCTGGTCTACGCGGTCATCGCCGTCCTCCTGCCGCTGCTGCAACTCCTGCTGGTGTCGTTCTCGCCCTATTTCGGGTGGAACCCGACCGACTGGTCCATGATCCTCGACCCCCAGGCCGGCCTGACCACCAAGTGGTTCGAGACCATCCTGAGCAGTCAGCAGAGCGTCAACACGTTCCTGCAGACCGCTGCCGTCGCCGCACTGGCGGCGGTGCTGGGAATGGTCGCCGTCATCGTCATCCTCTGGGCGGTCAAACTGCGTCGCGGTCGGTTGGGGACGCTGCTGGACGGCAGTCAGATGCTGCCCATGGTGGTCCCCGGGCTGCTGCTGGCGCTCGGCATCATCACCGTGGTCCTGATCGGTCCGTGGAAGTCCCTCTACGGCTCATCGCTGCTTCTGATGGCAGCCCTGTTCATCGCGGTCGTTCCGCTGGCCAGCCGCACGATCGCGGGCGCCATCGTGCAGATCCCGGCAGAATTGGAGGAGGCCACCCGGGTCTCCGGCGGCAGCCGCGCGCGAGCGCTGTTCGCGGTGGTCTTCCGGCTTCTGCTGCCGAGCGCGCTGAACGGCTGGCTGCTGTGCTTCGTCGTCGCCTCGGGAACGCTTGCGATCCCCATGCTGCTCGGTGAACGGCGCGCCCCGATGCTGGCGATCAAGGTGTACGACGACTACCTGGCCGGCAACTTCTCGTTGGCGGCAGCTTCCTTCGTGCTGTTCGTGGTCGAGATCCTGCTCATCGCCGTGGTCATCGAGATCCTCAAGCGGCTCCTGACCCGCCGCACGAAGCGCCGCAAACTCGTCCTGGCCACCAGCGCGGACGCCGATTGGACCGGAGCCGTCCGAGTACGTCCCACGCGCCACCTGCCGAGGAAACTCGACGTCGAGCCCACGGTCGACGCATGACTCACCCGAAAAACACCAAGGAGCAACGCATGAAAACCACGCCCATCGCAGGGATCGCGCTCGCAGCATCGATGCTGCTGCTGATCAGCGGCTGCGCGAGCACGCCCGCGGCCGCGCCGGAGAGCTCGGCCGGCACCGGTGCCGCGGCCGGCGACTACTACCTCGACCCGAAGGCCGAGCAGATCTCCGAAGAAGCTGCGCAGCGGATCACCGAGCTCTACGAGGCGGCGATCGCCGACGGCGAGGACGAGCTGAGCATCATCTCCGGGCTGGCCGATGACATGGTCACGACGTGGGAGGCCTTCGAGGCCACGTTCCCCGAGATCTCGGTCACCTCCGCGTCCCTGATCGGAGCGCCGCTGATCACCCAGCTGCAGTCGGAGGTTCAGAGCGGGAACCACGTCACCGACGTCCTGCACAACCCGAACGGCCAGCAGTATGTCGACTTCGCGGAGGAGTACGAGGTGGTCGGCATGACGGTCCCCGAGGCTCTCGCCGACAGCGCGGACCAGCTGATCGACCCCGACCACAAGTTCACCTCCCCCTTCATCGGCTTCTTCGGCTACGGAGTCTTCCTGCCGCGTGCCGGGAGCCTGAACCCCAAGGTCTGGACCGACCTGACCAAGCCCGAGTACGCGGGCAATGTCCTCATGGGGGACCCGAACCTCCCCGGCCCGTCGCAGGACGCTCCCATCTACCTGGCCGAGAACGGTGCCTTCACCGACGCAGACATCAAGGCCCTCGCCGGCAACGTTGTGATCAAAGGTACGTACGGTGACGCGGTCGCCGGTCTCATGCAGGGCGAGGCGGCCTTCATGTTCGCCGCGCCCTCGTCCGCAGTGGTGGGCGCCCAGCGCGCCGGCGCCCCGGTCGAGTTCCGGCTCATGGAGAAGGACAATTACGTGGTCACCCACAAGCAGCTCCTGCTGGCGGATGCACCTCACCCCAACGTGGCCAAGCTGTACCTGGAGTGGCTCAACACGCTCACCGCGCAGAAGGCCATCGGCTCGGCCGGGCTCGCCCCGCTGAACGTCGAAGCTGCCGACCCTGCGGCGCCCTGGACCAACTGGGTCGAGGCCAACCTGACCGGGATCGTTCCGTCCGTGGACATCGACGAAGCCCGCCCGGGTTACATCGAGCAGTTCAAGACGATCTTCGTTCCCTGAGTCTGAACGAGATGGACTGATCGGTTCGCCGATCGGAGAGGTGTACAGGAATGCGCTCACTGGAAATCGACGCGATCGCCAAGCATTATCCGGGCGGCAGCGTCGCTGTGGAGGACATCACGCTCTCGCTGAGCGAGGGTTCCTTCACCACGCTGCTGGGTCCGTCCGGGTGCGGCAAGACGACGACGCTGCGTTGTCTGGCCGGCCTGGAGGTGCCCGATGCAGGCCGCATCCAGTTCGGTGACGACGTCTTCGTCGACGTCGCCGCCGGCACATTCCTCGCTCCTCACAAGCGCAAGCTCGGCATGGTGTTCCAGAGCTACGCGCTCTGGCCCAACCGCACCGTGCTCGGCAACATCGCGTATCCGCTCCGGCTGCGCGGCGTGGCCGGCCGAGCGGCCGCGGCACGGGCGACCGAGGCGCTGAACGCGGTCGGGCTGACCGGCCTGGACGCGCGGTATCCGCATGAGCTCTCGGGCGGGCAGCAGCAGCGCGTTGCGCTCGCCCGAGGGCTCGTCTCGGCATCCGGTCTGCTGCTCTTCGACGAGCCGCTGTCGAACCTGGACGCGAAGCTCCGCCTCGCGATGCGCACCGAGATCCGCCGCCTTCACGACGAGTTCGGCTACTCGTCCGTCTACGTCACGCACGATCAAGAGGAGGCACTCGCCATCTCCGATCACGTGGTGGTGATGAACAAGGGCAACATCGAGCAGTCCGGCACGCCGCACGAGATCTTCGCCAAGCCGAAGACGGCATGGGTGGCGGACTTCGTCGGATTCGACAACATCCTCACCGTGACCCACATCGATCCGGACGCGGGACGCGTCGATGTCGTCGGCGGTGGTTCCTTCCATCTGCGCGGAGACATGATCCGCTCGTGGCGGGGCGCGCAGATCGCCTTCCGCGCCTCGGACGTCGTCTTCGCCGCCGACGCGCCCAGCGCGCAGCCACAGGCCACGTTCAGCGGCACGGTGACCGCGTCCAGCTACCTCGGCGACGCCTACCGGCTGGCCGTGGAGACGGCCGCCGGCACCACGGTGATGGCGAACATCCCGGACTCTTCGCGGGTGCAGACGCAGGAGAAGTACCTGGGCGAGTTCCACGAGTTCGCGATGCCGGCCGACAGCCCGATCATCCTCGACTGAGCGCCACCGGCCCGTCGTCGTCGCTGCCTCTCACAGCGAGAGGTAGTCGGCGAGCAGGAGCGCTGTCTGCGTCTCGACCGGCCGCGCCATCGGATCACGGCCGAGGATCTCCTCGATCCGCTTCAGCCGATACGCGATCGTGTTGCGGTGGACGTACAGGACTTCGGCGGCGCGGACGAGGCTCCCGTTCAGGCCGATCAGCGTGCTCAGCGTTCGATGCAGGTCATCGATGAGCGGGCCGGTGCCCAGCAGCGGGCCGATCTCGCTCTGGACGAACAGCCGCGCCAGTTCCGGCGACTGGGCGGCCAGGGCGAGAATGCCGTCCGCCGCGAACGAAACGACCGGACCGGCCTTCGGGGAGAGCCGGTTCAGAGCATGCGCCGCGGTCGCGGTCAGGCAGGACGTGCGCAGTCCCGAGGTACCCGAGCCGACCAGCCCGATGGACACGAGCGAGCCGGGCATCTCGGTGACCACCCGTTCGAGCCACTCGGCCACCGGCTCCTCGCGCAGCGCTGCGCCGGTGATCAGGATCCACACGGTGTCCTGATCCACCGGAACTGAGTTGACCGTCCGGTCGGCGAACCGACGGGCGACGGACTGCCGGAATCCGGCGAAGTCCAGCTGCACCGCGCGTGCCTCCGAGTGACTGGCCGGCGAGACGACGACGCAGACGTGTTCGCTGGCCGGCGGCACCCCGAAGACGTCGGCGATGATCTCATCATCGATGTGGACGCCGCTGATCAGCCGCTCGAGGAGCTGTCGCTGCCCCACCACGCGCTGGTCGCGCAGGCGCTCGTGTTCGTCGGTGTAGATGCCGGCGTTCTGGTCGATCAGCGCACCGAAGTACGTCGCGAGCGACCGGTCGATGTCGGTCAGCAGGGCCACCGTGTGCTGCCGCGGCATCGACTGCACGACGATCTCGATGAAGGTGCGCCGCCAACGATGATCCAGCGTGCGCATCCCCCCGATGAGGCGCTCCAGCGGGATGCCGACATGGACCGATGTGAGCGTCGAAGTGCGTTGCGCCTTGCTGACACGGACGCCTGCGGCGTTGTCTCGGCCGGTCAGCAGATAGCGGATGAGGTTGATCGAGATCGACTCGATGGCCATGCCGATCATCTCCGCGAGGATCTCGAACCGCGCCGGAGCCACATCGGCGGATGCCTCCTCCGCGGCGGCGCGGGCCACGTGCAGAGCCCAGCTCACCAGACGCGGTTCCATGCCCTCGCTGAGCGTGGCAATGGTGCGGGCGTCGTTCAGCGTCGGCGGTCGTTCGACCTCCGGCACGTGCGTGAAGACCTCATCGATTCGGTTGACCATCGACCTTGCGCCTCTCCGGGCCGGCGACAGCGCCGGAACGCTCCATTATGCAGGATGAACAACTGCTCCTCGCAGCCGTGGCGAATCGCCCGTGGGATCGGGGCCCTGCGGATCGTAGCTTTGTGGAAAGAGTCGAGCGAGAGCGCTCGGCCACGATCAGGAGGCCTGCAATGACCATCGAGCAGAGCGCGTCCGCGCCGACGGGGACACGCACCCTCCCGCAGACCGGCGACGACTACCTGGCGTCGATCCGCGACGGTCGCGAGGTCTGGCTGTACGGCGAGAAAGTCACGGACGTCACGACGCACCCGGCCTTCCGCAACTCGGCGCGCTCGATGGCCCGACTGTACGATGCGTTCCACGATCCGGCGACCGCCGACCGGATGCTGAAGCCGACCGACACCGGCAGCGGCGGTCTGACGCACCCCTTCTTCCGGGTGGCGCACTCGCAGCAGGATCTCCGCGACAACGTCACCGCCATCCAGACCTGGCAGGAACTGGTGTTCGGGTGGATGGGGCGGACGCCGGACTACAAGGCGGCCCTGCTGACCAGTCTGGGTCAGGACCCCGAGTATTACGGAGAGTTCGCAGACAACGCGCGGCACTGGTATCGCGAAGCGCAGGAGAATGTCCTCTTCTTCGCCCACGCGATCGCCAACCCGCCGGTCGATCGCGGACGACCGATCGAAGAGGTCCGGGACGTCTTCGTGCACGTGGAGCGCGAGACCGACGCCGGGCTCGTCGTCAGCGGCGCCAAGGTCGTGGCCACCGGCTCGCCGATCGCCCAGTACATCCTCGTCGGTCACACCCGTGTCGAGGTCGCCGACAAGGCCTTCGCGCTGATGTTCGTCGCCCCGTTGGACGCGCCGGGCGTCAAGCTGATCGCGCGGGCATCCTACGAGGAGGTCGCCGCACGCACCTCCTCTCCCTTCGACTACCCCCTCTCCAGCCGCTTCGACGAGAATGACGCAGTCCTCGTCTTCGACGAGGCGCTGATCCCCTGGGAGAATGTGCTGATCTACGACGAGAAGAAGATCTTCTCGTTCATCCGGGACAGCCGGTGGACCGGCCGCGGCATCCTCCAGGCGAACGTGCGGCTCTCCACGAAACTCGGGTTCATGGCGGGGCTGATGAATCAGGCACTGGAAGTCGTCGGCAGCCAGAACGAACGCTTCGCGAACGTCGCCCTGGGTGAGATGCTCGTGAACCGGAACGTCCTGAACGGCCTGCGCGCCGGAATGATCGAGCACGCGGTGCCCGGCCCGGGAGGCTCCATGGAGCCCAACCCGGTGTACGCCTCCGCATCCGCCGCCATCGGTCCCTCGTTGCAACGGCGGAGCCGGGAACTGGCGGAGAAGTTCACCGGGTCCGGCCTGATCTATCTGAACTCGCTCGCGAAGGACTTCGGCAACCCGGAGCTGCGGCCCACACTGGATCGATATCTGCGCGGCTCGAACGGAAAGACAGCGATCGACCGCTCGCGGATCATGAAGATGCTCTGGGACGCCGTCGGCAGCGAATTCGGTGGCCGGCACGACCTGTACGAGCAGAACTACCTCGGCCAGGAGGACGTGCACTTCATGTCCTCGCACCGCACGGCGCTGGCGGACGGGACCATGTCCTACCTCGAGGGCCTCGTCGGCAACGCGATGAGCGACTACGACCTCAACGGATGGACGGCTCCGGACCTGGTCTCCAACGACGACGTCGACACGCACCGATGAGTACGATCGACAGCCGCGCGTTCCGCAGCGTCGCCGGCAAATTCCCCTCCGGGGTGACGGTGATCACGACGCGCTCCGCTGAGGGCATCGTCCACGGCATGACCGCGAACGGGTTCGTGTCGGTATCGCTGGACCCGCCGCTGATCCTCGTGTCCGTGGGCGAGCACACGCGCACGCACGAGTATCTGACGGTCAACGAGCGGTACTCCGTGAGCATCCTCGGACACCAGCAGAAAGATGTCGCGGTGCGCTTCGCCGGCAAGCCGACCGACGTGGCCGCGCCCGAGTTCGAGTGGGTCGACGATCATCCGTTCGTGCCCGATGCGATCGGCCGGCTCGGATGCCGGATCGTGGACCGCCACAGGGCGGGCGACCACACGCTGTTCATCGGAAACGTCGAGCACCTCGCCCTGCGCGAGGGGGACCTGCCGCTGGTGTTCAGCTCCGGGCAGCTCTTCTCGCCGCTGGAGCGTCCGCCCGCCTGATGTCCCGGCGCACCCGGGCGGATCCGCGGCACACGCCCGACGTATCCGCCCGGCCGGGATCCGTGCCGGATACGGGCTACGTCTGGTCCCGGTACCGCGCGGGCCAGATTCCCTGTTTGCCGGGGGAGAGGATGCCCTGCGGGTCCAGTGCGTCCTTGAGCCGCTCGACGAAACGCCGGTAAGCGTGCTCGTTCCAGTCGTACTGTTCCTGGATCACGTCCATGCCGCGGACATGGCCTCGGTAGAGCGGATACCCCTCCGCTCCGAGCCGACGCACCGCGGAATCGTAGACGTCGTATGCCGCCTGGATCCGCTCCGGGTCGGCGTGATCGAAGTTGATCACACCGAGGTAGACCAGCGAGCGGGGGAACAGGCAGATGCTCGGCCAGAAATCGAAGCCGGCGCCCTCCATCTCCGCACGCAGGATGTCGCCGATGCGGGCGGCGTCGCGACCGGTGTTGGGCGCAACCGGGGACAGCTCCAGGTGACCGCCGTCGGGCCCCCACCATTCCAACGACTTCAGCAGGCTCTGCCCGGGCCGTCCGGCCTGCACACGGTCCGGGTGCAGCGGGAGCGTCTCCTCGGACACGTCGCGGCCCTCGGTCGGCAGCGCCGAGAACTCGCCGCTGGGCACCGCTGCCTGCAGAACCTCACGCACCCTCTCGAGCTGCGCCTCGACGATCGCGCGGGGGCCGGAGATAGCGGCGCGGAGGTTCCACCAGCCGGCGCCCAGTTCCGTCATCAGCCGCCGGTAGTCGCTGTCGGTGATCGGGCCATCCAGCCACTGCGAGCGCGGCCCGCGCATCGCCGCCGTTCCCAGCACGCCGCCGATGACCGGAATGTTGCGGATCGTGCCCTCGAGCATGAGGACGCGGGTGGCGTCGATGAGTGGGACCAGGTCAGCGTCCTCCCAGACGCGGAATCGCAGCGGCGCGAACAGCTCCGGTGCAGGACTGATCCTGCGCCCCAGCTTGGTGACGATGCCCAGGTTGGACTGCATGAAAAGGGATTCCACGTTCGGGCCGAAGCCGCGCGGGTGCGCGTGTCCGGCAGCACTCGTGGAGGATGCCCACATGCCGGTCCGCAGCAGCGACCCGTCCGGTAGGACGATCTCCAGCCCGCTGGCGGCGGCGGCGTGATCGCCGAACTCGGTATAGCCGACGCCGTGGTCCACGGTGTTTCCCACGACGGAGCCCCAGCCCAGGTCGGGTGTGGACGGCCACCAGTTCCCGCCGCGGGCGGCGAGTTCGTCGACGAGCTCGTAGAAGGTGACCCCGGGCTCGACCACGACGTACCCGAGTTCTTCGTTGACCTCGAGGATGCGGTTCATCCGTCGGAAGTTGAGCGTGATCGAACCGCGCACGCGCGGAGCTCCGCCGCCATAGCCGTTGTTCTTACCCTGGCTGTGCGTCCACAGCGGGACGCCATGTGCCTCGGCGATGCGCACGACCGCTTGGACGTCCTCGACGCTGGCGGGCTGCACCACGGCCGACGGCCAGTGGGTGTCCCACGCGGGCCAGTCGTAGGGGTCGCGGAATTCCTCGATGCCCTCCAGTCGCACCGCGTCCGCACCGAGCGCGTCGACGAGTGCGGCGACCGCACGCACGTAGTCGTCGCGCTCGACGCCGTCGGGGAGGATCGCGGGCAGCTCGATGGTCATCGGTCATCTTCCTTCGCTCGTACGGGTGCGGAGTGCAGTGCTGCGGGCGGCCCGCTTCGTCCGGCCCGGAGCCGTTGTGGCCAGATGCCCTGCTTGCCGGGAGAGAGGATCCCGGCCGGGTCGAGCTCGTCCTTGAGTCTCTCGAGGAAACGGCGCATCGCGTGGTCGTTCCAGTCGTAGATGTCCTGCATCATGTCCATGAACCGGATGTTGCCGCGGTACGGCGTGTAGCCCGCGGCGGCCAGCTCGGGGTACGCCGAGCGGGCCACACGGTATGCCGCCGCGATCTGCGAGGGGTTCGAACGGTCGAAGTTGAGGACCCCGAGGAACATGACCGAGCGCTTGATCACGTACACGCTGGGCCAGAAGTCGAAGCCCTCCGCCTCGACGATCGGCCTGAGGATCGCCGCGATCCGCTCCACGTCAGCACCCGTCGCCGGGCCGATCGGGGAGATCTCCAGGTGGCCGCCCTCGTCGCCTCGCCACTTCGCGGTCTCGAGCATCACCAGGCTCGGCCGTCCCGCCTGCACGTTCTCCCGGTGGGTGAGCGCGCCGTGGTCGATCTCGTCGCCGGGCAGAAGCTTCGCGGTCACCTCAGCGTGAGGCAGCGACTTCAGTACGACCTCGCGCACACGCTCGAGGCTGGCCGCCACCACCGCCGCCGGGCCGTAGACGGCGGCCGAACAGTTCCACCAGCCGATGGCGAGCGTCTCGCACATTCCGCGGTACACCTCGTCGGGGATCGGCACCGGGCCGTCGTACCACTCGCGTCGAGGCTTGCGCATCGCGGCGGCACCCAGCACGGAGGTGATGTTGGGTATGTTCGGGATCGTGCCCTCGATGGTCAGCACACGCATCGCATCGACGAGGGGGCCGAGATCCTCACCGTCGGGGACCCTGATGGTGATCGGCGCATAGATCTCCGGCCGCGGACTGAGCGGGCGGGCGAGCTTCGTGACGATTCCGAAGTTGGACTGCATGAACAGCGGTGTGAGATTCGGCCCGAAGCCACGGGGATGTGCTGCTCGGCTCGTGGACGACGCCCACATGCCCGTCCGCAGCAGGGAGCCGTCGGCCAGCACCACCTCCAGGGCGGGCACGTGCGCGGCGTGGTCTCCGTACTCGGTGTATCCGAAACCGTGGTCCAGCGTGTTCCCGACGACGGAGCCCCAGCCCAGGCTGGGCGTCGCTGTCCACCAGCGCCCCCCGCGCTGCTGCAGCTCGTCCACGAGTTCGAAGAACTGCACGCCCGGCTCCACGACCGCGATCCCGAGCTCATCGTCGATCTCGAGGATGCGGTTCATCTTGCGCAGACTGACCACCACGGATCCGCCGACCACGGGCGCAGAGCCGCCGTAGCCGTTGTTGCGCCCCTGGCTGCTCGTCCAGATCGGGACGCCGCGGGCTGCGGCGATCCGCACGACCGCCTGCACCTCCGCCACCGTTGTCGGCTGCACCACGGCCGAGGGAAAATGCGCTTCGTCGAAGCCGTCGTAGGGGTCGCGGAACTCATGCGCCGCCTCGGCGGTGAGCACGGCGTCGGGTCCGAGCGCGGAGCGGATTTCGGCAAGCGCAGCTTCGAGCGCCGCGGGGTCTGTCTCTGATGGCAACGGTGGCACAGCACCACGATCCCTGATGGCGCCCTCGACCGGCACGGTTGCCGCGACAGTGCCGCCGAACGAATCTGGCGCCGGCGATAAAGGCGGACCCACGGTCACGCGTTGGCGTCGATGAACCGGCTCAGCAGCGGTCCGAACGCATCCCACGGGGAGCCGATCGCGTAGACCGGGGTCAGGTGGTTCTGCGAGTAGAGCAGGTGCAGGGGGGCGAACCCGCCCTTGCGTGCATGCCACTCCGCGGCGAACTGCGTCGCGTGATCCTGGAACTCCGGCTCGTCGAATTCGCTGACCGTGCACAGGAGGGGCAGGTCGGTGTCGATGAGGCCGCCCAGAGTGCCCCGCTCGGGCCAGGCGGAAACGTCCGCGCCCCAGTAGGCCAGGTGCATGTCCTTGCGTGTCGCCCGTCCGACGTCGTAAAGGCAGGAGACGATCGCAGCGCCGGCCAGGGCGCGGCCGTGCGGACCGTAGCCGCCGTGGCCGACGACGTAGTCGGCGACGTGCATCGATCCGGCGGACTGGCCGCACAGGAACACCTTGGTGGCGTCCCCACCGTATTCGCCGATGTGATCGATGACCCAGGTCATCGCGGCGGCGACGTCCTCCGCGCCGGACGGGTAGGCGAACTCCGGCGCCAGCCGGTAGTTGATCGCCACCGCCACCCAGCCCTGCTGAACAGCCCACGAGCCGATGTTCTTGAAGTACGGCGTCTGATCGGAGTCCTTCGCGCCGCGCACGAAGCCGCCACCGTGAACGTAGACCAGGACGGGACGCTCCGCGCCGCTCGCGGCAACAGGAGCGTACACGTCCAGGACGTGGCGCTCGTGTGCGCCGTACGACAGATCCTTCGTGACGGCGACGGCGTCGTAGATCGCCGGATCGATATCGGGTGCTGTCAGGCTGACGGTGCCGGCGACCATCTCGGGGGTCAGATCCAGGCCGAGGGCGATGAGCGCCGCGCGGCGCTCCTTGAACGACTGAGTCATGCGGTTCCTAACGGACGAGGGCGAGAGCACTCCGACCCTAGTTCGGTCGTCCGGGCGGGGCATGTCACGTCAGGCCAGGGAACCGGCATCCCGTTGTGCGCCCACGACAGTTTCTCCCCGCGTCCGCGGGAACTGCCGCGCGCGACAGTCCGACCTTCGAAAGCCTGCTCCGCGTGTGCTGACACGGGCTGACGCAGGCTGCCTACCATGACGAAGCGGCCCGACGCGGCGTGGTCGCACGCGCAGTCACAGGAACCGCCCGCAGGCACAAGGAGTTACCACGATGACGCTCGCCGGCAAGTTCTACAACATGCACAGTTTCCAGGGGAAGCAGTCGCCCGCGACTCGACTGGAAGCGGAGCTCTACGACGCGGAGATCATCGGTGAGGTGCCCCGGGAGATCAACGGCGCGCTCTACCGCGTCGGCGGCGACCGCTACTACCCCACGCTCGAGGACGACGTCATCATCAACGGGGACGGACTGTTCTCGATGCTGCGCTTCGAGGACGGCCACGTCGACTTCAAGTCCCGGTATGTGCGCACGCCGCGACTGTTGGCCGAACGGGCAGCACGACGCCGCTTGTACGGCAAGTACCGCAACAAGTACACCGACGACCCCGAAGCCCCCCAGGTCGACCGCAACAACACCGGGAACACGTACGCGCACTGGCACGCCGGTCGCCTCTTCGCGCTGCGCGAGGACAGCCACCCGTACATGATCGACCCGGAGACGCTCGACACGAAGGAGCAATGGGACTTCGACGGCAAGCTGAAGTCGATATCGGTCTGCGCCCATCCGAAGCTCGATCCGGTCACCGGTGAGTGGTGGGGCTTCGGCCTCTTCGCGGACGGCTCGTACATCGAGCCCGTCCTGGCGCTGCAGGTGGCCGACCGGGAGGGCAACCTCATCCGCGAGGAGATCTTCAAGAGCCCGTTCCCGGGGCTGTCGCACGACTTCGCCGTCACGCGCGAGCATGTCATCTTCGACATCATGCCGCTGACGGTGGACGAGGAGCGGATGAAGAAGGGCGGCGACTTCTACAACTACGACCCGAGCAAGCCGAGCGCCTGGGGCATCATGCGCCGCGACGGCTCGGTGAACGACATCCGCTGGTTCCACCTGCCCAACACCTTCTCCGGGCACATCATGAACGCCTTCACCGAGGGCGACAAGGTGTACGTCGATGCGACGATCTCGCCGGGCAACGGATTCCCGTTCTTCCCGACGACCATCGGCGAGATCTCATCCCTCGAGGAGGGCATCGCCCAGATCACGCGGCTGGAGTTCGACCTGTCGGACGATGCCGGCGTCCCCAAGCAGTACGCGGTGCCGGGCTCCGTCGGCGAGATGCCTCGCAACGACGGACGCTTCCAGATGGAGCGCTACCGCTGGGGATACTTCCGTCACGACCGCGGCATCGCCTCGTTGGACTGGGACAACCACCAGGTGCGCTTGCACGAGCTGCCACCGGGCGTGGTGGCTCAGGAGCCGATGTTCGTCCCGAGATCCGCGGATGCCCCGGAGGGCGACGGCTGGGTCATGTCGATGGTGAACTTCATGGCTGAGAACCGGGCCGAGTTCTGGATCCTGGACGCGAAGAACGTCCAGGCCGATCCCATTGCACGAGTGCTGCTGCCGTACCGTCAGTCCTTCTCGTTCCATGGGTCCTTCGTCTCGCTGGATCAGATCTCGAACGCGGTCAAGTAGCCGGCGCGGGCCGGTCCGCGCCCGCGGTGCCGCGCGGAGTCACGAGGCGATGTCGGGTACGAGCTCGACGAGCTGCAGCGCCAGCAGAATGGGGACCGGTCGGTCGCGAAAGCCCGGCCCCAGCATCCCCTCCGCCTGAGCGACCCGGTACGCGACGGTGCTGGCCGCGATGTGGAGTTCCTCCGCCACGGCGATGCGACCGTTTCCGGTCTCGAGGTAGCGACGCAGTGTCGTGCGGATCTCGGCGGTGCGACCGCCGGGCTTCAGGAGGGGGCCGAGGTGATGCCGGACGAACCGCCTCGCGGCCGAGCGGTCCTGAAGCAGAAGCGACAGGTGCGCCACCGAGTCGTACCCCCAGACGTCATCCGCCGCCGCCGCCCTGCCCACTCGCGCGGCCGCATATGCGCCGTGGTACGACTCCCGGAAACCCTCGATGCCGATGCCTGCGGGACCCAGGCTGATGCTGACCCCGGGCGGTCTGACCGCTGTGCGCAGCAGTGCGGCGGACTCGGGCGGTGGCTGGCGGGACGAGAAGGTCCACCACATCTCGACGGCGGCGTCGTGCGGAACGACGATCACCCGAGCTGCTCCGAGCAGGTCGGCGGCAGTGCGCGCGAAGGAAGTCACCGATTCTTCGAGCTGCGATACGTGCCGCCCGGTTGCGCTGAACGCCAGACCGAACAGGTGTCCGCCCAGCAGCGGCAACCCGAGGATCTCCTCCGCGTCGGCGGGTGCAGGGCCTCCCCGGATCAGATCCGCGATCATCCGGCGGCGCGTCTCACGGGTCTTGCCGTCCCACTGCCGCCGTTCCTCCCGGTAGGCATCGGTGAGAGCGCGCACCGTCGCGTTGCCATGGGCGAACATCGCCGTGCTCATTGCCCGGATCGCCGCGATCTGGTGCTGCGGCTCGACGAGCCTGCCGATCATCTGGAGCATCTCGTCCTGGGATGCGGCGTGGCTCGCCCAGGCTTTGTGGATGAGCGCGTCGACCGGCATCCCCTGCCGAACGGCGATGCGCGCGAGCTGGGGCATCGCCGGGGAGATCCGGATCGTCTCCAACGGGGATTCCCCAGCCATGGCGACCAAAGCCATGAGCAGACCGACCTCCGCACCCTGGCGGGAGAATCCGGTGGATTCAGTCGGAACGCCCAGCTTCTCTCCGTCGTCCCGGAAGCGGCTCGTGATCCGCTCGGCCGTCTCCACGGCCCACGAGACGGGACCGGGGCCGATCGCATCCACAGCCGAGCCGATCGTCTCGGCATCTGCGGCTCGTCGCTGCGCAAGCTGCGCCGGCGTCCAGCCGCCGTGTGCGGGCGTCAGCGCGAGTATCCATTGCGAGGACTGACGCATGGATGTCTCTTCCCCATCGGCCACGTCCTCCAGGATGCCCGATGGGTGCGAGCAGCTGATTGTGCGAAGCGACCAAGCCTTTCCGGAAATCTGGCGCAGGGCACGAACCGGACCCGTCGCCGGTATGGCTAGCGTGGTCGTCGGCAGGAATTCAGAGAGGACGTGGAAAGTGGTTGATCTCGACTTCGGGGTGTTCGACTGGCTCGACGTGAATCGCGATCGGAGCATTGCGGACACCTACGATGACCGGATCGCCATCGCGCGGAGGGCGGACGAGGGCAACTTCGTCCGGTTCCACCTCGCCGAACACCACGGCGCGACCCTCGGCCTGGCCGCGTCGCCCGGTCTGTTCGCGGCCGCACTGGCACGTGAGACTCAGCGGATTCGGCTCGTGCCGACCACGTTCATCGTCCCCCTCTACGATCCGCTGCGGCTCGTGCAGGAGATCGCAATGATCGACCAGCTCTCGCACGGCCGGCTGGAGCTTGGCATCGGCAAGGGCTCGTCGCCGCACGAGAGCGCGATGTACGGGTTCACGCCCGCGCAGATGCGGTCCCGCTACGAGACCTTCCTGCCCGCGATTCTGCACGCGCTCAAGACGGGCGTCTTCCTGCCGCCGCACGGCGGCGACCCTGTCGAGCTCACGCTGACGCCGTCCGGCGACATCCCGGTGTGGTACCCCACGTCCAACCCGGAGTCGATCCGCCGGACGGCGGAGAACGGTCAGAATACGATCTTCGGCTTCGCGTTCAAGTCCCCCTCCCTGCCCGTGATCCGCGAGCACAGCGACCTGTTCTCCGAGGTGCACTCCGCGACGAGGCCGGGTTCGCCGCTGCCGCGGTTCGGCGTGCTGCGACACGTGGTGGTCGCGGACACCGACGAGCGGGCGTTCGAGATCGCCGAACGCGCGTTCGTCGACCACTACGACAACTTCACCTGGCTGTGGCGCAAGATGGGCGCGGAGCAGCCTGCTCAGCCGGACCTTCGCCGACTGGTCGAGGAGCACCTGTTCTTCGTCGGCTCGCCGGCGTCCGTGGCCGACCAGGTCGCGCACGTTGTCGAGGCGGGCGGAGTGAACTATCTCGCCGGCGCCTTCTCGTGGGGCACGCTGTCGCGCGAGGAGGCGCTGCGGTCGATCGATCTGTTCGACACCGAGGTGATCCCGGCGGTGCGCGGACGCCTCAGCTGAGGCGTCCGCGCTGTCACGCTCGCGGTGGATCGAGTAGACCGGGCAGAGCGTGCACCAGCTGCAGCGCCAGCAGCACCTGCTGGGAGCGTTCGGCGACGGGACGGCCGAGGAGCTCGCTGGCCTTGCCGACGCGGTACGCGACGGTGTTCGGCGCCAGATGCAGTTCCTTCGCCACCAGGACCCGGCTGTTCCCGCTCTCGAGGTAGCGGCGCACGGTATCGCGGATCTCCCCGAGCCTCGGGCCGGGCCCGGCCAGCGCTGCCAGTTCGTGGCGCACGTACCAGGATGCCGCTTCCCGGTTCTCCACCAGCAGCGCCAGATGACCGACCTCCTCGAACCGCCACACCGACCTCTCCGCCGCCTCGGGCAGCCGTGCCATGCGCTCGGTGAGTCGTGCCCCGCGTACCGCCGCCCGGAAGCCCTGCACTGTCTGGCCCTGCGGGCCGATGGCCAGTCGCATCCAGTCGGGTCGGTGGAAGGTCGCCAGCAGGGCCGCGGCGGGGGGGGGGGGGGGGGGGCGCCCCCCCCCCCCCCCCCCCGGGGGGGGGGGGGGGGGGGGGGGGGCGCGCGCCCGCGGCCGC